>JBEKJJ010000023.1:0-47943 GCA_050011295.1 Bryobacteraceae bacterium
CGACCGCAATGCCATAATCGAAGGCCGACACCCAAACCAGGTTGTAGCCGGCCAACGCCAGCGCGGACGCCGCCCCCCCGAGAGGTTTCATGGCGGAAGTCAGGACCGAGAAATAATAGATGGCCTGCAGGGTCTGGCCGTCACCCGCCGGCAGGAAGGCTAGCAGGTCCGGACTTGCCGCAAGGCCTGGCGGTATGGATACCAACAGAGGCGCGGGATTCATCGCGACATAAGGCGCCGGCGCCTGAAGCGGTACTAAGGTTTTCAAGACCAGATCTGAAGTAGCGCTTCCGGCGGCGAAGCCGGTTTTTCGGTTCCCCAAGGTAAAGAAGACGCGTCCATCGAAGTACGCTGCGTTCGCACCAGTGTTCCATGGGAATCCGCTTAAATTCCAAGAACCGTTGTTTGGCATATTTGTTTTTTTTGCGCTAAGGCAGGCCGTTTTTCTTCCCCCCTCGCGTCCTTTCAGAAAGAGCATATCTGGTACGGCGGGAGAAGACTATCGCTAAAACCGCGTATTTTGCGTACGCGAAGTTCGGTACTAACTACGTGGATTCGTGTAGAGCTTCAGCGGAGGTCGGCATAGTGCGCGATGGCGAGTTTCATCAACGCGTGCCGGCCGCGCAGTTCGAGCTTGTTGCAGATATTCGCGCGGTGGGTATCCACCGTGCGCGGACTGACATGCAGGATTCCGGCAATTTCGCTACTGGTTTTGTATTCGGCTAATAGGAGGAGCACCTGGCGCTCAGTGGGTGTGAGTTGGGAAATTCCGGCCGCGCCGCCTGCCGGCGTACTCCTGGCGCGTTTCTGCTGCATCAGATATCCGGCCAGGCTCGCGCTGGCATAATAGCGCCCACGCACCACTTCGTCGATGCATTGAGCGATTTCGACCAAGGCGGTGTCTTTAAGAACGTAGCCATTTGCTCCGACCGCCAGAGCCTTCTCGAAAAACTCAGGTTCCCGGTGAATGGTGAGGAAAACGATGAGGAGGTCCGGCAACTCCCGATGCAGTTGCTCCGCAAGCCTTAAGCCATCCAGGCCGGGCATGCTGATATCCAAGACTACAACCTTCGGCCTGAGGGCATGGATCTGTTTCAGGGCGGCCCGGCCGTCTCCGGCCTCCGCCACCACTTTGAAGCTGGACTGTTTTTCAATGATAGTGCGCAAGCCCTGCCGTACCACCGGGTGATCGTCCACTATGACGATGCTGACGACACCGATGCCGTCCGTCATTTCCTGGCGCTCCCGGCTACCGTCACGCTGATTGCGGTGCCTTCCCCTGGCGTCGAATGGATCGTCAGATGGGCTCCCAGCAGCTTGGCCCTTTCGGTCATGCCCCTAAGTCCCAAACCGGCCTGCTCTGCCTGCGCAGCCAGGTGGAATCCGCTGCCGTTGTCCGTGACCAGCATCGACAAGCCGTCCGGGCGCCGCACCGACTTCGCATGCGCCTCGGTCGCACCGGAGTGTTTCAGGATGTTGTTCACGGCTTCCTGCACGATGCGGTAAAGATAAATCTCATTGTCGCGCGATAGCACGCCATCGATGTCCTCGATGCGAACCGTGAACCGGATCGTGGCAGCTCGCGCCGCATTCGCAATCATCGCCTCAATGGCCTTGGAGAGCCCCAACCGATCCAGGTGGTACGGACGAAGATCGTAGGCGATATCGCGTACCTCGGTCAACGCTTCATCCGCGGCGTTTACGATTTCCTCCATTTGTTCAAAAGCCCTTACCGCATCGCGCTGTCCGGTGAGGCTGACGAGGGCCCGGTTCTTGATAATCGCCAAGGTCTGGCCCAACGAATCGTGCAGTTCGGCGGCAATCCGCTGGCGCTCGGTTTCTTGCGATTCAATTAGCCGGCGGGAGAATTTCCACTGTTCCAAAGCGGCCTGCCGGTACGCCTGGACTCGTCTTCGATACAGTCCGGCTATGGACATGGCAAGCGCAAGGGCCACGATGGAACGAAACCACCAGGTCACCCAAAACGCCGGCTTGACGATCACTGCCAGGCGGGTTTCCGCCGCGTTCCAGACGCCATCGCCATTTGCCGCAGTCAGCCGGAATTCGAATTTACCAGGGGGCAGATGACTATAAAACGCGGACCGGCGCGTGCCGGCCTCGATCCAGTCCCGCTGCAAATCAGCCAGGCGATAGCGGAAGCGCACGGCCTCGGGCGCGGCGAAGTTAAGGCCCGTATAGCGAATCTCGAGCTCTGCCGCGCTGGGCGGCAGTTCCAGCGCCCGGGTGGGATCTACGGGCTGAAGGTCCACCAGGATCTGTTCGATCACCACGGGCGGGGGCGGCTGGTTGGTCCGCAGTTCGCCTGGCGCCAGCACGGCGACACCCTCTTGGGTGGGGAACCACAACGCACCGCCGCGAGTTTGCCAACCGGCCGGACTGGCGCCGCCATTCGTTTCGCGGTTCCGCATCCCTTCGGACACGCCGAATGAACGGGCTGACGCGATCTGGCCGCCATGCTCGGCAACGCGATCCAGTTCGCGCCGGCTGACGCGGTGAATGCCGCGATTGCCGCTAAGCCACAAGTCGCCGGCCGCGTCCTCCAGAATGCACGATACGATGTTCTCCGGCAGGCCGTTGTGGGAATTGAAGGTTGTGAAATGGCCGTTTTTAAAACGTCCGAGCCCACCTCCGTAGGTGCCTATCCAGGCGGCTCCATCGGAATCGAAGTGGATGGCACGGACGAAGTTGTGCGGCAGTCCGGATTCGCGCGTATAGTTGGTGAAAACTCCACTCGCGAACCGCGAGATTCCGCCCGTGGTGCCAATCCAGAGAGCTCCCGAACTATCCTCGGTCAGAAAGCGGACCTCGTCTTCCACCAGGCCGTCGCGCTTTCGGTAGATGCGAAACCTTCCAGCGTCGAAGACGTTCAGTCCGTCGCCGGTTCCGATCCACAACGTACCTTTGCGGTCGCGATAAATCGAAGTAACCCAGTTATCCGAGAGACCGTCGCGCGCACTTGTGTAGTTGTGAATCGCGCCGTGCGCCAGGTGGGCCAGTCCGCCTCGGGTGCCGATCCAAAGGGAGCCATCCGTGTCTTCCGCCAGAGACCACACGCAGAGGTCGGGAAGGCCTTGCGCAGTGCCATAGATTCGATAGGACCGGCCATCGAAGCGAACGAGTCCTCCGCAGGTGAGTCCGTACCACATGATGCCGTTCAGGTCTTCGAGTACGGGGACCACGTTGTCCGCCGGAAGCTGCCCACCTACTCCGACCATTCTCACTTGCCGTTTCTTCAGACAATTCAATCCGCGGGCGTTCGTTCCGATCCACAGGTTGCCTTCCGCATCTTCTGTGACGGAACGGATATAATCCTCGGTGAGTCCGTCGGCGGTTCCGTATCGTATCCAGGAAGTCGCGTTGGGCCGCCGCCGCCACAAGCCGTCCTTGGCGCCGACCCACAGGCTGTGTCCGGAATCTTCGAAGATGCTGCGGATTTCTCCGCGCAACTGCCGGATTGCCATTCCCGGGATCGGCGTGGCTATGGAGAAACGCCACAAACCGGTACTGGTTCCCGCCCACAGCGTGCCCGATTGATCCGCGTACAGAGATGTGACGGCAGCTTGTGTCGGGCGGAACTCGCTAACCCGGCCACGCTGCAACCGTGCGATTCCGCCATTGGTCCCAATCCACAAGCTGTCACGGCCGCGGGCGAGCGAGAGCATGTCTTGGCCGCTCAGCTCGCGGCTCGGAACGTAAGCCTTGAAATGGCCTGCTTGAAAAGTGGCCAGGCCCTTCCAAGTAGCCGCCCAGAGATTTCCCGCCTCATCCAGGTTGACCGCTCGAATGTAGTCGCTGGGAAGTCCATCGCGAGTGGTATATGCCCTTGTTTCACCTTTGTAGTAACGGATGAGGCCGCTTTCCTGAGTGCCGATCCAAAGGGCGCCTTGACTGTCTTCGCAAAGACCAATAATGCGGTTGCTCCCGATTCCGGGCTTCGTGCTGGCGTCCAGAGTGGTAAACGATAGCCCGTCGAATCGGACCAGTCCGCCGAACGTTGCCAGCCAAAGATACCGATCGTGCGTTTGCGTCAGCGCCAGCACCGAACCCTGTGGCAGGCCTTTGGCGGTTCCCCATGTCTCCACGACGTACTCGGCCCCGAGGCCGTGGGCGCCATCCCACGGTATTGTTCCAGGCGGGATGGCGCCCAACGGTCCGCAACTCGCTGCCGACAAGATCAATATCGCGCCCGAAATCAAATAATTCATAGACGCATAAGTCTAAAACTGGGCAGGTTCTGGCAGAAGGTTGGCCGTTCCCATTCAATCCACTTTGTCCCGTAAGAACAGTATAGTGTCGCGAGCGAGCTATATCGGTGACTTTAAATACAATTCATGCCCAGTCGCCAGAATTGGCGCGAATCATTCGTCGTTATCCCGACGAGGCTGGCCACTCCGGTCAGATCGGTCCGCGGAATCTTGCCGGCCAAACCCACGTTACCTGGACGAGTCCCTCCTCGGGACCCTGGCCGTCCCGTGCATGCCGGGAAGGTTTGGGAGCAAAAGCTGCATATCGTCGTCAGCGTGCCTTTTGGGGTGATTTTGAAAATCGTTCCACCCGCAGATTCTGATCCAGGGCCGGTAGTGTCTCAGGTTCAATCTCGGGATTGGGGAAGCGGGGCGGACCTCGGGTTATTGGCCACACCGACAATGCGGCGCGCAGATAGTGTTCAACCTCACCTCCGCGCGACAGTCGGCTCAAGCTATTCTGAAGAACGTGGGAGGGAGATTTGCAGCATGGCAAAACTTGTCTACGGATTGAGCCAGTCCCTCGATGGCTACGTCGACCACATGAAGCTTGGGCCGCCTCCGCCCGCGGCCTTCCGTCACTTCATCGAGCTGGTGCGTGGCCTGACGGGAGTCGTCTACGGTCGCCACATGTACGAGATCATGCGTTATTGGGACGAAGATCTTCCTGATTGGGACGCGGAGGATCGCGACTTCGCGGTGGCGTGGCGGAGCCAGCCGAAGTGGGTCGTGTCGCGTTCCCTCAAGTCTGCTGGCCCCAACGCCACGCTTGTCGCGGATGACTTCGAGAAGGTGATACGCGGGCTGAAGGCTGAGCTGGCTGGCGAGATTCACGTTGGCGGACCAGTCCTGGCGCAAAGCCTGACCGAGGCCGGTCTTATCGATGAGTATCGACTCTACCTCCGCCCCGTCGTGCTTGGTGGTGGCAAGCCATTCTTCGCCGGCACCCGGCCGCCGCTCCACCTGGTGGCCAGCGATTTAATCGCCGATGACTTGATTCGGTTGACGTACGTTCCTGCTTAATCGCGCGACTCGCCCGACGGACTGCGCTCAGAAATTCAAACTGAGACACTACCGCGGCGCGGCCGGCGCTGTAGAATTGTAGATGATGAAGTCATTATTGCTTCTCCCCGCTCTATTTGCTATTAACGGATTCAACGATAGCGACCTGATCAAAGCGCGCGATCGTCAGGACAAAGCAGCGCTAGAAAAAGTGGTCGGCGATCTGAAACCGCAGGCGGAAAAAGATCCCAAGGATGCAGTGGCTCAATATCGGCTAGCGCTGGCTGAATCTTACTCGGCGGAAGTGGCCATTGAGACGCACGACAAAGCCGCTGCCAAAAATGCTGCGCAAGCGGGCATCGACGCCGCCGAACGCGCCGTTGCGCTCAAGGCCGATTCCTCTGAGTATCAGCGCATCCTTGGAACACTGTGCGGCCAAATGATCTCTGGTATGGGTTTGGCCGGCCTGAAGTACGGCAAATGCGCGCTCACTGCGGTCAATAAGGCCATTGAGCTGGACCCCAAGTCGTCCATCAATTATTTGAGCCACGGCGTAGGCAACTATTATCTGCCCGCGGCCCTGGGCGGCGGCTACGAGCTGGCTATCAAAGATTTTCGGAAGGCCATTGAGCTGGATGGCAAGAACGCGGATGCCTATCTATGGCTCGGAGTGGCACTCCGCAAGGTAAACCAGCCGGAAGAAGCGCACAAAGCCATCGCGAAGTCTGTGGAGCTGAATCCCAATCGAATCTGGGCCAAACAGCAGTTGGATAAGACGCCCACCAATTGATGCGCGATCGGCTCGCGATCGGCGCCGCGATCATCGCGCTTACGCTTCTCAGTTATTTCCAGTTTCCCGGCCACACCTATTTAGGATCGGACACGCAAATCTACGTGCCGATGCTGGAACACATCTGGGACCCTTCGGCGCTCACGCGGGATCTGGTGGCGCCCAAGCCGCATCTGGCGTACACGTTGTACGACGAAATCGCCATCGCTCTCCGCTGGCTCACGCATAGTTCTTTTCAAGCGGTGCTAACAGCCCAGCAGCTCTTGTTCCGCGCGCTCCAGATTTTCGGCGTGTATCTGCTGGCTCTCTCTTTTCCACTGGCGCGGGGAAAGGCGTTAGTGGTGGCGGCCTTCTTCACATTGGGAGCGACCATCGCCGGGCCCGCGGTGCTTACCTTCGAATATGAGC
The DNA here is from genome assembly GCA_050011295.1 of Bryobacteraceae bacterium. Taxonomy (GTDB): domain Bacteria; phylum Acidobacteriota; class Terriglobia; order Bryobacterales; family Bryobacteraceae; genus Palsa-89. The sequence continues at coordinate 6,466 of JBEKJJ010000023.1, forward strand.
CAGTGCCACGCGCGTTTGCCGTGGGCCTGATCTTTCTCGCAGTCGGACTTGCGGCGCAGAACCACCTGATGTGGGCGGACATCGTGGCCGCGCTCGCGTTCCTCTACCATCCACCCACGGTGTGGGTGTTTTGGGCGGTTTATTTGTGGCTTGTCTTGCGGCACCGCGATTATCGCGACCTGTGGCCGCTCGCCGCCGGCATCATAATGCTGTTCGTATCGTCACGGTTGCAGCCGGGAGCGGCCGAGCCGCAAGCATTTTTCACGCGCGTCGGTCCCCAGCTGGAGAAGCTGCAACGCATGCGCGCTTCCTATAACTGGATCTCCACCTGGCCGGTCCAGCTGATCTGGCAGTACGTGCTGCTGTGCGCGGTCTCCATGCTCGCGTTCTGGAGAGTGCGGCCCAAAGCTGCGCGCATTTTTCTCATCGGCATGCCGGCGCTCGGCATCCTAAGCGTGCCCGTTTCGTATATTCTGCTCGACCAATTGAAATGGGGATTGATTCCACAGTTTCAGCCGGCGCGTGCGCTTCTTTTCCTAACTGCATTCGCCGTGATCCTGGGCGCGGCGGCAGGCATTCGCGCGGCCGAGCAAAGGCGCCGGATTGAATCCGTAATTTGGTTTGTGATGGTGCTGGAGGTTCCAACGGCGGTGCCCGTCTTCTCCATCTCCGCGCGCAATCTTCTGTTGTTACTTGCGCTAGCTATCGCATTATGTGGCGCGCTTGCGCTGGAGCGATTTCGTTTCGCGCCGGCGTTGTTGGCCGCGGCGGCGATAGCACCGAGTTTCGCTTTGCCCTACCTGGCGCACGTCCGGAACTATCCGCACCCTGACCTCGCTGGCCTGGAAGATTTAGCCCTGTTCGCCCGCGCGCAAACTCCCAAGGACGCGGTGTTTCTCTTCGGCGATGCCGGAAGCGGCGCCGATCCGAGCATTTTTCGCGCTGAGAGCCGGCGTGCCGTCTATGTCGACTGGAAATCCGGTGGACAGATGAATTTCAGTGAGCCGCTGGCGCGCGAGTGGTGGCAGCGCTGGCAAGCGACCAACGCGCTGCATTTCGACCCTTCGGAGATCGGCCGATTGCAGGACTTGGGAGTTGATTACCTTGTGCTTTCTCCAAGCCACCGTTTGACGGACCGGCAGCCGACCTACGAAAACGGCCAATTCGTTCTGTACAGACGCTAGCGGCCGGACGCGAGGAATTCCTCCACTTCTGCCCGCGCCGGTACGGACGCCTGGGCCCCCATGCGCGTCACCGAAATCGCAGCGGCTGCGTTTGCGAACCGTAGCGCGTCCTCTATTCCCCGATCTTCCGCCAACGCCACGGTCAGAGCTGCGTTGAATGTATCGCCGGCGGCGGTTGTGTCCTTAGCAACCACCGGAAACGCCGGGCTGAGAAGCTCCAGTTTGCCGTCCAGGTAATAACAGCCCTGATCGCCCAACTTCAGCAGGACCGCTTTCGGGCCGCGCTCCCGTAACGATCGAGCCAGCCCAGCTGCTTCGGACGTCGAAACGCGTCCCGGCTTTAGACCCAGCAATAACGACGCTTCGGTTTCATTCGGAGTGAGGATATCGACGGTCGCGAGCAATTCCGGTGATAGCGGCGCGGCCGGTGCCGGATCCAGAATGGTTCGTGCGCCTTCCGCCCGCGCCAGCTTCAGCGCCGCCGCGACGGTATCTAACGGCGATTCCAATTGGAACAACACGAAGCGTGCGCCACGAAAAACGGAGCGCATCGCTTCTGTTTCAGACGCCGCTAGCGCGTGATTGGCGCCGGACGCGACCACAATGGAATTCTGCCCAGTGGTGTCCACCGAAATCAGCGCCACTCCGGTGGCCTGGGAGCGAGTGGCATGAACTGCGCTGACATCCACACCGGCAGCGGAGAGACTGGCTTTCAAATGATCGGCGAAGACATCGTAACCAACGCGTCCAACCATCCGCACCGTTACTGAGTTCGCGCCCAGCCGGGCTGCGGCCACGGCCTGATTCGCACCCTTGCCGCCGGGAATCATTTGGAAATTGCGGCCGAGAACAGTCTGGCCGGGCGCGGGGAGGTGGTCCACCGTCACCACGAAATCCATGTTGAGGCTGCCCACCACGACGAGCGTGGTCATCTGCCAAGATCGATGCCGAACTTTTTCAACTCTTCGGCATAATAGCGACGGTGCAGCAGGTCCCACTCCTCGGTGCCTTCGGGGATTTCCTTTTTCTGCGAGCGGATCTTGGTGCGCGCCGCGCGGTCCACTTTTTCTTCCATCGACAAAAGCTCGGTCATGGAGCGGACAATCTCCAGCCGCACGTCGTTGGGATCCTTCTTCAAACGAAACTCGCGCGCCTTACGGAAAGAAGTGACCAGCTTGTGGGATATATCGTTGACCTTGTCACGGGAAAGCTTCATATTGTCGCCCGTATCGCGGCCGGCCGCGCGAATTACCTTGCGCTGCGAAATCAGGGTGTTCTTGATGCGCCGAAACATCTCCTGGTAGCTGACGCCTTCGCGCCGCATATATTCGCTGTACTGGCTCAGTAACTCGCGGACCTCATCGTTCAGCCGATCCTCCACCTGCAGCTCGTCTTCTATAACATGGCTGATCATTTCGGTGGCTGAATTGGGATCAGTGGTTTCGATGACCTGGGGCGTCATCCGTTTTACGAGTTGTCGGGACAGGTACGCGATAAATTCTCTGCTCAGCAGCATCTTTATGTAAATTGAGGCAGCGACCCCTTGGCCCTCCTTCAGACCAGGAGCAACCTGTGACCGTTTCTCAATTTTCGCACAGATTGGCTTTACTAGGCATTAAGCGCGCTGAAGTTTGCGCGCGGCGTCCACGCGCGTGGCGCGCGCCAGTGGAAGAGCCGCGCCCAGCGTCGCGATTGCAATTACCACCAGCGCAGCGGCGCTGAGCATGGTTAAGTCGCGCGCCGAGACGCCAAACACCAGCGACTCCAGCCAATGCGACACGGCCCACGCCGCAGAAATTCCGAGGACAGTCCCGGCGGCAATTAGTTTTAATGCCGCTATGCCGGACCAGGCTAGAATCGTGGAACGGCGCGCACCCAGCGCCATGCGGATGGCAATCTCTTCTTCCCGGGCTGTGACCCAGTAGTTGAGCAGACCATAGACCCCCACCGCGGACAAGGTCATGGCCAGTCCCGCGAAGATTACTAACAGCAGCGTAGCGAAGCTGCGCTGATCTAATGTCGCGGCCATGCGGCTCTCCTCAGACAGCAGTCTCTGGATTGCCAGGTTGTGATCGAGGGATGCCACCAAGCGCCGCACGGCGGGCGCGAGAGAGTTCGGGTCACCGGCGGTGCGAACCATCGCGACCATGGCTTGCCGAGGGTCCTGTGCGAAGGGCCGGTAGATTTCCGGATACGGCACGGTTCCCATCCCTTCCTGTTTAACGTCGCCCATCACGCCGACGATTTCGAATGTCGCGCCCGGCATGTAGGGGCCACCGTATTTGATGACGTGTCCGACGGCCGATTCCTTGGGAAACCACTGCCGCGCAACTGTTTCGTTGACCACCGCCACGAATGGCGCACTCGCGCGATCCGCGCTGGTAAATGTCCGGCCTTCGCGCAATGGAATTTTCATGGTCTCGAAATATCCCGGACCGGCGACGTTGAACAAAGACAACGGAACGTCATCTTTGGCTGGAACAGGGGCGCCCAGCACCGAATACCACCAATCGCCGCAGTCGCCCGCGGGAGGTGGACAGTAAACGGCGCCCGTTTCCGAGGCTCCAGGAATGGTGCGGAGCCCGTCAAGCAAGCGGTCGTAGAAATTTTGAATGGCCTGTGGATTTTGATAACTGGCTCCTGGAAGTACCAGCTCGAGAGAAAGCACGTGCGCCGGCACGAATCCCGGGCTCGAATTTTGCGCCGTGATCAAGCTGCGAAGCAACAGACCTGAACTGAATGCCAGTACCAGCGTGATAGTGATTTCAGCAACCACCAGCACGTTCCGGAACGATCGTTCGCGTTTTGTGTCGGTGCCTGAGCGCCCGCCCGCGTTGAGTGCGGAGGTGAGATCTACTCTTCCGGCCGTCAATACCGGCGCTAATCCCACCACTACGCCGACGACGATGGTGAGGCCCGCGGTGAAGAGCAGCACCCGCAGATCCAGACCGACCTCTTCCAGCCGTGGGATTCCTTTTGGAGCGATCAGAATCAACGCCCGCAGCGCCCAGTAACCGAGCGACAGCCCGAGCACGCCGCCGATCGCCGCCACCAACAGATTTTCAGTGAGAACCTGCCGGAGCAAGCGCATCCGTCCGGCGCCGATCGCAGTTCTGATCGCGATCTCGCGCGAGCGCGTCGCGTTCCGCGCCAACATAAGATTCGCCACATTAGAGCAAGCCAGCAGCAGGATCAAACCTACAGCGCCCATCAACAGCCACAGGGTGGGACGAACCGACCCGGCTGTCTCGTTCAACAGAAACTCGCCTTTCGAGCGGTGGTCATTTTCCGTTCCAGGATCTTCCTGAGCCAGCCGTTGCATGATCTGGTCCAGATCGGCGACAGCCGCGGCAAGCGTTACGCCCGGCCGCAGCCGCGCCAGCACGCGCATGGAGCCATGTTGAGTCCGAGGCTCTGAATCGCTTCGAAACAGGCCCATCGGAAGATAAAAATCGACGGGGCCATTCAGAAAATCCGGTCCTGGCGGCAACACGCCGATGATGCGGTAGGGCAATCCGTTCAGATCGAGCTTGCCGCCCAGCACGCCTTTGTCGCCACCCAACTTGCTGAGCCAGAATTTGTAATCCAGAACGGCGGTACGTGGAGCGCCGGCGCGATCCTCCTCAGCGGTGAATACTCGCCCCAGTAGCGGCTTCGCTCCCAGCAAGGCGAAAAAGGTTCTGTCCACTTGGATCGCCTTGGTGAATAACGGCTCATCGCGGCCGGTCAACGTAAAATGATTCCACTGAAAGCCGGCCATGTCTTCGAAGGTGTGGTTGTACTTCTTCCAGGAACGATAATTCCCCCACGTAACGCTGATGCCCTCCACTTTGGCATGCGCTTCACCCAGCCATACCAGCCGCTCAGCGTCAGGATAAGGCAGGGGCTTCAGCAGAACCGCATCCACCACGCTGAAGATCGCCGAGTTGGCGCCGATTCCCAAAGTCAACGTGAGAATCACCACCAACGAGTAGCCCGGCGCTTTCAAAATACCGCGCAGGCCGTAGCGCAGATCTTGCAGGAAAGTTTCAAAACGCGGGAAGGTCCAGGCCTCCTGCGCGCGTTCTTTGATCAAGGCGGCATTTCCGAAGTGTCGGTTGGCTTCGACGCGTGCTTGATCGGCCGGGATGCCGCGCGCGAGACGGTCGTCGGTTTCGAGTTCCAGATTGGATTGGATCTCGGCCGCGAGATCGCCGGAAATGGTCCGCCTCCCTGTCAGCGTATTGCGAAGCTTGGACCAAAATTCACGCACGGCCAACTCCTTTGGGCGCCAGCACGCGTCCCATGGCTTCGACAAATCGTTCCCACTTCGAGGTGGCCGCCAGAAGCTGTTTGCGCCCGAGCGGAGTGAGACGGTAATACTTCGCGCGGCGCGAATTGGGCGACGTTTTCCACTGCGCGGTGATCCAGCTCCGCTGCAGCAGCCGCTGCAGAGCGGGGTAGAGCGAGCCGTTGTCTACCAGGAATTCGCTCGCGGAATGATGTTCGATGAACTGGCCGATGCCGTAGGCGTGATTAGGCCCCATTTGCAGGCTGCGAAGAATCAGCACCTCCAGCGTGCCTTGCAGCAGTTCCAGCCGTTCAGATAGATTGTCTACGGTAGACATGCTATCTATGTAGCATGAAATATGAACTCCGTCAAGGGCCGCGAAATTGCTATATTGCCCTTGTTGATCGCTTTCTTCCAAACGCCTCGCGCACGCAGCTTCACCTCCATCTTCCGGCATCTGGGAGCCTTGGGGCTGTTCTTCCTCGCAATGCTGGATAGCTCTCCCATTCCAACGTTCGGCGGTCCGGATATCCTGATTGCGATTCTCGCCGCCACGCACCGAAACCCCTGGTACGAATATGCGGCGGTGGCAACCGCGGGCTCAGTGATCGGCGCATATTTAACATTCCGGATAGCGCGCAAAGCCGGCTCGGCCTACCTGAATAGTAAGTTCGGAAGCAAACGCGTATCCGCGCTTCTGAAAATATTTGAAAAATGGGGCTCCGGGACGCTGGCAGCCTCCGCCGCTATTCCTTTCCCTTTTCCAACCAGCATGTTCTTCGCAGTAGCGGGCGCATCCAAATACCGCACGGGCAGGTTCCTTGCGGTTGTCGCCATCGCTCGGGCCGTCCGCTACACAGCCATCGCCCTGGTCGCGGATCTTTATGGCCGCCACTTCATCCGGATTCTCCGGCATCCGACGCAATATTGGGGTTGGTTGTTGTTGTTCACCGCGATGGTATTCGCCCTCATCACTACAGGGATTCTAGTCAACCGGCGTTTCCGCACCACCTAAAATCGCTGCGCGTTACTCCCGTGTTGCCCTTAACAAGGCACTGACATTTGAGCCAATCCGCCCGGTGCCGCCGGCCCCAGGAACCTTATGTTACCGGTTATGGGTCCTGGGAGTACTGAGAGTAGGGTACCGATTGGACAGGTTTCGCGTTTGAGTCATAATTGAAAATACCAATGCGCCCAGAATTAGTCCCCGCATCCTACCGGCTCTCTTCGATGCAAGAGGGAATGCTGTTTCACTATCTGCGGAACGCGGGATCCGGCGTAGACATAGAGCAACTGGTGTGCACCCTCCCGGAAGCTATTGATTCCAGCGCGCTTCGAAGGGCATGCCAGGCATTGGTGCAGCGTTATGACGTTTTTCGCACTCGATTCCAGTGGGAGAACGTGCCACAACCCGTCCAGAATGTTTGTGCTACGGCCGAAGCAGCCTTTGATGTCACAGATGTAAGCCACCTGGCGCCAGAGGTGCAGGAAGCGCGAATCAAAGAGTATCTGGAGGAGGATCGGGCCACGGGATTTCCGCTGGACCAAGCCCCCATGACGCGCTTCACTCTCTTCAGGCAGGGAAGTTCGCAGTACAAATTCATTTGGACCTTTCATCATGTGGTGATGGATGGACGGTCCTTCCCGATCGTTCTGCGGGAACTGTTCGATTTATATGAGGCCGAGCGGACTTCGAGCGGCGTTAATCTGCCGGAGCAGCGGCCCTATTTCGAGTACATTCGCTGGCTGGAGACCCTGGACCATTCGAAAGCGGAGGGCTTCTGGAGGAAGCATCTCGAGGGTTTCGGTTCGGCAACGCAGATACCGGCGCTGGATGGCGTCAGTGAAACCCCAGGCCGGGCGGAAATGGAGTTGCGCCTTAGCAAAGAAGCAACCGAGGCGTTGAGGACAATAGCGGCCCGGGAGGGTTTCACTCTCAATAACATAGTGCAAGGCGCTTGGGGATTGGTACTGGCCCAGCAGAGCGCGTCGAAGGACGTGGTTTTTGGAGTGACGCGAGCATGCCGGAGCTTCAGTCCACACGCGGGCGAAATGGTGGGGATTTTCATCAATACCCTTCCCCTGCGGATTCGGGCCGAGTCTGGCCAACGACTATACGATTGGTTTCGCGAGATTCGGGCCGCGAACATCGAACAGCGGGACTATGAGCACACTCCGCTGGCCGCAATCCAGTCCTGGAGCGAAGCACCGCGGGGAACTCCGTTGTTCGACAGCATCCTGGTTTTCGACAACTACCTGCTGAACTCCAAGATGCAGTCGCTCGGTGGCGCCTGGGGGCCGCGCGAGATCCAACTGCTGGAGCGGACTAACTTTCCGCTTACGCTCTATGGGTACGGCGAATCGAGTTTGATCCTGAAGCTGGCGTATGAGCAAGAACGCTTCAGCCCTGCTTCTATCGAGCGTACGTTGGGGCATTTCCAAACCGTCCTCGAATCGATAGCCTGCGATATCGACCGTCCGCTGTCCGGCATATCCATCTTAACGGCTGGAGAAAAGCGGCAACTCACTCAAGACTGGAACGATACCAAATCCGATTACCCGAGTGGCCGGTTGATCCATGATTTGATTGCAGAGCAGAGCGCGAAGACACCCGACAACATCGCCGTATCGTTTGGCGATCGAAGTTTGACTTATCGCGAACTGGACGTCCAAGCGAACCGGCTTGCCAATTACCTTCGGAAAAGAGGCGCGGGCCCGCATGGATTGGTGGGCATTTTTGTGGAGCGCTCGGTGGAGATGGTAGTCGGTCTTCTCGCGATTTTGAAGACCGGAGCGGCCTACCTGCCTTTGGATCCGATTTATCCCAAGGAACGGCTCGCGTTTATGATTGCGGACTCCGAGGTGGCGCTCCTGTTGACGCAGGATTCTTTGGCTCCTAGCGTGGGTCCTCAATTCAAGGGGACGCTGGTATGCCTGGATCTGGAGTGGCCGGAAATCGCGCGAGAGGAGCCGCGGATACCTAGCGCGGACATTACCCCGGAGGCCCGGGCTTACACCATCTATACGTCCGGCTCAACGGGTATCCCGAAAGGCGTTCAGCTCAGCCATCGCAACGCCGTTAATCTGCTGTACAGTTTTATGCGGCAGCTCCCGGTGTGCAGCCAAGATGTGCTGGTGGCGGTCACTACGCTTTCATTCGATATCGCGGGCCTGGAAATCTGGATGCCTCTTCTTTGCGGAGCTCAAACCGCTATCGCGAGCCGGGAAACTTCCATGGATGGAGCCGAGCTGGTGGAGGAGCTGCGCAGGCGGAGCGCCAGCATCCTCCAGGCCACGCCATCCACCTGGCAACTGCTGCTGGACGCCGGTTGGCAGGGAGATCCGAACTTGACGGCGTTGTGTGGAGGAGAGGCGTTTCCGGTTGAGCTTGCCGGGCAGCTCAAGAGCAAAGTCAAGCACATTTGGAACGTATATGGGCCGACGGAAACCACCATTTGGTCCACAGCGTGCCGTTTGCTGCCAGGCGATGAACGAATCACGATCGGCCGTCCGGTAGCGAATACGCAGTTGTATATTCTGGACGAAGACTCTCGGCTGGCGCCGAGGGGAGTGCCTGGTGAACTTTACATTGGAGGAGATGGCGTGGCCCTGGGGTACTGGAATCGCCCCGAACTAAATGCCGAAAAATTTGTGCCGGATCCATTCGCTCCCGATGGCCTCGCCCGTCTGTATCGAACCGGCGATCGGGTCCGGTATCGGGCGGACGGCAATGTGGAGTTTCAAGGGCGCTTCGATCAGCAGGTAAAGTTGCGTGGGTATCGGATTGAGCTGGGCGAGATCACGCAGGCGCTGGAGCGTCACCCGCAGGTGAAAGAAGCGGTGGTGACGGTTCTGGAAGGAACGCAATCGAGCAAGCGGTTGATTGGATATATCGTTCCACGAGCCGCCACGCCCGGCATTGCGGAGCTGAAGGATCATTTGAAGCAGACGCTGCCGGAATACATGCTGCCTTCCCAATTCATGTTCCTGGACGCGATGCCTCGCCTATCGAACGGCAAGATAAACCGGCATGCGCTTCCGTCTCCGGAAACGGTGGAGAGCAAGGAGAGCGATAGCTACGTGGCGCCACGCGAAGCCACCGAAAAGCAATTGGTGGCCATTTGGGAGACCCTGTTAAATCATCGGCCGATTGGCATTCGGGAAAACTTTTTCGATTTGGGCGGACACTCGCTGCTGTTGACAAGATTGCTGGGCCAAATCCAGAAGGAGTTTGGGAAGAGATTGTCGATCGCGACAATGTTTGAATCGCCGACGATCGAGGAACAGGCGGCCGTGCTGCGGGGCCAGAAGACGCACTCCGCGGTTTGCCGCGTGATTCCGCTCAAGCCGCAGGGATCGCGGCCGGCATTCATTTGTCTGGGAGCCAGCCCGTTGTTTCTGCCCCTGGCGCGGCTGCTAGGTCCGGATCAGCCATTTTATGGTCTCGATCTGACGGAGCTTCAAAACATCAAATTGCCGACGCCATGCCGGCTGGAGGACGTGGCCGCTTACGTGGTAGGCGCGATCCAGGAGTTCCAGCCTCAGGGCCCGTATTATGTGGGCGGATGGTGTATGTTCGGTGTCTTGGCGTATGAAGTGGGCCGGCAGTTGATGGCCCAAGGTCAAGCAGTGGAGTTGTTGACGATCATCGACACTCCGAATCCCGCCTACAACCGAGGGCTCTCGCAGATGTCGCGCCTCAATGCCAAAGTGCAGAAGGCGCTATTTCATCTAGCCACTCTCCTGCGGGCCAAACCGAAGGAGATGCTTCGATATGCGCTCGAACGGGCCAGAAATCTACGGAACAAGGTAGTGCGATTGCGGGAGCGGCTGTCTTTTGAAATGGGTCTTCAACAAGTGGACATCCGCCTCATGGATTTAGATCCCATCCTGTTTTACGCAGCAGTCTCCTACGAAGCGCCGGGCTATCCGGGGCCTGTGTTGATCATCCAGGCGAAGGAAAGGCCGTCCGGGCGCCATTGGCAACTGGCGGAGCAGTGGCGCGAGAGGATGTCGAACGAGGTAGTGGTTCACTACGTGCCGGGCGGGCATGAGGGGATGTTTAAATATCCGCACGTCGAGATCCTGGCCAATGCCATGAAGCAGAGCTTTGATTGGGCAGCCGGAAAGCGAAAAGTCTCAAACGGCGACGGCCTTCCCGCTCCGGGCGCAGAACCGGTTCTGGAAGAGATTTCGCGTGGACGAGGCTGAAGGCCGCCCCAGCTAGCGGCCTATGGCAAAAGTCCCCTACCACCCAGTTCGCAGGCGAAAGCGCCTGCGCCACGCCTATCTATCAACAGTTTGCGGAACCAAGTGGGGCGGGCTTCAGCCTGCCGGGACTTTCGCCACAGGCTGCTAGTCAAGTGACCTCGGGAGAAGGCGAGCGTGCGGACACCAGTCTGCTGGACTCGGTTCGTTCCGCCAGGTGCTTCCCGATTTGAATCATCGGCTCTTCGATCCAGCGATAGCCGGCCACGGATAACACCGCGGTGGCGACGATGAATACCACGGTGGAAGCCACGAGTCCGATGCCCCGCCAGAGGTCGAAGGCTAGCCAGATTGCGGGCAAATGAAACAGATAAATGCCATAGGAGTACTTGGCTACCGCGTGCGCCGCGGAGCTTAGAATGTTATCCGACAGATCGTGGAATTGCGGAATAAGAAAACCCAGTATCGTACAGGTAATCCAATCAGGATAGTAGACCTTCCGGACCGGGTACCCCAGACCGGAGCTGACATAAGCGGCCGCTAGAATCAGCAGTGTCACCGGCCACCAAAAAGCCGGCACTCTGGCCTTCGCTCCGCGCAACAGGAGGGTATAAGCCAGGACGCCTCCCATGAAACATGGGAAGAAATCCAGCATCTGGAAGGGGCGATGTCCCCTGCCAACACCAATGGCATCGATGGCGGCCACCGCGAGCGCTGCGAGGGCTACCATCCTCACTCGGCCTGACCGCAAAGCGAAGAATATGAATGGCAGTACGAGGTACATCTGCACTTCCCAGGGAAGGCTCCACAACGGACCCATCGCATCTCCGGCACGGGTGATGTTTTGTATCAATGCGAGATTGGAGAATACCCGAAAGAACGACAGTTGACGAAAGGGCTGGAATGGGATGTAAGGTATGCCTAAAATCATGATGGCGAGGACGGTCAAAACACTCAACGGATAAATCCGGAAGAACCGGCGTATATAGAATGAAGCCGCCAAGTGGAATCCGCCGACACGCATACGAAGATGGAGAGCATCAGAACCAGACTGGTGTGCACGAAGAAGATCATCACGCCCAGACGGCCGGCGGCTGGCAACATGTCATCCGAGTGGCCCAACCATTGGAACCCGTTATCCAACAGATGATCGAAAGCGACCAAGAGCACGGCCGTGGCGCGCAGCACATCCAGATTGCGAGTTGGGGCGCGTCGAGAGTTTACGAGATTGTTATCGACAACGGCGCGTCCATGGAAGCTTCCTTTCGTATTGATTGAGAAATCGGGTCTTCTATGCCTGCCCATTAGAGCATCTCTGCTGCGGTCAGGCAAACCAGTCACTGCACGGCGCCAGTTTTTTCGTTGATCTCCCCGTCCGATCGAGCCTCGATCATTGCCGCTGAATTCAATAGGTTATCCGCACTGTTCGGATTGCGGCCTGGTTCTTCATCGCAATCGGGCGGCTGCATTGGCAAAAACCGCGTATGTTAGAAAAGGGCATGAGACGACTTCTACTACTGATGGTTTGCGCAGCGGCGTCGGAGGCTCAAGTCATCTCCATCACAAGTCCTACTTCCAACCAGGTTGTGAGTGGATTTTCAGGCGTTCCTTTCGTGGTGAGTTTGGCCAGCGCACCATCGGTGACGCGAGTCTGCTACACGGTGGACGGTTATCCGGCGACAAACCCGGGCACCAACGGGCTGAACACCGCCGGATGCGCCTTGGCGCCGTACACATTTTCATTCAACACCTTTTGGGTAATGAATGGCCCGCATCAGGTCACAGCAACGGCCTACGACGCTTTGGGTAACGTAGTAGCGACAAACACTCAGCCGTTCGTGGTCGCGAATACTTGGCCGGTCTCATGCGGAGGATCTCCTCCGGCGCTCTCCGTCTCCACCGGGACTCCGGTGACATCCACTTGGAGTGGAGGCGTTACGGTGACCGCGCAAATAACTGGAGCTTGCGCGACAGATAATCTCAAGTACTTTTTTTGGCTGGACGGAACCGATGTAGTCAGCGTCGGCAACGTAACCGATGGCCAGCCCCGCTCCACCACGTTCGACACCACCCGTTTTTTTGATGGTCAACATGTGGTCGCCGTCACGGTGCAGGACTCGACCAACAATACCGTTTACCAGAACAGTATCGATGGCACCGAAAATGGCGCGGCCGAATGGTCGCGCACGGTTACCTTTTCAAACGGTGCTGTCCCCTCCGACGTGTGGAACAACTTCCATGACTTTTATCTCACTCCTGGGGCGACAGCCACGCTGGGATGCAATGTAGTAAACGCCAACGGAACCGCCGGAACGCCTGTGCCGTGCGATTATACATCCCTGAATACGGCAGTGGCAACAGTGGGTGGTTCGGGCAACGTGACGGTGGCGAACCCATTGCCGGCACAGGGCACCAGCGCACAGATCCTGACCATGGGCGAAACCGTCAGCTGCACGGATCTCAGCACCGCGCTGAGCTCTCTCTTCACGGTTACCTCCACATGCCATGTTTTTCACGCGAGCGACACCGGCAGGCTAATGCGCATTATAAGCGGAACGAACTGGATACCGGGCTTGTACCAGATTTCCGCCGTCAACGAAAGTATCAACGCCGCTACCATGTCTCTCCCGGGGTCCGGCGCGCCGCAGAATGTGACTACCAGCACTGCCGCCAGCGGGGGGCATTTCGGCATGGGCCCAACCCGCACCGCTTGGATTCTTGGCGAAGCGTCAAACATACTTCCGCATTTTGGAAGAAACAACACCATCCTCACTTCTTACGATCCGGTGAACTCCACTTTCGTGCATTGCGGATTCTCTAGCTCGGTACTCGTCACCGACCAAATTTACAATCCCAGCTTCGGTTCCGATCTGAGTGCGTCCGGCTTTAACTGCCTGGAGCAAGGCGTCTTCAACGGTACACTTGACACATTTACAAGCGGACAACAATCGGCGTTCCAGAGCGCGGCGAACTCGTATATCAGCACCTGGCTCTCGCAGCTGGCATCGCTCAACTTCACCAAGCAAATCTTCACCTGGGGTACAGGAGAGAACCTGGCGGGGTCCGGTCCAAGCATCTGGGGTAGCACCAGCGGTCCGGCAGCTAGTTGGTCGCCAACGGGTGTGCAGTATATTTTCGAGCAGTGGGTTCCGAATATGCTCGCTATCTCGGTGGTGGACGAAGTTAATTCACCGTGGGGGGGGCATCCGCTGGCCGGTCCTATCACATTTACGGGCGGAGCTAACGGGAGCATCAGTTCCATTGTGGCTTCCTCGGGCACTTGTACAATCAGCGGAATAAACGGCTTCGGGGTTATCGGCGGATTCGTGATTCACGGCTCCGTCATCCCGAACATGAATAACGTGGCACCCACCATCAGTCATCTGACCGGCAGCACGTTCCCTTGCGCGGGCGTAGCCAACGGAACCTACAGTAGCTCCAATGATCCTGGATTGGTGCTGGAGCCCTTCGCCAACACTTGGTTCGCTTCAAATACCAGCTATGTTCTATCGAGCGCATTTGCCTCGTTCCGAACACAAGGAGTTGCCGCGGGGGGCGGGCGCGCGTTCATGGGCTGGCCGAACGCCGCGAACACAAACTGCTCCTCGCTAGGCAACTGGAACGGAAATTCCGTTCAGTCGAATAGTGGCGTTTCCAACATTTCGGATTACAACGACATGTATCCGAACCACGGAAACGAGCAGTACCTGAGTTCGCGAGTCCAGCTTAGTTCAGTTATCAATGACCCGCTCGGATTCGGCTCAACCATGCGCAACGCCTTCGGCTGTTATAATCCCTCGCACCCCACCGTCATGCTCACGCAAGGCACTAGCACTGGATTTGGATTCCAAGGCTATCCGGTTGCGATCAGCACAATCTCGAATGGGCTGGTCACGTTTTCGGCGCCCCACGGGCTGATCAATATTATTCCCGGCCTCACGCGGCTGACCGTCACCGGGGCAAGTAATCCGGCATTCAATACCAATTTCTACGTAACCGACGCGCCGACTCCCACTACGGCAGACATTGTGCTGGCGGCCACGGACTTCACGGACACCGCCGATACGCCCGGGACGGGAGGGACGCTCACCTTCGCGGATGGGACCGAGCTAGCCACCTCGAGCCAAAAAGCGACCGGTGGAATTACGATTACGCCCTTAGGCAGCACGCACGTCACATACTCCGGCACTCCCACTAACAACGTGAATCGCCATCGCTGCCAAACCTTCACTCTCTCGGGCACCTCAACGAACAGCGCCTGGAACACCCGCACATTCAGCTACGGTTGTGAAAACCTCAGCGTGGCGACGGATGGTAACGGATCAGCCAGCGCTGTGATGTACATTCGCGAACTCCCCAGTGGAACTTCGACAGGCGGCACGGCCTCCATCATCGCCGATAACACGATGGTCAAGGGAAGAAACGGCGACACGCAGCTTTTGGACTACAATCCCGAGTTTACATTCGGAACGGTGATGGAATGCGCCGTCACGCGTTGCGCCGGGCAGCGGTTGTACAAAGTAACCGATGAGTTCCAGGAATACATGGATCACGCCGCCGGGAATGGTGTGAAAGCCGGCTGGGGAGCGCAAGCCTTGGGCGCGGTTACTCTATTCGGCGATACCACAGTCGCCAATCAACTGCAGGCGAATCCCCATTTCGAGAATGCCCGAGCCGTTCCCACCTTCCGTGCCGCGTCCACTGGCGCGCAGATGATGAATCGATGGCAGAAATACATACTGCAGCCGACGCTGCAGTCGCCGGATTATGGTTTCTTGATCTCGTGCGGGGCGCGAGCGAGTTCTTATGGCAATATCCTCATGTGCTGGAACGCGAGCGATGCGCCGCAGAGCCGGACATTCAACCTGGCGCCTTACCTCCAGACAGGCCAGAATATTATCCGCTCGCGAGCCACCTATCAGGGCATCTCGCCGCTCGGGATTATCAGCGCGGGGACGCAGTCGGATTCGATCACGCTAGCGAGCGGCGAAGCAGTGTTCTATGTCTTTCCAGCGTCGTTCGCCTTGGAGCTTCCACAGCCCATTCTCGGCGTGAGACTGGCTGACGTGGCGAATGCCACCAAGGTGGTGGTGAGATATTCGTATGACAACTACCTGTTAGATAGCACGGCTGCTAACGTGCAGGACTGCGGAAGCGGAACGGCGTGCGTTTTGAATGCCGACCGGTCTTTCGGGATCGTTTACTACCGAATGTTCTTCCTGGGCGCTAACGGCGCGGTCCTGGCAACTTCCGACGTGCAGACGCAGTGATTCCAGTAGTCGCCAACCCATTCTAGAAATCAGTGCGCGGCGGGTAGCCGGTGCAGCGGCAGCTGCGAGGTGGGAAGCTTACTTCTAAGGAACTTCGCGCAAAACGGAGCGCGGCGCGGGCCAGTTCCTGGTCCGTTTGGCGGTGCGCGCCGCCGCACCCTTTGCGCTTCTTACGACGCCTGCGTCATCACTTTGCTATAGAGCGCCAGGGTCCGGGCGGCCATCGTTTCAACGCTGAACTCCTCGCGTGCCCGGAGCCTGGCTGCCTCGCCAAACGATAATCGCAGTTCCTTGTCGTCCAACAAGCGGTTGATCGCGCCCGCCAGGGCATCCGAGTCATGCGGGGCAACGGTGAGACCGGTCCGCTCATGCAGGGAGACGAATGGAACGCCGGAATCCAGTTGGGTATTGACTACCGGCATCCCGGCCGCCATCGCTTCTACCTGAGCGATGCCGAAGGCCTCGCTCCTGACCGTGGACGCCAG
Source organism: Bryobacteraceae bacterium (assembly GCA_050011295.1). Classification (GTDB taxonomy): domain Bacteria; phylum Acidobacteriota; class Terriglobia; order Bryobacterales; family Bryobacteraceae; genus Palsa-89. Next base: position 22,883 of record JBEKJJ010000023.1, read on the forward strand.
AACGAAAACCTGGGCCGCATGATAGCAACTCACCAGATCCGCGTGGCCGATCTTGCCCAAGAAATGCACGCGGCGAGCGACGCCCAGTTCGGCGGCCAGTGCCTCCAGCTTGCCACGCAAGGGTCCCTCTCCAACAATCAACAAGGTTCCCTCGACCTTGGTCATGGAATGCACCAGGTACTCGAAGCCTTTGTAATACACCAATCTTCCGACGCTCATAATCAGCCGGCTGCCATACTTCTCGCGGACGGTCCGCACCAGGTCCCAATCGCATTGTTCAAAATCCTGGGTGCGGATGCCCAGGGGTATTACGTGGCAGCGCTCATGATGCGGGGCGAGGATGGCGGAGGTTTCCAGATAGTTCGGAGAGGTGGCGATGATGGCAGCGGCTCGGCGCAGGGTGGCGTGCAGGAACGGCTCAAACAGGGTGGCCAGGAATTTCTGGCGCACCATGTCGCTGTGATAAGTAACCACTAAGCGGCCGCGATGTCCGCTGGCCAAATATGCGAAAACCGCCATGGGATTCGGCAGATGCAAATGCACAATCTCGCTTTGGCAGCGGCGGATCTTGGCGATCATGCCGGGGCACAAGGGAGTGGAGGCCAGGCTTAGCCTGGTGGGAACCCGGTAAACGGGGAAGCCGTCGGGCGTCTCCTCAGAAGCACTGTGATCGTCACTCGATACGATCACGCGCAGGTCGATCGAACTACGAAGTTCGGCGCACAAAGACTGCAGGTGAGTCTCGATTCCACCCATGTGAGGCGGATAGAATTTCCCGACATGCAGCACTCTCAATTTACGGCCGATTCCCGGTGGCGCAGGAGACTCCGCGCTAGTGATGGATGTCATCCCCGCGTCACCGCTGCCCTCTCGCTGGGTGCTTTCGATATCGGTTTCAGTTCCCATGGGGACTGATGTTTAGACTCCGGCCAGGATTCGCTCAGTTCCATGCGGGGCCGGCAGTGCGGCCAAGTCACCCTGAACCATTTCCTTGATGAGACCAACAAAGTTCACGCTGGGTTCCCAGTGCAGAACCGAACGGGCGTGGCTGAAGTCGCCAATCAGCAGGTCAACTTCGGCAGGCCGGTAGACGGCCGGATCCGTCTTGACGTAATCCAGGTAATCGAGGCCGGCTTCGGCAAACGCGAGTTGGCAGAACTCTCTCACGCTGTGGGTTTCGCCGGTAGCCACCACAAAGTCATCGGGCGTGGGCTGCTGCAGCATAAGGTGCATCGCACGGACATAGTCTCGCGCATGGCCCCAATCGCGCTGGGCCTCCAAGTTACCGAGGCGCAATTCAGACGCCAAGCCCGCCTTGATTCGAGCTACGCCGTTGGTGATCTTGCGGGTCACAAACTCGAGGCCACGCCGCGGGCTCTCGTGATTGAAGAGTATACCGTTGCTGCAGTACATGCCGTAGGCCTCGCGATAATTCATGGTCAGGTGGAATCCCGCGACCTTGCTTATGCCGTATGGGCTGCGTGGATGAAAGGGCGTACTCTCGCGCTGCGGAGTTTCCCGAACTTTACCGAACATTTCGCTCGATCCCGCGAAGTAAAACTTGCATTGAGGTTGCAACTCGCGGACCGAGGCCAACACGTGGTGCGTGCCGTTGATATTCGTGGCCATGGTAGAGAAGCCGTCGGCGAAGCTTTCGGCCACAAAGCTTTGGGCCGCCAGGTGGTAGCATTCATCGAACTGATGCTTCGTGAAAATGTGGAAGATACTGGCATAACTGTCCAGATTAGCCGCATGAATGTGGACCTTGTCCAGCACGCTTGCGAGCCTGCTCAGGCGCGCGCTAGGTTGCTCCAACGCGACGCGCCGTACCAGCCCATGCACTTCATAGCCGCACTCCAACAGATACTCGGTTAGATAGCTTCCATCTTGACCCGTGATTCCCGTAATTAATGCTCGTTTCATAGTCGCCTCGAGGTTGATTTAGTTTTCCATTCAAAACTTTGTTACACCGCACATCTTAAGAGCCATTTTGCAAGGGCCGTCCCGCCAGCCATCGGTAATAGTCTCGATATTGCTGCGCAATGGTGGCCACCGAGTAGCGCGGCGCGCGTTCCAATCCGCGTTTCCGTAAGTGGTCCCGTTCGGCGGAATCCTCTAACAGCGACCGCACCGCTTCGGCCCACGCCGCAACGTTCGATTCAGAGACCACTTTGCCGGCGTCACCGATGACATGGGGAATTTCTCCCGAGTCGCTGCCGATTACGGGCACGCCGCAACCAAAGGCCTCGATAATCATCCGCCCAAATTGTTCCCGCCAGTTTTTCGTGGTTTGGCTCGGCGCCACCATCAGATCCATGCAGCCCAGGTAGCGTGGGACATCTCCGTGCTTGGCCAGCAGGATCTTCACTCGATCGGACCAGCCCCGCTGGGCTGCCCACTCGTTAATTTTGTCGCTGTAATCTCCGCTGCCGAGAAACAGAAGGCTCCACGGAGGAGCCTGCCCCACCCGGTCCATGGCTTGCATGAGAACGTCCAGCCCCTTGGCTTTCGTCAACCGCCCGACAAAGCCCACTACAGGTGGAGTCAGCTGTAACTCTTGCAGCACTTGAGCCCGTTCGGCGCCCGATAAAGGTTTAAACTGCGTCAAGTCCACGGCCAGGTTCAGCACTCGGCCGGTGCGCTCCGGATAGCCTCTTTTCAGCATGGCTTGGAAGACCAGCCCGGCGCCGGCGATCCAACCTTGTGCGCGCGCCAGCACTGTGCGCTCAAAATACCCAAATGGCGGCGGGTAATGCTTCACATAACTCTGCGCGGTCCGGAAACAGAATCGGGATGCGCTCTGCTTCAGCGCAGCGGCGATCTGGTAACCGGCCAGGATATAGGGTTCTTCCCAGGCATGCACTACGTCAAACTCGCCCTTGCGAATCAAGTTTTGTAACTGGCCGCGGTCATAACTGAAAATGTGGATGAAGCGGCTGAGCTTGGTGTGCAATGGAACCAGCCGCAGCGGCGATCCGCTGGGCTCCGCCTCCATATCGATCGGCCGCAAATCGCCTTGAAAGAAATCCGGAGCGGCCACCGTGATTTCGAAGTCCGGATCGCGCGCCACTTCGCGAACCAACGCCCGGTTCAGCGCTACGCAGTAGGAATGACCGACTGTCAGAACCCGCAGCGGCCGGCTCATTTGACCGCAAGCCCTTCCGAGAATGGGGCCGCCGACTCCAGCAGATCTTGGCGTTCTCGAGGAACCGCGACGATATTGGCGTCCCAATTCACGTCTCGAACCGCGACTGGACTCCCGAGAACCGCCGAAACGTACCCCATGCTCTCCAGAATGGAAGTAACGGCAGCGTTCGTATTGTGCAGCTCGATGATCAGAATGGGACGGCTGGCTGCGAGCGTATTCCGGGCGCCGTTGAGCGCTTCCTCTTCCGCGCCTTCGATGTCGATCTTGAAGACATCGGGGGGACGAAGCCGGTTCATTGCTTCCATTGAATCGAGGGTGCGAACGTTGACTTCGATCTGGCCGGAGGCTTGGTCGGGAGCTTTTCCCACAGTCGCCAGACTGCCCCAAGTCGGCTCGGCGGAAGTCTGGAAGGCTTCCGTTCGATTGCTGCCGCCCAACGCTTCCGATAGGATCGAGATATTTGAGAAACCGTTGAGACGCGCGTTGTGCTCAATTTGCCGGGCGTTGGAGGGCAGCGGTTCGAAGCAAACTACCTGGCCCGAGGGGCCTACCAGACGGGCGGCGATTACCGCGAAGAAACCCACGTTGGCGCCCGCATCGTAATAAACCATTCCAGGCCGCAGAATTGCCGCTAAAAGCTGCTGTACCTCCGGTTCGTGGGTCCCTAAAATAAAACCGCTGTGTGAACCTGCAACATTCAGTTTGAGGCCTGCTCCGGTCCCGCGCAGAATCACAGTATCTTGGCCCTTGAGCGAAGACGCGCCCCAGGCGCAGATCCGGCGCAGCGTCCGGCTACGCCACTGGTTGCGCGAAATGAAAAGAATCAACCGGCTGGGGATGAGGCTGAGAATCGCGTTCCTGAAGCCACTCATCTCATCACCTCGTACCCGCCGTGCCCAGGCGCGTTGAACTGGTCTCCGCCGTGTCGAGCGATCGAGTGGGCCGCGGCGCCACGGCCACCAGGAAGAAACGCTGGCCAAGCAGGGCGCTATCTTCCCGCAGAGGAACAAATGAATTGTCAGGAGGCGCGGCAAAGAATTGGTATCCGGGAGGAAAGAACCTCATGAGCGTGCTCACCGAGCCACCGAATTTCTCCAATCCTACTCCCACGTGAACTTCAATGAAGCAGTCCGGATTCCGCTCGAGCGTTGCCCGGGCTCCTTTCAGCACTTCGCATTCGAAACCCTCCACGTCGATAAACAGTACGTCCGGGAATCCGTGCAAGGACGCGAGTTGATCCACGGACACGGCCTTCACCTCCAGCTGCCCCCATTCGCCGCTTCCATCGTCAACTTGACCGTTAGGACCTCGATTAAAAATCAGAGTGCCTGGCTCGGCCGCTCCCGCTGCGTGCAGAATCTTGCAATTTTCGATTGCATTCAATTCTCTGTTCCGCTCTCCAGCTGCGCGGTTCTCCGGGTTCGCTTCCACGGCAAGCACAAAACCGGACGGCCCAACCGTTTTCGCCAGCATCATTGCAACCACGCACTGGTGCGCGCCGATATCGAAAACCCTGGCGCCGGGCCGCAAGGCGCCGTATTGCTTAAGCAGCGCAATTTCCGGCAATTCGGCCCAATCGTGGTCGTACCAGCCGGCGCCCATGGGATCGATCAATTCCAGCTCCAGAGAGTAGCCGCCGTAATTGTGCACCACGCGGTGGGGGCGATAGCTGGCGGATGTGTAACGCATCCGCAGCATCCGGAGTTTGGTCCAGAGCGGCTTGGGAACGACCGCCTGGATGGTTTGTTTTAGGCCCATGGCGCAGCCGTGCTCCAATCCCTGCAAATTCGATGGTATACGGCCAAAGTCTGGCCGGCATGTTTGGACCAGGTGAATTCAGCGGCATGCTGGCGTGCTTCTGCGATGCGCTGTTTCCAGGCTTCCGGAGCGGCTTTGCGTTGATCCAGCAGCTGGACCACTGTTTCACTCCACCGCTGGATGTCGGCAACCGGGCAGTAAGCGGCCGCCGATCCGCCGGCCTCACGGAGAGCGGCGATATCGCTCGCCACCACTGGGCAGCCGCAAGCCATGGCTTCGATCACGGGCAACCCGAAGCCCTCCGCCTCGGAGGTTTGCAGCACGATAGCAGCTCTTCGGTAAACCGAGGCCAGTTCTTCCTTGGTTAGGTGCGGGGTCTCGACAACTTTGTCCTTGAGACCGAGTTCGATTGCTAACCGGGATTGCTCGGCCGTGAAAGCGCCTCCCACCCGCACCAACAGAAGGCCGGGAAACTTCTGCAATACCTGGGCGAAAACCCGCAGTAAGACATCAATGCGCTTGCGCGGAATCACACTGCCCACATGCAGGAGATAACCCTGAGTGGCCGGAGCCATCTTCTGGCTTGCGGCCAGGTCCGTTTCGGGATCGGGAGCATCGAAAAAGACCGGATCAACGCCGGGAGCAATGACGGTGACTTGATCCGCAGAGAACCATCCGTAACGCAACAGTTGCGCCTTCGTGAAAGCGCTTGGACAAATAACCTGCGAGGCTCTGAGGAACCCGGCCTTGGTCCTTTCGGCCATGGCGCGGAACCAGCGGGGGCGCGGTTCCGCTTCCGGCTCCAGCAGGCATCGAAAGGTATCGAGATCGTGACAAGTAACGACAATACGATCGTTTGGCAGACGCAGGGCTAGCTGTGCGTAGCTGTGATCCACGATATGGATTAGATCGAGATTGCTCACCTTACCTTTCAACCAAAGTGGATAATCGTAATGCCGGTTCAACAAGCGATCCAGATTCCAGAACAACTTCGACGCGCCGAGCCCGGGCAACTTCGAAAAATGCCGATGCATGGCGGGGCGTAATTGTTGCACGTCGACCTCAGCGGCATACTCTGTCCGGAAGCAACGAAACAGCATGTCGCCAAACAGGTCCATACTGGGCCAGCCTTCTTCGAGAAAGTCGCAAACCAGAGCGAACCTCCACCGGCGCCCACCGGCAGGCGAAGCGTGGGTGGGTGCAATAGCCGTGGGTGCGCTGGCGTGATTAGGGGGCATGCCGCTCAGGGTTCGCGTCTAAGTCTGTCATCGGCAGTTGCCGCTCGGAACCTTAAGAAAAACATGGGAGTGCAGCGGCTGCCTGCACCTGAGCCAGAGACACTTCCAGGGCCGCAAGATGGCTTTCGATGCTGTGCTTGCGTGCCGTCGCCCAAGCTCCCAAACAAAGCTTTCGGTAATGTTCCGGATCTGCCAACGCTCGAACCATGGCCTCGGCCAAACCGCTGACGGTGGGCGGGTCGCCCGCAGCCAGTTCTCCGGATTCCCCCGGTTTGAGCCACTCGCGAATTCCCCCTACATCGTAGCCTACGGCCGGCAAGCCTAAGCAGCCGGCTTCCAGGCCCGCGAGACCGAATGGTTCGGGCCACAGACTCGGGACAGCAAGCAGGTCCGCCTGACGCATCAACTCCCGCTTTCTATCGGCGCCGATCCAACCCGTGAAATCCGCATCTACTCCCAACCGCTGAGCTAGCTTTTCCAGCTCATTTCGGTCCGGACCGTCACCCGCGATGGTTACTTTGAGGTGCCGTCCCAGTTTCCGGATAGCTTCCGGAATGGCGCGAATCAGATGGTCCGCTCCCTTCACATCCATGATCCGCCCGACGAACAGGATCTGTCCTCCTGGCATTGTCCGCCGTGCAGCAATCGGCTCAAGAGCGCCGTCGATCACCGGCAATGGAACCAAATGCAAGCGATTCGGATCGACACCGTTCCGTGTATACTCCCTCAGCATGTGTTGGCTCGCAACAAGAATAGATCGATAATCCCGTAGATTGGTATTTCTCTGAGACTGTTCCTGAAACATCCGCCACATGGTTCCGGGATTCAATCCTCCGCAGCGGCGTGGGTAGTAGAGCAGCAGGCACGCCGCTCCGAGCTTCCGGTCACAAGGCTCGATTCGCGGCACAGCGTGACATTTTCTTCCACTGATACAGGTGCCGTAATAAGTGTGAGCAAACAAAATGGCCGGATAGTCTTCGAGGAGCGCGCGCTCCAGCCGGAGTTCGTCCAAACCGTGGCAGTACACGACATCGGGACGCCAGTTGGACACTTCGCGGCGCACAGACTCGGTACCGAGCGCCGTCGAACACCACGCCGGCAACCGCGCGCCCGGGGAATCGATTGTCTCCCTAGCCGCGTCGTGCGGATATTCGTACAACAACGCTACCGAGTGCCCGCAATCGAGCAACGCGGGAAAGAGTGCCTGCAGATACTTCTCAACCCCTCCAATCAAGTTGCGATTGGAGGTTGCGATCAGGATGCGCAAGTCCGATCCCTTGTAGCGGCATTTCCTCGAAGCGTCAGGATGATGTGAGGAACATCGAAGCGCTCCCGATAGAGTTGGCTGGCCGCCCGTCCCATACGCCGCCGTTCGGACGGGTCCATTTCGAGGCGCCTCACGTGTTCGAGGAATGCTGAAGCATCACCGGGCGCGGCCAGCGCCACGGCATTACTTTCACTCCACAGCGGCTCCGTCAGCTCGCCCGACGTGGAGACAGTTGGTACGCCATGCGAGAGCCCAGCCATGAAGCTGGTGCGGCGGCTGCTGACGCCATCCGGATACGGTTGCATTAGAAGATCGCATGCCGCCAAATGGTAGGAAAGTTCCTCAATCGACAACTCCCCAGCGGCCTGGATGCGGCTCTGAAGCGCTGGCTCTCTTTCCACCAGTTGCTGCCGGAAGCTCTCGCTTTTATGCCCCATCAACAAAATCACTGGTCCGCCTGGTTCCTTAGCCAGAGCGAGGACAATCGGCTCAAGCAAGTTAGCGACAGCCCGTCCAAACGTTCCAAAATGACCGGCTAACAGGGACCCGTCCGAGGCATAGCGGTTCCGGACCGCTTGGGTGCGTGATTCGTTGTTCGCGACGGGAACATTACTGAAGATGGGCAACCATTGAAAGGGTAGCTTGCGTCCCAGAGCATAGGGGCGCAAGTAACGCTCCCAGCCGGGAATCGACATCCATACTCGGCTGGCCGACCGCAGCAAGAGCACAGTCATCAAACGATGGACGGCAGCGGCGGCGTTCTGGCGCAGAGCTCCCCACCGGAAGTTCAGAAAAGGTTCGTGGACCATCAACTCCACTTGATCTCCGTGCCGGCGCGCCCGCCTCAACACCCACCAGCAAAATGGAAGGTTGGCCGATTTATATCCGTAGCCATGCGGCACCCATTGCACTAGAAGCCGGCGCGGTCCCGGCAACTGATCCAGCCGCTCTCCCACACGGCCGAGGTCAGCCGGGGTGATGCCACCCAATTCCCGATGCACTGTAAGCCCCTCTGCCGCAAATTGCGCCGCTCCACTTCCGCCTGATTTGGATTCTCCCGGGCACCACACGTGAACTTCGTCGCCGCTGGCCGCCAACGCGATGCACAACTGTTGCGTATAATCACTGACGCCGCCGAGCTCGGGAGGATACTCGGGTGTGATGACATGCCACTGCACGGCTGCTTCGCCAGGCTCCAGAACGGCCGCGGAGCTCCGGGAAATCATGGCCATATCATGTAGAACAATATGGAGGACAGGATGGTGGACGAGAACGCGCGTTACGTCAGGATATTTCTCTCTGCGACACTGCCACGGCTTCAGACTCGACGGGTGCCGGGTTTCTTTCGGCTCCAGCCAGAGGATCCTGCAGCCGGTCACTGTGCCGCCAACGGGCGCTTCGGACCTCTGCGATGGCCTTGGAATAATCGGAACGCAGCCGTATCAAACCAGCCAGCCTGCCCAGTTCCTGGTCCACAAACAGAGCTTCGTGCTGGCCTTCGCTGTCGGTCAATGTATAGCGGAGAAACCGCAACGGACCCAACGCCTGTCGCTTCAGCAAGGTGAGCGCTTGCCACCACCAAACTTCTCGCAGCCGGGCACGGACATACGATGGCTTAGGCAGAGCGCCGTAATAATATGCATCCAACCCCACACCCGAGAAGCCAGCCGCGCGATGCAAACGCCGGGCGTACTTCCAGGTCAGCCGGCCCGAGGGAAGAAAATGCTTGAGCTTGAGTCTGGGCTCAACCCACAGGCGCCAACCGGCCAGCCGCAGGGCGAAGCAGAGTTCGTTGTCTTCATTGCCCACCAGCGACTTGCCGCGGCGGCCGGTGAGCAGCGGCTCGAACCCGTCCGAACGCAAATGTCTCCAAGCGGACTGCCGCAGCGTAAGGCCCGCGCCGCAAACACTCAGTCCGGAGGCGGTGATATCTCCGGTTAAGGGTTGATCGACGCTCACAGCCCACATGGCACGGCAGAATTCGAACCAGCGCGGAGCGGGGATCTCCGTTACGGCATCATTGATGCCGCCGCAGACGGCCACTTCCGGATGCCGGGACATTACATCCAGAACGTCGTCGATCCAGTTCTCGCAAAGCCAGTTGTCGTCGTCCACAAAACAAACAAACTCGTAGAACGCCTCTTGGAGGCCCAGCTTGCGCGCATACGTCAGGCCCAGTTGAGACTCGTGCACAATTCGAAAGAAATGATTCAGGTGTTCCGGCCAGCATTTTCGCGCCACCTCCGCCGTATCGTCGGTGGACCCATTGTCCACCACAATGACTTCCCACGACGCGTTACGGACTTGCTGGCGAGCCAGGTGCGCCAGGGTTTCCGGTAACCGCTTGGCGCTATTGTGGCAGCAGATTACGACGCTTACGCCAATCTCGCGCGCTGCCAACGCCGTGGAGGTCGGAAGGTACTGGTCGAGTTTTTCCATATTGCAAACGACTACAAGTTGAATGATCCGATCACCGGGCTTCGGTTTGGACTGAGTGCAATTCCCGTGTCACGCACTGGTCGTAGTGAATGGACCCCCAGCCAGGTGTCCAGCCGGCCCGCGATCCGTCGACACCCTCAACGGGCATCACTTCGAAATAGCATACCTCGGTAACCACGTCGAAATCCTTGTGTCCTTCGAGCGGATTCCCCCAGCCGACGGCCAGGTCGAGATAATACATGCCGGCCGCTAAGTGATGGTCGGCGATGATCATTTCGAGCGTAATGTCCTGGCCTTTCGAGGCAGAATGGATGCAAGGCCCAAACCCGGTTCCAACGGGCGAGCCATCTACGCGAGTGATGATGAAACACACCCGCCAATCTTTGGCGTCCTGATTTGCGTGGAGCTGCAGGTTTACCACGATCGGCTCTCGAGCACCGATCAATTTAGCCGTTCCGCCGCCAACTTCCAGGCTCACGAACTCAACTTGACGCCGCAGTTCAGGATAGCGCCGCGGTGTGTTTCTTACGTCGTAGGTGGTCGAAGCCAGCTCTCTGGACTGGTTCAGATACCGGGTCACTGCCGCTTCGGTGGGCCCGTGGTATGCGATACGGCCCGCCTCCAGCACGATGCACGACCGCGTTAACTGTTGTATCGCGGCCATATTGTGACTCACAAATAAAATGGTGCGGCCCTGGCGCCCCACCTCACTCATCTTCCCGAGGCACTTGCGTTGAAAGGCGGAATCCCCGACCGCGAGTACTTCGTCGACCACCAGGATCTCGGGATCCAAATGCGCCGCCACCGAGAACGCCAGCCGCATGTACATACCGCTGGAATAATGTTTCACCGGCGTGTCGAGAAAACGTTCCACCTCGGAAAACGCCACAATCTCATCGAAGCGGCGTACGATCTCGCGTTTCTCCATTCCCAGGATGGCGCCGTTCAGGTAGATGTTTTCGCGGCCCGTCAGTTCGCCATGAAATCCCGTTCCTACCTCGAGCAGGCTTCCGATACGGCCATACATCTCGATGCGGCCGGAGGTGGGCTCGGTGATGCGCGAGAGGATTTTCAATAGCGTCGACTTGCCGGCGCCGTTTCTGCCGATTACTCCGAGGATGTCTCCCTGATGCACATCGAAGTTCACGTCTCGCACGGCCCACAGGATCTCCTGCTGGTTTTTTCTTTGGCCGCGCAGCATTCGGTAGGGAACCTTGAGCGCGTTCACGACCTCGTCGCGGAAACTCCCATAGTGCGGCCGCCGGCCTAGCCGATATGACTTGCTGATGTCTCTTACCTGGATAATTGGTTGCATCCTGAACCTAAATCACGTCCGCAAAACTCTTCTCCATGCTGCGGAAGTACAGTGCGCTGCCTGCCAGCACGACAAGTGTGACTATTGCCGATTGCAGCAGCGCGGGCCAATCTAGGTGGCCGCCCAACAAAGAAGCACGAAAACCTTCCACTACGCCGGCCATCGGATTCAATGCCACGAACCAGCGATAGCGTACAGGAATCGCGCTCATGGGGTAAATAATCGGAGTAGCAAACATGCCCAGCTGAATGAAGAAAGGGAGCGCGTGACGTATATCGCGGTACCTGACGTTGAGGGCCGACAGGAACAGGCCGATGCCGAGCGAAAGAAGCGTCACCAGCACAATCAGCAGCGGCAAAGCCAGGAGATTCCAAGTGAGGGACACGTGGTAAAAAGCGAAAAGACCAAACAGGAGAAGGAAGGCAATTCCCAGGTCCACCAAGCCCGCCAGAACCGCCGCGGCCGGCATGATGAGACGGGGGAAATATACCTTTCCGACCAGATTTGAGTTGTTGACCAGAGCGTTGCTGCTGGTGGTAAGGCCGTTGGCGAAGAAGGTCCACGGCAGCAATCCGGCATACGCAAAAAGAGGATAGGGCACGCCTTCCGAGGGCATCTTGGCAACCCTGCCGAACAAAATGGTAAAAACCAGCATGGTCAGCAAGGGCTGCAGCACGGCCCACATTACACCGAGAGCGGTTTGTTTATATCGAATTTTGATGTCCCGCTGCGTCAAGAAGACCAGCAATTCGCGGTAACGCCAAAACTCCCTAAAGTTAACCGCTACCCATTTTCCCGTGGGCTGGACCACGCAGTAGGGTTTTGCCGAAGTTGAAATCACGGACGTTTCTAGCCTGGTTGCTGCCATTATGTTGCTGCCATTATGTTGCTGCCATTTTTAATTTATCCCGTATATCTGCAGACATCGCTGCACCACCGCCGGCCATGTAAACGCTGTCAGCACGCGCTCCCGCGCGGCCACACCCATCGCTTCCCGCTCACGCTGGTGATCACGCAGCCATGCGATCTTCTCCCCGAGAGCAGCGGGGTTATTGGGCGGTACCACAAAGCCGGTTTTCTCATCCACCACCACCTCCGGCATGCTGGCCACTTGAGTGCAAATGGTGGGGGCGCCGCACGCCATGGCTTCGAGCAATGTTTGCCCCAACAGTTCCGGAACCTTGGTCTCATCCCCATAGAGAGTTCGGCAAACACTGGGCAAGACAACACACATCGCGCTGCGATAGGCTTCCACCAGTTCCTCGTCGCTGCATTGATGGCGAAATACTACCCGTTTGCCCTCAGCCAGTTTCCTTAAATCTTCGGCGAAGCGTTGGTCATAAGGCTGCCCGATAATCTCCAGCTCCAAGTCCGGCGGCATGGCGTTTATCAAATCGTTAATACCTTTGTGGGGCACAATGCGCCCGACGAAAACCACTCGCTGCCGCCGTTCCACCCGCGGGTCTGGACTGAACCTCTCAGTGTCCACGCCGCCCAGAATCACGTGCGCCCAGGGCTGGCTCGCGTGCCCGAAGATGGCCCGGCTGTACTCGCTGATGTGCAGATGGCCATGGTACCAGCGGTCCGTTGAAACATACGCCGATACATCCCACCCTCCGCCTCCCAGATCGCTCACAAACACCTTTCGGCCACTTAGCCGGCAAGCTGCAGCGGCGAAACTGCTGGCCAAGATGTGCTGTTGATGACAATGCACCACACGCGTCCGGTTCAGGTCCCGTAACAGTCGGAGAGACATGGGGTTATTGGGCTGGGAGCGTACGCACCAGGGATGATCAATGACATGGATCCGCAGGTTGCCCATGGTTTCATGTTCTTCTTTGTCTCCACCAAAGCAAACCAGCAAAGTGGGAACCTCATTCGCCATGTATCGGGCCAGTTCTAAGGCGTATCGCTCGGCACCACCGAGAACGCCGGCCGTTGTTCCGAACAATCTGGGAACGAGATGCAGAACCTGAAAATCCCTGGACATGCGAATCCGTTGACCGGAGGAACGAGAATTGTTTCGCACTTTTTCGAAGTGGCGCCAACAAAATTGATGGCTTTGTCCGCTAATATCTGGCGGGCACCAGGAATACCTGCTCGGCCTGCCTCAAACGCGGTTCTCTGGCGTTCGCCAGCATCGGCGATGCAACCCAACCCATTCCCAAAAGCAACAGGGCCGTGGTGGGTATCGAGGTTAACAGACCCATCCCTATCATGCCGGTCACCAGCGCCAACACGCCGAGAATCCAAACTAACCTACGGCTACCAACCCAGGGACCCTCAGCAATAAGGCTTAAGCCACGGCTTAGAAACCAGATTATGAAACTGATCCAGATTGCCAGGCCAATGATTCCCTGCTCGGAAAGAATGCGGGCGTACTCGCTCTCCATGCCGATCGGGTTCCTCACTTGACCTTCCAGAAAATAGGGAATGCTGGTCCCGCCTCCTCCCAATCCATTTCCCATAGGATATTCCAGCAGGATTTCAAAGAACCCACGGTTGACGCTGCCAGAGAGGCGATCCTCCACGTTACTGGTCTCAGACAAACTCTTGAAGCGCTGGAATCGCTCGTTTCGCAGGGCCACCATCGCGACCAGAAGAATGAGCACCGCGAAAGCCACTCTACGGCTGGCCTTCAAACGGCCGGTGAGAATGGTCAGTACGATCAACGCTGCGCCCACCACGAAATTCAACCGGGTGGCAGACATCAGCACACCGAGGAGCGCGGCAGCCACGCCGGCCAGGGCGAGCAACCGAAGTCTCGCGGTGTGGGCATGCTCCCAGTATCCGATGAGGTACGGAATAGTGGACACCATGGTGCCTCCGTACAAGTGGGCGTTGGCGAAGATCGCTGGAATCCGGTAGAACCCTTGGCCCACGTCCTGACTGCCATAGACGAGTGCTGTGGCTGCATTGTAAGGGTAAAAACGCGGCAGGCCCAGCACAAACTCAGCGGCGGCGAAGGTCAAGGCGATGATGTTCAAGACGGCAAATCCGATGGATATCTGTTGCAAGTCCCTCTCCCGCAGCGACGCCCCCACTAATAGCATCGGAATGAACATGACCGCTCCCCGAAGCCCCACCAGCGAGATCAGCCAGGGCTGAAACGGCAGAAAAAATACCAGGACTGGCCAAAGAATCAGCAAGACCGCCCACAAACGCAGCGCACCCGAGTGTTTGGATGCGCCCGATGCGGTCCACTTATGTGCCAGATAGACGCCCAGAATCGCAGCATCAAAAATGAAATAGACAAACGTCGAAAGCAGATTCGCGCGCAAGATCCCGAAGAAGTATCCCCACGTCATCAGCGAAACGATTCCCAGGCCAAGCGACCGCTTGGTTGCGAAATATGTCGTAATGCAAGCGGCGAGGCTCAGGGCCAGACTAAACATCGGCTGCCTTCTTTTGACCGATCAGGAGAACATTCTCCGAGAAGCTTCGCGGGAATAATCGCGAGAATGTCCCGGGATAGTGCCGAGCGGTTCCGGGAATCCGCCCTGAGCCGCTATATTCGATGGCGATCTCCGTCAGACCGCACTCCTGGGCAATGCGCCGCAAATCCACTTCGAGAAGTGCCGTAATATGCGCCGGATACTGAACGTCCTGGAAGGCCTGAAAGCGTTGCTTGAAGACCAGTGTGAGCAGGCTCAGGATGCTGAGCTGGTTGGGAGTGGTGACGATGATCCAACCGCGCGGTTTGGCCAGGCGCACCAATTTGCGCAGGAAGTCGCGGGGATTTTCCAAGTGCTCTATGACTTCTACCGCCGCTACCACATCAGCGCTCGAGTCCTCGAGTAAGATATGGCCGCCGTCCAGATCCAGGCGGCAGAATTCGGCTTCAGCCGGAAAATCCTCATATCGAACCGCGTCCACTCCGATGTAGTGGTGGAATTGGCGGCTTACATGGTGATAGAGATTTCCCGCGCCGCAGCCGACATCGACCAGACACTCACCCGAGATGCCCCGGCGCGACAACGCCCGCACCACCATATTCAAGATTGCATCGTTGCTGATTCCACGGCTCTGCCGTGCACGTTCTTCGACGTTCACAGCCGCGGCTACTGCCATGGGCCGCCCTCTCGCTGGGGATTGCCGCGCTGGAACTCAAGCGCGGGCAACGCATCTGGCGGCTCGTTCGCGATCGAGACGATGCGGCGCGCCATGTCCATCCATCCATACCCGCGCAGGCTCTCGCCGAATTTCTGAAAACGTGTCTCCCACTCGGGAATATTCGATCGCCACTGCCACAATGCTTCGGTCAGGTCCGCAATGCTTTCCGGGGACCCAAGCAGCAGCGGAGCCAATTCCGGGCCGTAGCGCTCGGCCACTCCGGCTTCCGCCGAAACAATCGCCGGGATTCCCCTGCAAATGGCTTCCTGCACATTCAAGCCATAGGCCTCATACCGGACCGGGCTCACCAGGACGTCCGCGGCCGCGAGAAGATCCCGCACTCGCTCTGAAAAGCCCAGGATATGAATCCGATGCTCCAATTTCCACTGGGACGCCAATTCCCGGCAGTCGGCAAGTGCCTGTCCACCACCTGCCATCAGCAAATCTACATCCCATTCCGGATCGCTACAAAGCGTCCTCCAGCCTTCGAGCAGTGTGTCGAATCCTTTGCGCCGGTCTAAGCCAAGTGAGCCGATGAAAACCGCAAACAGGCGCGTTTCGGAAATACCGAGTTTTTTTCGGCTAGCTACCTTTTCACTACGCGACACCGGACTCCACTCCGACTCCCCACCCAGATAAACCGTACGAACGCGGTTAGCCTCGACACCCAGGCGGTCAATCAGGTCCCGGCTGGTTCGATCGGAATTGGTGATGAAAACCCTTCCCATCCGGGCCGCGGATCTTTCCCGCCCGCGCACCAGCCGGGCATTCAATTTCTGCTTCACGCGAAACCACAGCGGACCAACTTCGGGCGCCGGTTCCCAGGCGTGATGCACGTAGTGAACCCAGTTAATATCCGGCCACAAGCAATTTTCCCCGTTGACTACTACGCGAGCGCCGGGCCATCGGCTTACCACGCTTCGAGCTACGCTTCGGCCCTTGAAATCGAGCAGAGGCCTGGCCAGGAAATACGATCCGCCCGGACGGCGAACAATATGGGCCGTCACTAAGGGATGCTTGGCAAAATCCGGATCTACGGTATGACAAACTACATGCACTGGCGTGCCCTGTTCGACCAGGAACCGGGCCAACGCCAAGTTCGCTTTATCCATTCCACCTTTGGAATGAAAACCGCCGGCAATCAACACCCAGGGGGGCGATGCATGCCGAGCGTTAGCGGGTTCGATATTCGATCCGGAGGCAGGTATCTCGGGAGCCGAGGGCTCGGGAGCCGAGGGCGTGGAATTCAAGGCGGTCATTTATTCTGAATTGCCGTCTCCGACAGCTTGGTGAACCAGCGTGCCCAGAATCCGCATCTGCGCGGCTGGATCGCAGAGCTCGCGCGCTCGCGCCGGACCCGCCTCACCCAAGCGCGATCTCAATCCGGGCGACTCGATCAACTGCTGGAGAGATCGAGCCAAGCTCTCGGGATTATCCGGTTCAGTCAGGAATCCACAAGTCCCGTTGATGATCTCCAAGGCGCCGCCCATCGCGGTAGTTACCACCGGACGCCCCGCCCAAAGCGCTTCGATGAACACAATACCGAACGGCTCCGGCCCCAGGTTCGGCTGACAAAAAATGTCCGCACCCGCCAGGAGCTGGGGCACATTGGATCGTTGCCCGAGAAACCGGACACGGCCGTCCAATCCGAGGCTCCGTGCGGTGCGTTCGACCTCGTCGAAGTGGGCATGATCGGCCGCGGTCTGTGGGCCGCCGACCATCCAACATACCCATTTTCCGTGGTTCTTGATCCGCTCCAAGGCGCGCAGGTGAAGGAGATGCCCCTTCCACGGTTCATAACGGCTCACTTGTATGATCACCACTTCATCGTCGGCCGCACCCAACTCGCGCCTGGCCTCTGCGCGTAACCGCGCTTGATCCGGCAAATCCCTCAACTCTACCGGGTAGAACATCACGGGCGCCGGGACTGTGGGGTAGAGGCTTTGAAGCGAAGCCGCCACGAATTGGCTATTGGAAATGACCAGATCGGGAGTGGTCCGCTGAGCCATCTTTTCCAACCAGCTCCGGCCGTTATGACAACTGTGCGCCCAGAACAGGATCTTTTGTCCCGCGGCGCGGGCCGTGCTGCCGAACACCGCCACAGGCCAGGGCATGTGGCAAATCACCGCGTCGTAATGGTGCTTCTCTAACAGCTTTCCGAGCCGGCGCCGGGCGCTCCAGACCGTCCAGGGCCGGCTGATCCGCACGCCTCCCAACATATGAACCGGTGCGCCCGTCTCCACCAGTTCCCGGCTGAGCCGTCCTTCAAAACACAATCCAAAGTGGGGCTCGAGGTTCGGGTTGAGATCCCTGTCGCGGGCTAACGTGCGCAGCAACGTCTCTACTCCGCCATACAAATTGCCGGAGTGCAAATGCAGCACGCGGAGACGGCGCTCGCCCAGGACGTTCTGCCCAATGGGAGATTGGTTCGGCATATAATTCAACGCCTGGGTTGCCATTCTTTTCAGTGACCGTTCGCCGCGAACACCGCGGTGGTCGTTCGAGACTTCTCTTCGGAATCCGGAACAATCTGACGGTACACTTCTGCCAGCTCAGTGGCCAACCGTTTCGCGTCGTAGAGACGTTCCGCCGTTCGGCGCCCGCCCGTGCCTAACTTGGCGCGGAGTCCGGCATCGAATGCGAGACGTTGGATTTGCTGGCCTAACTGGGCCGCATCCCCCGCCCGGTGAGCCAACGCATCTTCGCCATCGGTAAACAGCTCCCCGGCTCCGCCCACCTGGCTAGCAATCACGGCTTTCCCGCATGCCATGCCCTCGATAATTACCATTCCGAAGGGCTCCGGTTCCGTGCTGGCATGTACCACGATGTCCAGAGAGCGCATAGCGGCCGCGGAATCTTCGATAAAGCCGGTGAAGCCTACCCGACCTCGCCCGCACACGAAGTCCGCTTTCTGTTGCAGCTCGCTGAGCCGCCATTGGCTGCCTTGGGTTTGATAGATGGGTCCGCCGATAATGTATCCGCGAACCGGCACATCGGAAGGCAAGGCGGCCAGCGCTTCCAGAAACACTGTATGTCCTTTCCAACGTGCGAAAGTAGCGAGCAAGCCCACGCGGATTGTTCCGGGGGCGGCGGGCGCGAGACCCGCGCATGCGTCCAGGTCCAGCTTGTTGCCGGCCGGTGAAAACCGTTGCAAATCGATGGCGTTGTAGATCGGCTTCACAGCGAGCCCAGGGAACAGAGCACCCAGGTCACCCGCCACACTTTTCGAGTTCGCGATAGCCACCGTGCAGGATCTGCGGCAGAGGCGCAACAAACGGCTGACCAGGCGGCGCGAACTCACGTAGTCGTGAATGTGCCAGACCAGCGGAGTGCGGCGGGGGCGCGCCGCGGCGCCCAGCAAATGCATTTTGAACCCGTTGGTGTGAATCAGGTCCGGCTTGATTTCATTCAGCAGAGCAGTGAGATTTCGGGTATATCCGGCAGTGGCCGCCGCTGCCTTCAACATTGGCCACCAAGCGATGGAACCGCCCGCATCGCCCAGCCGGCTGAGTTCGGCGGGAAATGGCCTGATCACCACCTGAACTCCGAGATCCCGGCCGATGCGCGCCAAAGGACCGTCTTCGCCGAGCACCAGCCAGAGATCCCAGTCAGGTTGCGCAACCCTGAGGCTCGCCAGGATTTCCCGGAGACTGGTTTCAGCGCCACCCAGCTTTCCACAGGGATTCAGATAAACGATTCGCACGCTATTGACGTTCGCCAAGCTAGGGACGTTCGGAATGCACGGAAGAGAAACGCTCGGCCAAGAGTGGGAAAATATCTTTGGTGAACCGCGTACACTCCGCGAGCGCGCTATCCGGCGTCGCCGACCGGATGGGACTGATCAACCGGACCAAGCTCACGTCGGATCTGCGGTAGCGAATCAGATCGGGCAGCAATCGAAGCTTCCCATAGTACTCCTCGGCCCACACAGCGCGATCGTTTTGATACCAGTACAGGACCAGGATGCGCTCGTTGGATTTTTCCATCGAGAATTCGTTTACCGGAAGGGGCTCGCTTCGGCCCGGAACCGGTATCTTGATAAGGCTCGATGCACTTACCAACCAGCCCGCCCCAGGCAGGCAGATGCGCGGCGAGTGCGGGCCATATTTACTCTGCAATGACTTGAAGTATGCAGCGAAAAGGCTGACCCCCGCGCCTTGCTGTTGATCCACGTAGTCGCGAAGTATGTATTCATCCGGCTTCAGATAGGCTTCGGTGTTTGGATCTATCAGTTCCTCGTGGGATGCATTCCAGCCTTCGAACCGCATCGGCAGCGTGTGAAGTCCCGGATTCTCGGCCTTCTCCTCGTCAAAATTCAGCCTTCGCATCGCGGCCGCCTGAAACGCCAGAATCAAACACACTACGGCAACCACTCCGTACTTTTTCAAGGCAGGACTTTTGACGCTAGGCATGGGCGGGGTGCCTCACTCGTTGGATAGCCAGCATGAGAGAGTGCGTCAGGATGACACCGATCGCGGCGGCAGCCACCGTGATATAACCCAGGGTCTCGTGCACCGAGCCGCTTACCCACTCGGGCTTGTATTGGCCCATGATTCCGGTGGCGATGATCCTAACCGCATTTCCGATAATGGCGATGGGTACAGCCAAAACCAATAGGGCGGTCTTCATCCTCCACCCTTTCACAAAGAAGTAGTTGTACAGTACACACACGAACAGGATGGCGAGCAGAGAACGAATACCGCTGCAGGCTTCCTCTACCGACAGCTTGATACCAACCATCTCCAGAATGTTCCCCTGCCTGAGCACCGAATACCCCAGCGCCTCCAGGCAAACTTCGCCCAGCCGGCTGGCGAGTAGTTGTAGCGAGAGGGTCAGCCGTTCGAATAGGAACGTCGGCGGAGTGATCATCAGCAGCAGCGTCCAGAGCGGATAGCTCAGTGCCCGAACAATGGTCCAGCCGAACGCCACTGCAATGCCACCCACCAACGAGACTAAGAAGGCCATACGGCTGAGCCAAAACCACTGCGTTGTTACGCCGAGCAGGGCCACAAGCGCGCCGCAACCCACCCACCATGCTCCCCAACCGGAGGATTGCGGGGGGATTGCTTTCAATGCCTCCCGCTTGTCCCAGGCCATGTACAGCGCGGCTGGAACCACTAGAAGCCCGTGCTCCATGTAGGCATTCTCGTCGAACCAACTTCCATAAATCCCGACCAGTATCGGCCAGAAGGCGATCAGCAGGAAGACACCAACGAGGGCCGCGCGAATGACAGCCTCGCGCCGGACCGAAGCAGCGGTGACACTTCGCGAATCCGGTGCTTGGAGGGTTTCAACTCCTGGCTGGATTGCCATAGTCGTAGTAATATTGGCGTCTGCGGTCCGCACTCAAGTCGTAGTCGGTCAGCACAGTTCCTAGCAGCGTCCCGCCGTCCTCCTGGATGCGTTGATAGGCATCCATGGCACTTTCCCGGTCGGTGACACCGGCCCGCAGCACCAGAATCAGCGAATCCACCAGCGGCGCAATGATGCGGGCGTCCGCTACGCTCAGGATCGGCGGTGCATCGATCAGAATCATGTCGTAGCGCTTGGCTAGAATCTCCAGAATCGCCCGCAGGCGGGGTGAATAGAGGGCCTTGGCGACATTGTCCTGGGTAACGCGGTTCGGAAGAATCGCTAGGCCCGGATGGCCCGTGGGCGTTCCCAATTGTTGCGCGGAGTATTCGCTGAGAGGTACATCCTCGCATAACAGATCGATCAGGCCCCACTCATTCGGCAAGCCAAATTTGCGATGCAAATGCGGCCGGCGGAAGTCGCCATCGATCAACAGCACCTTCCGGCCCGTCTCGGCCAATACCACTCCCAGATTCTGCACCACCGTCGTTTTTCCTTCCGATGGTCCGGGACTGGTCACGAGAATGATCTTTTGAGCCAGCCCAGCGGCTTGGTTCCTGAGAATGGAAGCGAGCGTGCTTCGAAACGACTCGGTAACGAATTGGGGACTGCTGAGATGCGGCACGAGCGACGTGGTGGGCTCTCCATTAGTTCCATTCTGAGGTTTCGATCCGAGCCAACCCCGTTTCGCGGGCCCATCCCCATTCGTTCCCAGGTTTGGAATCACTCCCAGCTCGGGTAAATTGAAAAGCCTGCGCGAGGTACCCGGTTGTTTGATGCTGCGATCCAGCCGCTCCCTTAAGAATACGAATCCGGCGGTGAGCGCCAGTCCAAATGCGATTCCAAATGAAATATTCAGAACCGGTTGCGGCTTATAAGGAGCATCCGCGGGTGTGGCCGCCTCCACAGTCCGGATTGAATTGACCGGTACTGAACCGCTCAAGTTGGCCTGACTCTGCTGCAGCAGAAGATTCTGGTACATCTGACGCTGAGTATCTACTTCCCGCTTGAGGGAGTTGTATGTCGCGGCCTTCCCCGCTTCCGAGCTAACCCTTTGCGATTGATTCGAGTAGTCTCTCGTCAATAACTTCTCTTGCTGTATGGACGCTTCGTAATCGTGCTTGGTGCGCTTGATGACGCTAGTGACCTCGGCCTCGTAGCTCTTTTGCAACTGCAGCAACTGGGCGTCTATCTTCCGCACTTTCTCGTGCTTCTCGGTGTAGGTAGTCAACAGAGCGGCTTTTTCGCGTTTCAGACTCTCAATCTGCTGCTGATAGGTGCGCAACACCGAGTCGTCCAGGACTTCGGCCAGTTGTTCGGGAGGATAGCGGGTTGTAAGTTCGTATCTGGTTTGGCGGGCGGTCTTCTCGTTTCCAATCCTGGCCAGCTCGCTCTTCAATTGAAGCAGTTTCGTGTCATCGAGTGTGTTTTCCTGCCCGGCGAACACATTACCGGACGCCTGCACGAAATTACGCAGGCGTTCTTCTGTCTCGGCAACTTTCGCTTTGGTCTCTTCAATCTGGCCCGCTACCCAGTCACTGGTTATTTGAGTGGTCTGACTGCGCGACTGGCGCGTGTCGTTGACGAACTCGGCGGCCATGGAAGTCAGATACTGCGCGGCAACGTCCGGACTGGTGGACTCACAGATCAGTTCTATCAGCCTGGTCTTGTTGACTGGCCGCGCGTCAAACGTAGCCACTGCGACGGCCAGACCGGTCTGGAACGCTTCGATCGGATTCTCGGTGGCCGGATGAATGCGCTGCCGCAATCGGGAGAAGATATCGTGTCTGGTGGGTACCAGCGGCACGTTGCCCTCCATGCGATCCGCGCCGTGTTTGCGGAAGGTGGAACTCTTCAGGATGTTGACCTGAGTCTGAATATCTACCTCACTGGTTTCCAGATTTCCACCACCCTCGGCGCCGCGCAGAATGCCGCCATTCGGGTTCTGCAGCTCCACGATCAGGTGAGATCGATACATCGGCGAACTGAATACCACCGAAGTGATTCCGACCAGCCCGCCGAGAATCATTAGTGCCGCCAGCAGCACCCAATACTTCCGGAGTAGCTGGACCGGCCGGAATACATGGTCCGACTCTTCTGCCGCCCCATTCGTTATCGGATGCATTCTTCGCCCGGCATCCGCCAGCATATGGTTCTCGCGATGGACGAGGGTATAGGTCGAATCTTCGTTCGGACCACTGGGAAGGAATTGCATAGTTACTACGCCTCGATTGTTCTAGTCGGTCGCTTTCGCGCCAGGAAAAAAATTCTCCCCGCGGTTGGCGAATTCCAACTCGCCTTCTCGCGCCTGTTTCACAGTCAATAATTGCAGTTGCTCAGTCACGGCCGTAATCAGACGCTCCAGCGCCTGTATCTTTTCATCAATGCTATGATCTACTTGATTCCGCTGGCCATCCGCGATGAGCCGTTGCACTGCATTGCGTGCCAGATCTGAGACGCTACGCGCACCCGCCTGCTCGCAAACGCTCACAAATTGCCGGAATTCGTCTTCCGAGATACGGAAGTAAACCAATCTCTCCCTGGGTTTCAGAACTGCCACAGCATACCTCCTACAGGTCACCAGGTAGTTGTCAAAGGCCGCTGGAACAAGCTACCGCCATTTCAGTCCCAATCTTTCATGGTTCCGATTGCAACTTCGAATCCTCATTTGTCAACTCGGGGAATGTCAATTCTCCTACTTTTGACAAATGTCAGTGGCTTCTTGGAGTATGGCGGATCGTCATGACAAGTGTCAATGAGATTGGAGACCTAGATGGGTACGCAGGGTACCAGTACTGGTAATGTAGTTGAGAAATAAGCGAAACTGTTTTCATGCAGATAACCGCTGCCCTCGTGTTAACGCTGTCGGCCGTCCCACTGCTGGCAGGCGCAGCGCAACACGCTGCGAAATCAACGCCGCCCGATCAAACCAATTTAAACGCTTGCATTGAAGGCCTCTCTAACTGTGATGTCTCGACTCTTACACCGGATCAGACCAGACAAGTTGGAGAAGCTTCCAAAAAACGTAATCTAGACTACTGTATGAACGGCTCGAATATCTGTGACCCGACGCGCCTTATCTCAAATGAGAAAAAGTCGGTTCAGGTAGCTCGATACCGGCGCAACCTGGAAAAGTGCATGGACGGATCCAGCACCTGCGATCCGCTATTGCTCAGCCAGAATGATGCCGCGTTGGTGCATAAGGAAGCTGCCGACCGGAACTATACGAAGTGCCTGAATGGCGCCCCGGCATGCAACCCGTTGACCCTTACCACCGGGCAGCAAACGGCGGTTCAGACTGCCGCAGCTCGCCGCAATCTGGATCGTTGCATGCAAGGTTCTTCATACTGCGATCCGCTTCGCCTAACTGCGGCGGAGGGGGCCAGAGCTAATGCGGCTGCTTTGGCACGCAACCGGGATCGCTGCCTGGAGCTCTTATCCACTTGCGATCCACTCAGCCTGACACCAGCCGAGGTCACCACCGTCGGTAAGCTAATCCAACGAGCAAATCTCGCCAACTGCCAGACTGGACTCGCCAACTGCCAGCCGCTGGAACTGAGCGAAGGTGATCTCGATTCCGTGAAGGCGGCGTTTCGAACCCGCAATTTCATAGCATGCACGCGAGGTCTTCCCGCGTGCGATCCTTCTCTGCTCACTGGTCCTGAGATTGCCTCGGTAGCGGCCGCGTTCCAGCAACGCCGCAGCAGGCTGAAATCCCAACAGCGCACCGGCCGGTAGAAAAAGTGGCCGGAAACCTGCCACCCTCGTTGGAATTCCCCGGGCGGCTTGTGCACGTGTGGCCGGTCCGCACCGCGGCATCGAAGGATGTCATCTCCCGGCTGGAGCGAGTGCTTGCCCCAGACGAGAGAGACCGTGCGGCTCGGTTCCGCTTTGGACACCTTCGCGATTCGTTTGTCGTGGCACGCGGCGCTTTACGAATTATGCTGGGACGTTACCTGAATACCTCTGCCGTAGGCATTCAATTCCACTACGGATCCAAAGGAAAGCCCGCCCTGGCGGCCTCTTCGCCGCTGCACTTCAATGCGTCGCATTCAGGTGGTCTGGCTGTATTTGCATTCACGGCTGGCTGCGAGATCGGTGTGGATGTGGAGCAGATTCGTCCGCTGCCCGACATGCAAAATGTTGCTGCCCGCTTCTTCTGTCGCGAGGAAGCCGCGGAATTGATGTCATTAACCGCCGGCCAGCGTGAACATGCCTTTTTCCTGTGCTGGACCCGCAAAGAGGCTTACATCAAGGCCACAGGAGATGGCCTATCCGCGCCCCTGGACGATTTTCGTGTCACGCTTCAACCCGGCCAACCAGCGCGGTTTATCCACATCGCGCACGACGTGAATGCCGCGAAAGAATGGTCTCTATCTAACATTGAACTGGCCCCCGACGAACTAGCCCCCGACGAACTGGCCCCCGACG
>JBEKJJ010000024.1:0-47268 GCA_050011295.1 Bryobacteraceae bacterium
GACGATACTCCCGCCAACCTGAAGCTGTTGGAAGACATGCTGCTTCTCGAAGGGTATGAAGTTCGTTCGTTTCCATTGGGTAGACTGGCGCTGGCGGCCGCGCTGAAGCATCCGCCGGATTTGATTTTGTTAGACGTCAACATGCCGGAGATGAACGGCTTCGAAGTATGCGAACGCCTAAAGGCGGAAGGCCGCCTTCGAGACATCCCCGTGATCTTCCTGAGCGCTCTGCACGAAACGCAGGACAAAGTGAACGCCTTCCGGTCCGGCGCGGTGGACTACATATCTAAGCCCTATCAGATCGAAGAAGTTCACGCCCGAGTGGAAACGCATCTCAGGCTGCATGATCTACAACGGGAATTGAAACTGCATAACGAACGTCTGGAGGAGGCAGTAGCAGCGCGAACTCGGGAACTGGAAGAAGCCAATGGGCGGCTGACCATTTTGGATCGTTCCAAGAGCGATTTTCTTAATCTTATCTCGCACGAGTTTCGCACGCCCTTGAACGGACTGCTCGGAGTTGGGGACCTGATCCTGGGAGAAATGCCCGCTACTCTGGAGAACCTCGAGCTCAAAGAAATGTTTCAGCGCTCGCGGCGCAGAATTCTCTCGCTTTTGAATGACGCACTGCTGCTGGCCGAAATAGACGTGAGTGCGGGGAAGTTCAAGTTTGCCGCGGTCTCGTTGCATGCGGCGCTCGGCCGCGCGATTGAGAGAACTACCGAGTTCGCCCGGTCTCGCTCCGTCGCCATCGCTTCGGATTCCGCAGGCCGGGATTTGGTGCTCGGAGACGAAGAGTTGCTGATCCGGGCGCTGCACGCCTTACTTGAGACCGCCGTCAAATTCTCCGAGGAAGGCGGCATTGTGCGGCTGTACTCGGACGTTGTAGCCGGCTCCCCAAGCATTCTCATCGAAAGTCGGGGCCGGGCCATCCCTGAATCTGTTTTGCCGAAGTTCTTTAGTCTATTCTCAATCGTACAAGCCATTACTCCGGGCGGGGACTTGGGATTGGGACCCGCGATGGCATACCGCATTCTTTCGCTGTTCGGCTCTTCGGTCAGCGTCCAGAACCGGGACCCGTCCGGCATCCGGATCTCCATATTGTTAAAGAACGCCGAGCCGGAGCCCCGCGTCCTGAGGCCGGAGGTGGAAGCTACGGAATTATGTTTACCATGACGTTGTTGCTCGAAACGCCAGCCGCCCGGATAAAAAACTGAGCCCCGACCGGCGGCAAGCGCTACCACGAACGCGGGAACCATCGAGCGGCACTTGTGGTATCGTCTCTAAGGAACTCGTGCAAAACGGAGCGCGTCGCGGGCCAGTTCCTGGTCCGTTTTGCGGTGCGCGCCGCACCCTTTGCGCTTCCTGCCGGTCGCGGCTCGGCTAGGGTGGACGCGGCAGGTTCGTAGCGGTGCGCGAAGGCTGGGAGCCTGCGCGGCGGTTGGATACCGCGGGCTAACAAGCTTCCCCACCGGGGCACCGCCGCCTTGCTTACGCCTACACCCAGATTCCAAACGTCTTGTTGAGGGATCGCGTTGGCTCCACATTCATGTCGCGCGCCAGGTTCGCAGGCGACACCGCCTGCGCCACGGATCATTTGTTAGAATTCGACTATTCGGTCTTGCGGGCACCATCGTGAAACGTTATCTTGATCCAGAACGACAGTCCGCGCTGGATAACTTGTTTAGCGCTGCTTATGAGGAATTGCGCCGGCTGGCCGGTTCGGTGAAGTATTCGCGGCCGGATGTCACCATTAGCCCGTCCA
The DNA here is from genome assembly GCA_050011295.1 of Bryobacteraceae bacterium. Classification (GTDB taxonomy): domain Bacteria; phylum Acidobacteriota; class Terriglobia; order Bryobacterales; family Bryobacteraceae; genus Palsa-89. The sequence continues at coordinate 1,766 of JBEKJJ010000024.1, forward strand.
CGCTGGTGCATGAGACTTGGCTGAAGTTGGCAAAATCGCACCAGTTGGCGCCCGAGTCCGAGCTGCATTTCAAGCACATTGCTGCACGGGCCATGCGGCAGGTTTTGGTGGAAGCTGCGCGGCGGCAGAAGGCGTACAAGCGTGGAGGCGGTGGTTCCGCGGTCATGGTCACATTTGACGATTCCATGCATGTGCCGGTGGAGTGCGATCAGGATCTGATTGCGCTGGACGCAGCGCTTGAAGAACTTGCCTCGGTGAGTCCGCGACAGGCCAAGCTGGTGGACATTCGGTTTTTCGGCGGGTTGGACGCAGCCGAGACCGCGGCCTTGCTGGAGGTTTCCGAATCTACGGCTCTTCGCGAATGGCGAACGGCGAAGGCGTGGCTGGCGTCCCAGATTATTCGGACGCGTTGAATCGTGATGGACCAAGCACGCTGGGATCGAATTCAGACGCTTTTTCAACGAGCGGTTGATATTCCGGCGTCTGAACAACACGATTTCTTGCGCACCGCTTGCGCCGGCGATGAGCTGCTGATGGAAGAAGTGCTCGCGATGCTTTCCGAAGACGCGCGAGGCGCATCGTTACTAGATGGCGAGCTGCCGGCGGTGGCCGATGCAATGCTTCGCGGCGCGCCGCCATCTTTTACTTCCACCGAGTTTGGCACTTATCGGATCAAGAAATTGCTCGGCGAAGGCGGAATGGGCGTGGTGTATCTAGCGGAACGTGAGGATATCGGCAGCGTAGTGGCCATCAAGCTGTTGCGCGATGCATTTCTGTCGCCCGCTCGAATCGATCGGTTCGTGATCGAGCAAAAGACGCTGGCGAAACTCGAGCATCCCTTCATCGCGCCCATTCTGGACGCGGGAGCGCTGGCCGACGGCACGCCCTGGTTCGTGATGCCATACGTGGAGGGCACGCCTCTGACGGAGTATTACCGCGCGCACGAATGCTCGATAGCGGAGCGGCTGCGTTTGGTTCGCGCGGTTTCGGAGGCGGTTCAATACGCGCATAGCCAGGCGATTATTCATCGCGACCTGAAGCCCTCCAACATTCTGGTGAAGGCGGATGGAACCGTGCGGCTGCTGGATTTCGGAATCGCCAAGCAGATGGAAAGCGCGGAGCCGGCAGATCGCACGCAAACCATCTGGCGCGCCATGACGCTGTCCTACGCCGCGCCGGAGCAGATCCGCGGCGAGCGGTTGGGCACACAGGTGGATGTCTATTCGCTGGGTGTCATTCTTTATGAGCTGCTGACCGGGAAACTTCCCTTCGATCTTTCGAATCTGAGCCATGCCGAAGCCGAGCAGATGATTCTGCAGCATCCGGTGGAAGCGCCGTCTTCTGTTGCTAAGGGCAGTAGCGAACTTGACGTGCTCTGCCTTACGGCCATGCACAAAGATGTCACCAGGCGCTATCAATCGGTGGAGGCGCTGATACGCGATATCGATCATTACTTGAAGAGCGAGCCATTGGAAGCCCGGCCCGACACGCTGGGCTACAGGATGCGCAAGTTCGTGCGACGCAACCGGCGCGTGCTATCGGCGGCGATTGCGGTTGGCGCCATTATCGCCGCGCTGGTGATATTTTTTGTGGCGCGGCTAGCGCGAGCGCGCAACACTGAGTTGGCAGAGGCCAGACGGACGCAGCGCATCGAAAGATTCATGCTGAATCTTTTCGACGGCGGCGATAAAGCGGCGGGGCCGTCGGGAACTTTGCAGGCGGTAACGCTTCTGGATAGAGGCGTCGAAAGCGCCCGGACGTTGAGCGCGGATCCGGCCGTGCAGGCGGACTTATATCAGACGCTCGGCAACATGTATCAGAAGCTGGGCAAGTCCGACCAAGCCGATAAATTGCTGCGCTCGGCGCTGGAGCGGCGCAAGTCCATCGCGGGATCGGACAATCAGGAGGTGGCGGATGGTCTGGTGGCGCTAGGATTGTTGCGGCTGGATCAATCGCAGGTGGCGGAAGCGGAGCGCTTGATCCGCGAAGGCCTGGCCATGGACGGGCGGCATTTGCCGCCTAATGATCCCGCGGTGCTGCGGGCCGAATCCGCACTCGGCCGGGTGCTGGAGGATCGCGGCGCTTACGACGAAGCCGTCAAAACGCTGGATGAAACGGTGCGGCTACAATCGGCCCAAAAAGAAATAACGAACGATCTTTCCGACAGCATCACTGAACTGGCCACTGCTCATTATTATCTCGGCCATCTGAACCTAGCGGATTCGCTGAACCAACGGGCGCTGGCCATCGATCGCCAGCTTTTCGGAGCGGTGCATCCGCGCGTCGCGGACGATTTGTATAACCTCGGCTTGATCCAACACGATCTGGGACGTGATGCGGCCGCTGAGCAGAATTATCGCCAGGCACTCGCGATCAAGCAAGCCTGGTACGGCACGGAACATCCGGATACTGCGCTGATGATGGCGGCCGTGGGCCAGGCACTGGTTTATCAACACCGGTACGATGAGGCTGCGCCGGTGCTCGAGCAAGCGCTGGCGATCCAGGAGCGCCTGTTCGGAAAAGTGCACGCTCAAGTGGCGATGGGCCTGAATGTCTTAGGGATTCTGGAACTCAAGCGCGGCCATTTGAGCGATGCAGAGAAGGATTTTCTGCGCATGGCGGATATCAATCGGTCGGTTTACGATGACCGGCACTATCTGGTGGGCATCGCGTTGCTCAATTTGGGCGAGGTGTATCTGGAAGAGAAAAACAATGCGCGAGCCGAGCATTCGTATCGCGAAGCGCTGGCGCGGTTCAATGAAAAGCTTCCGGCCAATCATCCCAACACCGCAGTCACGCGTGTCCGATTGGGGCATACGTTGGTTTTGGAGAAGCAGTATAAGGATGCCGAGGGGCTGTTGCTGGCTGGGTATGCGGTGCTGGAAAAGCAGCCTGGCCAGCAGGCGGCTCGGACCCAGATCGCGCGCCAGGATTTGGTGACGGTTTACGAGGCGTTGAAGGAGCCGGAGAAGGCTGAGAAGTTCCGGGCAATGGCCGCCAACGCGGGCAAGTAGTTCGGCTTTGGCGCAATCCCGAGCGTCGGCATGAGTGCCGACGCGGCACGCAAGAGTGCGTGCGCCACAATGGATTCAACGATTTGAGCGCTTCGTGACGTTTCTCCCGCTGCTATTGCGTAATGTTTTGTTGACAGGGGGAACGAGATGGTTCGAAAGTTGTTCGTCTTTGCGTTTGCGGCTAGCCTGCATGGCCAAACCACATTGACTTCCGGTACGCCCGCTCAGTTTCTGATCAATACAATTTACGCGGTGGTTCTGAACGGAAAGAATGGCTTTGTTATCCCGATTCCATCGGACCCGATTCAATTGCAAGTGGATGTCGAGCTGGCGCCTTACACCTCGTCGGTCGATATTTTCGTCCGGTGTGGGCAGGACATTGGTGGCGCGAACGACAACGACCCGGTTTACGACACCATGGGAACTACTGCCATCGGCAAGGCGACTGTGGTGCTGAATCGTTCCGCAGGGGGCGCGGATGGAAATTGCTATATCGCGATGGAGCCAACTGCGACTGGCCCTTCAGGAAGCACCGGCGGACGGGTGACGGCTACGATTAAACCCTTCCCATCCGGAGGAACGCCAGTTACTGTTCCGAGCCTGGGATCCATCTATTTGGCAGGCCAGCCGCCTGGAACCAAACTTGGAACGCTTTCGGTTCCGGCGAACTCGCCGACGCAAGTTCCGATTTCGCTCACTGCCGGCCAGGGTCTGAGCATTCTGGCCGCGGGTTTGATCACAGCTCCGGGCGAGTTTGGCGGGATTCCTCCGGACGGTGCTACATTCGTGCCCTTCGACTCGTCGGCAACCGGCGCCGCTAGCGCGGCGTTTGGACTCTCTGGGATCGGCGTGCGCGCTGTCTCGATGGTGGGGGTGTTTGTGGGGGACAGCATCGATAGCACTACGACGCCTCTGGGCTTGGACTTCGGTTTCGATCTCACGGCAACGCAGACGCTATACCCGGCGCTGCAGCAGGTGTTTTACGTGGGCAATGGAGTGAGCACGTTCGGGCAGGACCGAGTCTTTGTGGTTCCACCGGGCGCCACGCGCCTGTTCCTCGCCAGCATTTCCGGAGGCTTCACGGCGAGCGGGTCCTTTACGGCGTCCGTTTCGGCGGTGGCGATTCCGAGCGCTCCGTCGGCCACCAATCCGATCTCCATCTCGGCTATGGCCAATCTCTTTCTGGCTGATGAACCGAACGGACTTGGAATCGGGTCGAAGATAGCTTCGTCGTTTACCCCTTACAGTATTCCGCCGGCTGTCCCGATCCAGCTTACGGCGGGACAGAACCTGCACATCATTCCGTTCGAGGAGGATGCCACGCTGGGATCAACATCCTATTTGTTTGGCGTTAATGGGCTCTCGACCATCCCGTTCGCGCTTGGTTTGGACGGCGTATTTCTGGCCGACACTATTGATCGCACACAAATGCCGGCCGGCCTCGGTACCCTGGAGGCGCAGGAAACTGTGGCGCCTCTGCTCCAGCAGACTTTTTATATCGCCAATGGGTACACAACCAAAGGCGAAGTCAAAAGCTTCACTGTTCCGGCTGGGGCCACCCGGCTACTGTTGGCGAATGCGGGCGGTGGGACGGTGGCGACCGGCTTCGTGGTAGCCAACGTATCTATCGATAGTCCAAACGCTCCCACGATCAGCGTCGGCGGCATTGTGAATAACGCCGGCTTTCCTAAGGGGCCAGTGGCTCCGGGTTCGATGGTCGCGATTTTTGGAACGAATTTCGGGCCGCAAACTTTTCCATCTACGGTGCCGCTTCCCACCACGCTCGGAGGCACTCAAATTTTCTTCAATTCAATTCCGGCGCCGCTGGTATTTGTGAGCCCTTCGCAGGTGGTAGCGCAGGTTCCAACGGAGATGTATGGTTACGCGAAAGCTCTGGTGACGCCGGTGAACAATGGGATCGCCGGCATCGCGCAGGTTGTGGACATCGCGCCATTCGCTGCTGGGATTTTCACAACTGGCACGGGCGATCCGGTGATCATCGACAACAATACCGGGCAGCTGGTTTCGCCGTCGGCGCCGGCGTCGATAGGGGATGTGTTGATAATTTGGGCCACTGGACTGGGTCCCACGCTGCTGGATCCACCGACGGGCCATCCGGCTCCGGAGACGGCTTCGCCGGCGCTGCTGCCGATTCGAGTGACGTTGAAAGGTGCCTCAACGGGCGCGATCCTCAATCCGCCATTGCAATACGCCGGCTTGGCGCCGGGCTTCGTGGCTCTGTATCAGATCAATATGCAGATACCGACCACTGCTCCAACGGGAACGGTGATCGTCGAAGTGAGCAGCCCATCGCTTGCGGCGGCGAATCCGGTGACGATTGGAATCAAGTAGTTAAAATCCATCAGGCCAGCAATTTCCACTCCTTGGAACGCAGAAGCTCTGTCCCTCATCTAACTTATTGGGGATTGAAGAATCCCGGGAGGTTGTGAAATGAAGAAGGCATTATTGGTTATGGCATCGGCGGCGGTGATGATGTTGATTCCAGCCAGCGCTTCGGCGCGAGGGTTTGGAGGACGCGCGTTTGTGGGTGGCCCGTTCGTTGGCGGGTATTGGGGGCCGTATTGGGGAGGCTATTGGGGTCCCTATGCTTATGGTCCTTATGGGGGGCCCGGCTACTATGGATATCCGTACGCGGGCGAAATCAAGCTGGACACCAAGGTGAAGGACGCCCAGGTATTCATCAACGGTGCGTTCGCGGGTAACACGCACGACGCCAAGAAGATGCATCTGCGTCCGGGGACTTACGACATTCAGATTCGCGAAGGCGGAAAGACGCAGTTTGATCAAAGGGTGTACGTAGCAGCCGGTAAGACGCTGCATTTGCATCCTGGGTTGTAAGTTAATGGTCGCTGGTGGCTGGCAGCTGGTGGCTGGCCAGCCACCATGAAGCGATAGTATATTTCGTCGAAGTGTAGAATTTAGGCCCTTCCAAACGTCTTAATAAAGTAGGCCCGCGCAGTATTTGCGTGGAGACCCTCTTTGAATCTCAAGATTATTCTTCCGCTTTTTGTGGCAGTAAGCGCCAGCGCGCAGTCTGTCTGTCCGCCGATTAATTTCCTAAACGCGACAACAATCAATCTGGACCCGACCGATTCATCCCACTTGGTGGTCCTGCGGCAGAGCGATGGTTCGTATACTGCGTTCGAGATGGCAAATGCCTCGCCTTATCCCGTCTTACGCACCATCCCTCATTTCGAAAAGGTCTTCTCGAACTGCCTGCCTCGCCAGGGCTCTCCTTCTGTTGCCAAAACCTCTCCTTCGGCAACGGGTGCAGGGGCGCAGCCGGCAGCCTTTGCGGTTCTCGATTCAGGGAATTATTTGTTCGTCTCATCAGGCAACGCCCTGGACGTCGCCGTATTCGATCAGCAGCTTAAACTTGTCTCGGAAAATAGTTTCGCCGGTCCGTCGCAGCTGGCTCCGGGGGACTACAGCAGCTATGTCTCCCTGATCCTCACTGATGTCAATGGAGACGGCAAATTGGATTTGGTCGCCCAGTATGAGGCGGTGAACAACAATGTGGGCCAGCTCGGCACAGGCGGCGTTCAGGTTTTCCTGGGTGATGGCGCGGGGGGCTTCGAGCTCGCGAGCGGATTTACGTTTAACGGATTTGTGAGCGGCGCAATGGCGGTTGGCGACCTCAATGGCGACGGCAAGCTGGACATCGTCGTGGGCGCGCCTCCGTCTTCGCTGCCCGGCGGCGGCGAAGCGGGCCTTTCCGCCGGAAGCATTGTCCTCGCGCTGGGCAAGGGAGACGGAACGTTTGTGACCTCCAGCATTCCCACTCCGGGCAACGTTGGTCCGGCTGCGATCGCGATCGCGGATCTCAATGGAGACGGAAAGAACGATCTGGTCTTCTTGACGAGTACCCTTACCGAGAGCTCCTATGCTGTGAATGAGGTAATCGTGATGCTGGGCAAAGGCGACGGAACGTTTTTGCCGCAGGTGGCGTTTGCCGCTAACGCTTCCTCATTTGGCGTGTTCGATGACCCCGGCACACCTGGCGCGATAGCGATTGGGGACGTGAACGGTGACGGAATCCCCGATATCGTCACCAACGGCATCACCATTCTTCTCGGGGACGGGAAGGGAGGCTTCCCCACGCGGAAGGATTTCCTAAACGCGGATCAGGAGTCTGTCATCCTGACTGACTTCGATGGAGACGGAAAGATAGACATTGTGATTGGTATCGGTAACCCGCTGGTCCTCAGCCAGGGATTGCCGAACACCAATGAATATTATCTTTCTGTCTTTTTTGGCGATGGAACCGGCGGTCTTACCGGCGCGCCGATAGCGTCTTCGCCGACCCCGGCCGCCCAGAGGTCTGCTCCCTTCACTTTCCCTCCCAGCACCACTCAGAACATTGCCATGACGTCCGGCGATTTCAACAAGGACGGCGTTGCCGATCTCGCGTTCGTAAGTGAGTTTCAATACTTGTCGGTATTTCTGGGCAGCTCGAGCGGTGTGATAACGCCAACTTTCACTTACGATTTCACTGGCGCGGACCCACAAGCCTATCCGACTTCCGTGGTTGCAGCGGACTTTAATGGGGATCGAGTCGTCGATCTTGCCGTGACGGTTGCGGGCGCCGGGTCTTCGGGAAGCGTTATGGTCTTCCTCGGCAAGGGCGACGGGACTTTCCAGGCTCCGGTATCGAGTGCCGCGCCTGGCTCCATTTGGTCACTGGTCACTGGCGATTTCAATAAAGACGGCCGAGTGGATCTCGCGGCGATCAACACCAGCGCATCCTCCCAAACGGATCAGGTGGTGGTTTTTCTGGGCCAAGGCGACGGGACGTTCGCTTCGGCCAAAACCTATCCCGCCGGGGCAGAGGCATCTGCGCTTGCGATTGGAGATTTCAATCAAGACGGATTTACCGACATTGCCGTCGCGAATTTGACCGGCATCAACTTGTTGCTTGGTAAGGGCGGCGGGACATTCTCGCCGGGGACTAACATATCTTTCCCGGTGGATGCGTCCGGTGTCGCTCAAATTCCGGGGATTTTGGCTGCAGCCGATCTCAACGGAGACGGCAACCTAGACTTAGTGGTGGGTGTCGCTGATGAAGGTGTCGCTGTTCTGCTCGGACATGGTGACGGGACTTTTGCCCCACTTGTGGTCTATCCAACCGAGCCGGTTTTCTTACCGGGCATCCTCTCGGTTGTGGTGGGAGATTTCAATGGCGACGGAATTCCCGATTTATTCCTGAACGATGCGAATGTTTTCATTGGCAATGGGGATGGAACATTCCGGTTGCAGACCACCGAACTGCCGGGAGATTTATTTGGCTCGCTGATCGCAGCCGACTTCAATGGCGATGGCAAGTTGGACCTGGCAGCCAGTTTCTTCCCGCTGGATGACGCGCTAGACCGCGGAGTGGTGATCTTTTTCAATCTTTCCCAGCTTACTGCGCTCTTGAATGTGGTCTCTGCCGCGGACTTCTCCCAGGGCCCATTCGCGCCACATTCGATCGCCTCCGCGTTCGGCCAGCATCTGGCCTTGTCTACCGCTTCCGCGACACCGCCATCACTGCCCAGCGCGTTGGGAGGGGCATCGGTGAGCGTGCAGGATCAGACAGGTGCGGCAGGCCAGGCTGAAATCTATTATGCGTCTCCAGGACAAGTGAACTTCGTGTTGCCAGCCGGACTCGAGGCGGGCGCGGGCATCGTCACCATAAAGACTGCGGATGGGCAATCGGTGAGCACTGAAATTCAGATTGCTCCGGTAGCACCCACGTTATTTATCTTGGAACCGAGCGGAATCCCGGTGGGTTACGCCGTGCAAGTTAGTGCGGATAATGTGCAAACCATCGAGGCAATCTTCACCGAGCAAGGCGGGATTGTCCAGGAAGTTCCCATCGACGTTTCGAGCGGTGAAGTCTATCTGGTTCTATTTGGAACCGGCTTTGATTCTGCCATCGGCGCAGGGGCGCAAATCTATCCAACGTCCCTTACTGTGACTTACGCGGGGCCTCAGTCGCAATTTCCAGGCCTCGATCAGATCAACATTCTGTTGCCTAAATCACTCGCTGGGAGCGGCCAAGCCAGCCTCGAATTATTTTTTTATCCGACTTCGATCGCCGTGAACATCACGATAAAGTGATCGATACCCACGCACATGCGAGAATGACGGCATGGTCGGCGCCGTACTTTGGGACATGGATGGTACGCTTGTGGATTCCGAGGAATACCATTGGCTTTCGTGGCGGGACACCATGGCGTCCGAAGGAATCGCCATCACGCACGATCAATTCATCAAGACATTTGGACAGCGCAACGATTCCATCCTTCCCCAATGGCTGGGGGTCGGCGCATCGGCTGAGAGAATCCAGCGCGTGGGCGACGCCAAGGAGGAGTTGTATCGGAAGCTGGTGCGGGAGGGTCGCATGGAGCCGCTGCCGGGGGCGCGGGAGTGGGTCGGGCGGCTGCATGAGCACGGTTGGCTGCAGGCTATCGCTTCTTCGGCGCCGCGGGCGAATATCGAGGTGGTGCTGGAAGTGATCGGCATGGCCGGCTTTTTTGAGGCCCTGGTCTCGGCCGAGGATGTTACCGCTGGGAAGCCCGATCCGCAGGTATTTCAGAAGGGCGCGGAGCGATTGGGGATGCCGCCATCGCGCTGCATTGTGGTTGAAGACGCTGTTCCGGGCGTGGAAGCGGCCCGCCGGGCGGGGATGCGCTGTATTGGTGTGAGCCGCAAGGGATTGCTGGCTGCCGATATTGTCGTGCAGTCGCTCGAGGATCTCAGGCCGGATGCGTTCGAAGATTTAGGCCGCGGATGAACGCCGATGAACGCGGATTCTGACCCGAAAGCCATATACAATTGAGAAAGAGCAGTCGATGAAAGGTTTGCACGCTTTGCGGGTTTTAACGTCAGTTTGTTGTAGGGATGGCGTCGGCACTTTACAGTCTTGAGACAGTGATGAGCGAACGGGGTGTTCCGTCCCAACTCGACGCCAGTTTGCAGTCCACGCAAGAGCTGCAAAACCGCTTTGTTTCTGAGAACTTACGGCGAATTTTCCTGCTGATTTACCGGATTGTCGGGAACGTTGCGGACGCGCAGGATCTTACCCAGGAAGCCTTCATCAAAGCGCTGCAGCGCCAGGACCAACTGAAGGACATCGAAAAAGCCGCGCATTGGTTATCCCGAATCGCAAGCAATACCGCCATCGATTTTCTACGGCGCAACGGTAAGGTCAACTTTTGCGAGATTGACAGTTTGGTTGATCCGCTGAGCGAGCCTTCGGAGAGTCCGGAACAGGCTGTGCTGCGTACCGAGCATCGCGCCTACCTGGAGCAAGGGCTCACTTGTCTGACCGAGCGGGAACGAACGGCCTTGCTGCTGCGCGATGTGGAAGGCCTGCCGGCCGATGAAGTGGCCGAACAGATGAACTGTTCGAAAGCCACGGTGCGGTCGCACATCGCGAATGCGCGCATCAAATTCCGCCGGTATATGGACCGGGGACGCAAGACGCTTGGGAAGAAGGTCTAAGATGAAACATCCCAATCAAGTCCAATTGGCATTGTGGTCCGGCGGAGATCTGGGACCCTGGGACCGGTGGCGCACTGGCCGGCATGTAGCCGGATGCGCGAGCTGCGCAAGCGAAGTGCAGGCACTGCGGGCTGCGCGAGAGCAGATCCGGGAAGTGACCGCGGAGCTGCCGGAAAATCTGAATTGGAACCAACTGGCTGAAGAGATGTCGGCCAATGTCCGCGTGGGCCTGGCGGCGGGCGAGGCGATTGCTCGCTTCGACAAACCTGCGTTGTCCGGCCGGCCTCGGCTGGGATGGAACGCTGCCATGGTGGTGATCTGCGCGACAGTGGTGTTCGGGGCGGCGTTCTGGATCAATCTCCCGCGGCCGCAGATGGATCATCTGCTTTCCGCGCTCGGTCGCGTCCGGACGGAGCGGCTCGGAAAGCTAGTGCAGCATCCCGCGGCGGCGACGGAAGACGTGATGTTGGAAGCTTCTTCTTCGTCGCTCGACCTGAGCCAGAACGGCCGTACGCTATCGCTGATGCATCCACACTCGGACGCTGTTACGGTTTCGGTGAGTATGCGTGGTTCGGTGGGCGTCCGTTACGTCGACGCGGACACAGGTCAGGTTACGACCAACAAGGTGTATGATGCGGAGCAGTAATCTTCTACCGGTTTTGTTATGCACCGCGTCCTTCGCGGGAGTGCTTCCGAGGATTGACCTGCCCAAGGATTCTCCGGTTGCCGTGATTGCGTCCGATTATGGCGAATCCAGCGAGACGGCGCGCGGCGGCGCGATGCTGCTGGATTTGCACGCCGCGCTCACGCTGCGTAACTCTTCGCAACGCAGGATTCGCGGCATCACGTTTTTGGTGACGGCGCAGGAAGTGACGCCGGGCGGCAAAGGTTCGGTGACGTTTACCTGTTTGGACGTCGGCCCGTTCGAGACTTTCCCAGCGCACGTGGATTTGCGGCTGCTGCGGCCGCTGCAGGCTTCGTCGAGTGGCGTGCCGGTCCAAATCGGCCTGGATGGCGTGTTGTTCGACGATCTGAGCTTTTACGGCGCGGACAAATTAGGTTCACGGCGCACGCTGACGCTGAGTGAATTCGAGGCGCGGCGCGACCGGAAATATTTCAAATCGCTGGTGGCCGAGGGTGGTCCGGAGCGGTTGCGGCGCGAGATCCTGGATAGCATGACGCATTCGGCCGACCGTCCCACTCTGGACGTTCAAATGGTGCGTGGCGGCCGCGCGACTAATTTTGAGCCGGAAAAGCAGGTGCAGTTTGCATTTTTGCGGCTACCCGATTCACCCGTAGATCCGATGGGCGGCATGGCTCGCATCGCGGGCAACGAAGCGCGGGCGCCGCGCCTGGAGGTAAAGAACCGCTCCGATCGTCCTATACGGTATCTGGAAATCGGCTGGATTCTGGAGGATCACGGCGGGCGTCAGTTCCTGGCGGGATCGGTACCGGCGGAGTTGAATCTGGCGCCGGGGCAGAAGAGCCAGATTCTGGAAAACGCCACGCTGAAGTTTCCCACGCGCGGTGGAGCGCCGCTAGTGATTGAGGGGATGACCGGTTTTGTGTCGAGCGTTGAATTCGCCGACGGCACGCTCTGGATCCCCAGCCGTGCGGATCTGGGTACGCCGCAATTACAGCGCGTGATGGCGCCGTCCGATGAGGAGCAACGGCTGATTCAGATTTATCGCAAGAAGGGGCTGCAGGGGTTGATTGCGGAGTTGAATAAGTTCTGAAAACTCGGGCTCAGAGTGCAGTGCATTGTCGGGTGCTGCCGGGTTCGATTCCGCCCAAAGGCGAAGCAGATTGAGGTCGGCGAAATTGAGCGCCCGCTATCAGTCGCCAAATACCATTCGCCCCAATTGATCGCCCAGGCGCTTGACCTCGTCGGGGTCCGTGGCGCTACGGAAACGCTCAGCCAGATTAAAGAATTCCTGTTGCTTGTGTTTCTCGGCTTCCATCCCGCCCGCGATCAGGTCAACGAGTACCTTGTTCGCGCTCAGTCTACGCGCCTTCGCCAAGTTTCGAACCTGAGTGGCAACGTTCGCCGGTAAACTGATACTTTGCCGGACAGTTTTGCTGCGGGTTCTCATATCAATGTGCACAAAATGGTGCGGTCCAGCACGGGCTCCCTTACGGTCGCGGTTCGGTAACCCCGTCGAGCAGGCGCAGGATCAGGCGCAGCGGAATTCCTACCCACTCCGGACGTTCCATAAGTTCGCGGGCCACCTCTTCCAGAGCCTCCTCCATCAGGTAAACATCCAACAGCAGGCGGACATCGGCGTCGTTCTGGAGGTGTAACGCGCTCGGGTCCGCGTTCTCTAAGTAGCTTTTCAAGAACATCGCGCTCACCCAATCGCGCCAGTAGCCGGCCCAAAATTCGAGCGCGGGCGTGGTTTCGGGGCGGCGCGTGACGCCGGGGACTTGATCGAACAGAACGGCGTGAGCCGCATACTCGAACGAGACCAGCAGGCTCGCAACATCCCGCAGCGGTGGCCGTTTGATCCGGCGCTCGCTCAAAGGCCGATCCGCGCGGCCGCCAAAACCGACGAAGACAAAATCCTTGCCGGTGTGGAGAATCTGTTCCAGTCGCAGGTCGTCATGCAAACGGATGCGCGTGGCGGGAACTCTTCGCTCGGGAACAGGGCGGAAGAAGCGCCGGATCTGTTCCTCTTTTTCGACGAGCTTTTGCGCTTCGCCCTGAGCAGCGGCAGGCAAGCTCGCCAATTGCTGCCGCAGAAGTTGAAGAGTCTGCGTGGTGAGACCGAGCATGCCGTGATAGAAGGCTTGCCGGGCGTGATCGGTGAACTGCTCGGGTGCGAACAACGGATCAGTCGGGTCGGAGCTGAGCGCCTGATGCAACTCGCCGGTCCGGCGGCCCAGCAACTGCGCCGAATCCGCGTAGGTGCCAATTAACTCGTGAACGCGCTGCGGGAAATCCGCGCGCGATAAATCCAACGGATGCCGGCTCTCGCCGGGCGGAATGTGTTCCGATTCGTGACGGGTGAGCGCGCCTTCGAAGAACTGGCTCAACGCATCCAGCGTGTATCTCCAGGCATTGCCCTGGTTCTGGACGAAGCCATGCAGCACGGCGACGCTCATCGTTCCGTCGAGTTGGCCGCGATACTCGATGGTGCCGGTAAGCGGCGCAGCGTACGGGAAGTTTCGTTCCGTCAGGAACGCGCCCATCTCGATCTCGGGGTGAATGCCAGGTTCGATGCGGCGATAAATCTTGAGGATGAAGCGGTCGCCGAAAACGATCGACGTGTTGGTTTGTTCCGCACTGAGAACCGTGGGTGCGAGATCCGGATGGCGCTCACCCCAGGCTTTGCGAAATGCGCGATTGTGGGACCCGATCAACTCGCCGGCGCGCCCACGGAATCGCCGTCTTCTGGCGACGGCCCCCAGCAGCGCGTCACCGAACGCGGGGTTCCAGACGGCGCTGTAGAGAACGCCCTCCTGGCCGCTGGGATCTCGCAAGCGCATCACCGAGACGTCGGATAGCTTCGCCTTCACTTGTTCGGCTGCGTCTCCGGCCGCGACAGAACCAGGCAAGAGGTAAATCTCCGGATCGCCCTCTGTGTACTCGATCCGCGCCAGCAGAATTTGGGATGCGGTGTCGGTAATTGTCAGCGTATCCAGGACATCAATGGAACGGATGGCCCGATTCTTTCCCAGGAACCAGCGGCGCGTCTTCAGGAAATCCGGCAGCATGCGGAGCAGCACCGCCAAACTTCTCCCCTGGAACACTTCGTCAAACGAATTCACTGACACAAGCGGAAGGCTGGGTTGGCCGGCTTCGCTGGGCACGGATTCCTGGCGGACTTGCCTGGATTCGAGCGACAGCCAATAAAAACTGAGAGCGCCGAGCGTGAGCAGGTAAGGCTGATCGCCAATGGGTGGAAATTCGGTGCGCCCGAAAATCTCCACCGGGGTCATTCCCTTGCTCTGGGTGAGATCCAACTCAACGTGCTGAGGAAAGCGCGAAAGGTTGGCGACCACCAAAATCGTTTCGTTTTGATAGCGGCGATAGTAGGCCAGCACTTTGCGGTTGGAAGGACGCAGAAACTCCAGCGTTCCCCGGCCGAACGCCTTGAATTGCTTGCGCTGCTGGATCACATGCTTCATCCACCACAGCAGCGAATGTGGATTATCCTGCTGCGCTTCTACGTTGACCGATTCGTAGTGGTATTGAGGATCGATAGTAATAGGTAGATAAAGCTTCTGGGGGTTGGCGCGTGAAAACCCGGCGTTGCGGTCCGCGCTCCACTGCATAGGAGTGCGGACGCCATTGCGGTCGCCCAAATAAATGTTGTCGCCCATGCCGATTTCGTCGCCGTAGTAAATCACCGGCGTGCCGGGCAGCGAGAAGAGCAGCGCGTTCATTAGCTCGATTTTGCGGCGATCGTTTTCGAGCAGCGGGGCTAAACGGCGGCGAATCCCGAGATTGATGCGCATCCGCCGTTCCTGCGCGTAGACACGATACATGTAGTCGCGCTCTTCGTCGGTGACCATTTCGAGGGTCAACTCATCGTGGTTTCTCAGAAACAAGGCCCACTGGCTGGCGGGGGGGATTGGAGGCGTCTCCTGCAGAATTTCGAGAACCGGAAAGCGGTCCTCCATGCGGATGGACATGAACATGCGTGGCATCAGCGGAAAGTGGAACGCCATGTGGCATTCGTCGTCCGCTCCGAAGTAGGCGATGGCGTCTTCAGGCCATTGATTGGCTTCCGCCAGCAGCACCCGGTCTTTATATTTCGAATCGATGTGGGCGCGCAGTTGCTTGAGATACTCGTGCGTCTCGGGAAGGTTCTCGCAGTTGGTGCCGGCTCGCTCGAATAGATAGGGAACGGCATCCAGCCGGAATCCGTCGACGCCCAGGTCGAACCAGAAATCGATCACTTCGAGCACCGCCTCGCGTACATAGGGGCTGTCGTAGTTGAGATCGGGCTGGTGCGAATAGAAGCGATGCCAGAAGTACGCCTTGGCGACCGGGTCCCAGGTCCAGTTGGAGGTTTCGAAATCTTTGAAGATAATGCGCGCGTCGGGGTATTTGTCCGGCGAGTCGCTCCACACGTAGAAATCGCGCCAGCGGCTGCCGGGCGGGGAACGGCGCGCGCGCTGGAACCAGGGATGCTGATCGGAGGTGTGATTCAGCACCACTTCGGTGATCACGCGAATGCCCCGGCGGTGCGCTTGTTTCAAAAAGGTCTGAAAGTCGCGGAGCGTGCCGTAGGAGGGGTGAACATCGGTATAGCTTGATATATCGTAGCCGTCGTCACGCCAGGGGGAAGGAAAGAAGGGCAGCAGCCAGATGGTGTTGACGCCGAGATCCTGCAGGTAATCGAGCTTTCGCGTGAGCCCGCGGAAATCGCCCATGCCGTCGTCCTTGCTGTCATAGAACGCGCGTACGTGGAGTTCATAGATGATCGCGTCCTTGTACCACAGAGAGTCGGGGTCGAGTCCGGAGGTGAGGTCGTTGCTGGCCACTCCTTTTTCTATTGTGCGACAGAATACCAGGTTCCGACAGGGAGGGATGGACGCTCTACAGGTACTCTGGTATTAGCTGATCATGTTTCCAATTGTTCAAAATCGCGCTGCGGCGCTCGATCCGGTGTGCGGCATGCGCGTGGATCCCGAGCATGCGGCCGGGAAGTCAATCTACCAGGGCCAAAGCTATTATTTCTGCTCGGCCGGGTGCCGGGTGAAGTTCGAGGGCGATCCGGAAAAATATTTGCATCCTGGGGCCCAGCCTGAGCCGATGCCCCGGGCGGCTGCCGCGATCGAATACACGTGCCCGATGCATCCCGAAGTCCGCCAGATTGGGCCGGGGTCGTGCCCGAAATGCGGTATGGCGCTGGAGCCTTCCACGTTCACCGCCGCGACGCTCGACGAAGTCAATCCGGAATACAAGGCCATGCTCCGAAGATTCTGGTTCAGTGTTCCGCTGGCCGCGGCGCTGGTGGCGATGATGTATCTGGGTGCGCACTCGGGCTGGCTGGAGTTGGCGCTGGCCACTCCGGTAGTTTTGGGGGGCGGATGGCCGATCTTCGAACGCGGTTGGGCGTCCATTCGAACGCGCAGTTTGAACATGTTCACGCTGATCGCGCTAGGCTCCGGAACAGCGTATCTGTATAGCGTGGTCGCAACAATGGTTGCAATCTTGGCACCGGGGATTTTTCCGGCATCCTTCCGTGAACATGGCATCGTGGCCGTTTATTTCGAGCCGGCTGCGGTGATCATTGCGTTGGTACTTTTGGGACAGGTGTTGGAACTGCGGGCGCGCAGCCAGACCAGCAGCGCTATCAAATCCCTGCTGGGTCTCGCTCCGAAAACAGCGCGGAGAATCCAGATGGATGGTACCGAGGCGGATGTGCCGATCGAGCATGTGAATGTTCGAGACCGGCTGCGGGTGCGCCCTGGCGAGCGGATTCCCGTGGATGGCGTCGTTGAAACGGGTTCAAGTTCGATAGACGAATCTATGATCAGCGGCGAGCCCATCCCGGTTGAAAAAACGGCTGGCAGCCGAGTGATTGGCGGCACCGTAAACGGAACGGGCGCGTTCGTGATGATTGCTGAACGGGTGGGCGCGGAAACATTGCTGGCTCGCATCGTGAAAATGGTGAGCGACGCCCAGCGCTCCCGGGCGCCGATTCAACGCCTGGCCGACGCTGTGGCTGCCTGGTTTGTGCCGGCCGTGGTCGTGGCTGCGGTTGTCACTTTCATCGCGTGGGCGTGGTGGGGGCCGGAGCCTCGCATGGCGTATGCGCTGGTGAACGCTGTCGCGGTGCTGATCATCGCCTGCCCCTGCGCGCTTGGTTTGGCGACTCCGATGTCGATCATGGTTGCCACCGGGCGAGCGGCACAGGCCGGCGTATTGGTGCGCAATGCGGAGGCGCTCGAAGTGCTTCAGAAAATCGACACCTTGGTCATCGATAAAACGGGAACGCTCACGGAAGGGAAACCGAGGCTGGTTACGGCCGGCGATCCGGAAATGTTGCGGCTGGCTGCAAGCGTGGAGCGGGCCAGCGAGCATCCGCTAGCGGCCGCGATTGTCGCGGGAGCGATGGAGCGAGGATTAAGGCTATCCGAAGCGGGCGATTTCCAAAATCTCCCGGGGCAGGGAGTTTCGGGCGTGGTGGACGGCCATCGTGTTGAAGTTGGAAAGAATGCTTCGCCGGATTGGCTGAAGCGCGCCGCTGAACTGCAGAGGGATGGTCAGACGGTGGTATTTGTATCCATCGACGGCCAACCGGCCGGCATGTTGGGAATCACCGACACCATCAAACCGTCCGCGCGGGAAGCGATCGAGCGCCTGCATCATGATGGCATCCGGATTGTGATGCTGACCGGCGATAACGCAGTGACGGCCGGGGTGGTGGCTCGAAAGTTAGGGATCGATGAGGTGCGCGCGGAGGTGCTGCCGGATGGGAAGGCCGAGGTAGTTGCTGAACTTCAGGCTCAGGGCCGTCTGGTGGCAATGGCGGGCGACGGCATCAACGACGCGCCCGCGCTGGCTCGCGCGCAGGCCGGGATTGCTATGGGCACGGGAACGGACATCGCCATGGAGACTGCGGCGATCACGCTGGTGAAAGGCGATCTCGGCAGCATCGTCCGCGCCCGCGCGTTGAGCCAGGCCACCATGCGCAATATCCGGCAGAACCTGTTCTTCGCATTTTTCTATAACATTATTGGCGTGCCGGTAGCGGCCGGGATTCTGTATCCATTTTTCGGCCTGCTGTTGAGCCCGGCCATAGCCAGCGCTGCCATGACCTTCAGCTCAGTCTCGGTGATCGCGAATGCGCTGCGGCTGCAAAGGCTCAAGCTGTGATCGATCTGCATACGCACACCAACGAATCCGATGGCAGCTGCACGCCGCTGGAGCTGGTAGACCGCGCGCTCGCGATAGGCCTGCAGGCGCTCGCGATATCGGATCACGATACATTCTTGGGCTACGATCAAGCGCTGGAACCGGCGCGGGCTTACGGACTGGATCTGGTGTGCGGCATTGAGCTGAGCGTCCGGATGAACCGTGATAAACGGCGCACGGTCCACGTGCTGGCATATTTTCTGCGCTCCGCGCCCACTGCGGAATTCCGCGGCTGGGTGGGTGAACTGCTGGCCTCGCGTCGCGAACGGAATCTTAAGCTAGTGGCCAAGCTGCAATCCATGGGAGTCGCGATCGAGTTGAGCGAGGTGGAACGATTCGGGCGGACACTAACTGGCCGGCCGCATTTCGCGCGCGTGCTCATCCAAAAAGGATACGCGGCCGATTATGACGATGCATTCCGCAGGTACTTCGGCGAAACGGGTCCGGCTTTTGTGGAGCGCCACGGTCCGGAGATTAGCGAGGCCGCTGCACAAGTGGCCGCGGCGGGCGGTTTGGCGGTGCTGGCGCATCCGATTCGGCTGGGCATCCGCGATGCCAGCGCCGAGGAAGCTTTGATCCGGGACTTGAGGGACGCTGGATTGGGCGGCATCGAGGTGTATCACTCCGACCATTCGCCTGACGATGTCCGGCGCTATGCTGAGATCGCAAAGAAGTACGGGCTGGCGGTGACAGGCGGGTCCGATTTTCACGGCGATGCGAAACCGGATATTGCGCTGGGCACCGGGCGGAATGGGAATCTGGATATTCCGAAGTCCGTGCTGGACGTATTGCGGCAGTAGTAAGCTGGTATCGATGGGAGGCCCAAATGGCACCGGAAGAAAAAATCGACTGGTCACAATGCCCCTTGGCCGAATTCAACCCACGCATACAAAGCGGCGCACCTGTGCTCAGAGGCACGCGTATGCCCGTCAGCGCGATTATCGATAACTTCGACCATGGGCTAAGCGTGACCGAAATCTCGGAGCAGTTCGAGATACCGCCGGATCGTGCGCAGGCGATTCTGGCTTATGCGCAGAGTCATCGCGTTGCGCATCCTGTTTGACAACAACGTCCCGGTGGGCGTCCGACGATTCCTGGTGGGGCATGAAGTCCGCACAGTGGTGGAAATGAACTGGCCTCCGCAGTTGGAAAACGGGGATCTTCTCAAAGCAGCCGAGGTGGAGGATTTCGACGTGATGGTTACGTCCGATCAAAACATCTTGTATCAGCAAAATCTGACGGGCCGGAAACTTGCGCGTTCGTGGTTCTCGGATCGAACATTTGGCCGATAGTCCGCGCCCATCGAGCGGTGATCGCGGCCAAAGTCGACAGCGCAACGCCGGGAAGTTATGAATTCGTCGAGATGCCGCTCCCGCCAAGGAGTGGCCAGGTGCTCCGGTGAGAAACGGGTGAGAATCACGCGGACTATGCGGAGTTGTGGGTTGCCTGTGTCACACTGAATTTCATATGCCGATCTGGTTGAATGAAGCGGACGTCCGTGCTGCGCTTTCGATGGCGGGACTGATTGAGACGATGGAAGCGGCGCTGGCATCATTTTCGGCTGGCGCGGTTAAGCAACCGGTGCGGACCGTGATCGAAGCGCCAGGCGGATTTTTCGCATCCATGCCGGCGTATCTCGGATCCACGCCTGCCATGGGCGCGAAACTGGTGACGGTGTTCCACGATAATCCGAGCCACGGATTGCCGACGCATCTGGCCACCATCGTGCTGTTGGATCCCGCCACCGGCAATTTGCTCGCGATCCTGGATGGGCGATTCATTACCGAAGCGCGGACCGCGGCTGTCTCGGCCGTCGCCACGCGCTATCTTGCGCGAGAGGACGCGGCCGTGCTCGCCATCATCGGCTCAGGCGTGCAGGCTCGCAGTCATTTGGAAGCTTTGTCGCTGGTTCGAAAGTTCACCGATGTTCGTTGCTGGAGTCCTTCGGCTGCGCACGCTGGGAAGTTCGTAGCAGAATCGAAGGGATATCCGGTGCGCGTCGTGGAGAGCGCGCAGACGGCCACGCGCGGCGCGGATGTCGTCGTGTTAGTTACCGCATCGCCTACTCCGGTGATCGAGGACAGTTGGGTGAAGGCTGGGGCGTGCGTAATATCGGTGGGCGCGTGCCGTCCGAATCAACGCGAAATGGATCCGGCTCTCGTGGCTCGTGCACGGCTGATAGTAGATTCACGCGCGGCCGCGCTAAAGGAATCTGGCGACGTGGTGCAAGGGATTCTCGAAGGCCGGTTCAGCGAGGGTCACATCGCGGCTGAGCTCGGGCAAGTTGTTGCGGATCCGAAGCTCGGACGCCGGGATGCGAGCGAGATCACCATCTTCAAATCGTTGGGCCTCGCAGTGGAGGATGTGGCGGCTGCCAATCTCGCTTACCGGCGAGCGACGGAATCGTCCAGGGGCGTGGCCATTGGCTGAATCTTACGACGTTTTCGTGATTGGCGCGGGCGTTTTTGGCGCCTGGACGGCGCACCGGCTGCAACGCACCGGCCGTTCCGTTGCGTTGCTGGACGCCTATGGCGCAGGGAACAGCCGGGCGAGCTCCGGCGGCGAAACGCGCATCCTGCGAATGGGGTATGGCCACGAGGAGATCTACACGCGTTGGTCGCTCGCGTCACTCCGGATTTGGGTCGACCTGTTTGAGCATGTCAATCAGCCGGAGCTTTTTCAAAAAACCGGCGTGTTGTGGACGCCCGCGGCGAATGATGCGAATACGGTGCAAACGCTTCGGACACTCGAAAAATGTGGCGTAGTGTTTCAAGCTTTGACGCAGGCGGAACTGTCGGCGCGATTCCCGGAGATCCGATATTCGTCGGAACGCGCGGGGATCTTCGAGCCTGAAAGCGGCGTGGCGCTGGCGCGGAGAGCCGTGCGTGCGGTGGTGGAAGAAGCCATTCGGAACGGCGTGGACTATTTTCGCGAGGCGGCACTGGCGCCGGATGGCGAGGAACTGCGAACGAGATCGGGCCGCGTGCTGCGTGCTTCAACATTTGTGTACTCCAGCGGGCCGTGGTTGCCGAAAATATTTCCGGAGATTTTGGGGGGGCGCATCCAGCCCACGCGACAGGAAGTGTTTTTCTTCGGCACGGAACCGGGCGACCGGCGGTTTACTTCACCGGACATGCCAGCTTGGCTCGATTTCACCGACGAGCGTGGCGCGTACTCGCTTCCCGACATCGAGAATCGTGGGTTCAAGCTGGCGTTCGACCGGCACGGGCCGCCCTTCGATCCGGATACGGGCGATCGCGTCGCAGGCGGGTTGGATTCGGCCCGTGCGTTTCTGGCTGAGCGATTTCCGGCGCTCGCCAGGGCGCCGCTGGTGGAATCGCGAGTGTGCCAGTACGAGAATACATCGAGCGGCGATTTTCTGATTGACCGGCATCCGGACTTCGCGAATGTTTGGCTGGTGGGCGGCGGCTCCGGTCACGGATTCAAGCATGGCCCTATGGTGGGCGAGCATGTGACAGCGCTGATTGAAGGCAGTGCGAGCGTGGAGGAGCGGTTTTCGTTGGCGACTAAGAGTCGCGAGGCGAAGCGCGCGGTTTACTAGGCTGAAGCTCCCCACGCGGCTATTTGCCGAACTCCATATGCAGGCGGATGGATTCCACCCACACCGGGCCCCGATCGCGGTTGTACGCTGGATTCTGGATGTGCTGCAGATCGAAAGTCGTGAAGAAGCCTTTAAAGAGGCGGGCGTTGTAGTAGCTTTCCCAAATATTTTCGGTTCCGTAATTCAGCTTTCCGTCGCCGATCAGGAAGTCGTACCCGCCCAGCGCCAGATACTCGCGGTGAACTGCAGAAAGGCCGCTCACGGTCAGCTCGGTGGCCACCACGTCGTTCTTGCGCTTCCATTTGGTTCCCGCCAGAGAGACTCCGCCAGTGCACAACCGGTCAATAGCGGTGAAGGCGAAGCTCTCGGTCTTTCCATCGTTCCAGCCCAGCCGCCCGAAGACTCCGAAGTCCTTCGTGATCTCCTGATCCGCGCTGACACCCGCGCCGTACTTTAAGGTTCCATTTTTGCGAGTGGCTGTTACATCGGGGCGCGTCCCGGTTTGTTCGCTCAACGCGATGGCATCGGCGTAGTTACCAGCTCGCGCGTGATTTGCATATTCCAGAACGCGCACCGCGCCTGGATGGCCGCGCAGCGAGTAGCGCCGTTCTTGTTCGAATGTGTCGCCGCGGTTGACTAGGATCCGGCGGTCGAAGCGCAGACCGTTGGCGACTCTCGGCTCAGCCGCGCTGGCGTATCGCAGCGACCAGTTTTTAGTGTGGAATTCGTGCACCCAGCCCCAGGTGTAGCCGCGCGTATCGGCCGGATAGTCCCAAGCGCCGTTGTACATCACGGCCCAACCCATAAACTGGCTGCGCGGATCGTGCGAATAGCGATTGTTGTCAAAGAAGTCAGTAAGCGTAAATCGGCCCACTGTGATGCTGTAGCGTGTCATGGGCCGCTCGCCTGCGGGCTGATTCACATCGCTCGATATCGCTTCCTTCTCCATTCCGAATCCGAAATCCTGTGTGATGTATAAACGCGCGATGTAGGGTTTGGGCGTGGCGCTGGCAACTCTGGGCAGTTCTCCATTGGTGGAATTTGCCACTCCGTTCACGCCGCTGAATCCTTTGCCGCCGGCGATCTCCGGATCGAAAACGAATAGAGTGTTCTGGGCCAGACGAAATGCGAAGAACAGCGTCGTTGTCAGCGAAGCATCGCGCTCGGGATAATCCTGAAGGCTGAATGGACCTGCGTAAGGCGAGTTAAAAGTGCCGTGGTACTGGCCAATGGACGTGGCCTGGAAGTTGAGATTCCATCGCTCGGGCGCCGGTGCGGGCTCGGGCGCGTCCTGGGCAAAAATCGCGGCGCAAGCGAGCAGTCCTAGGGCTGTGGAGCGACAAAGCGGCATGGATCTTAATACGCGCGCGTTATTCCAGGATCTCACTCAAGATGCGTCCGATGGAGCCGGAGGGCTGCTCCACTTTGAGGATCTCGGCCAGCGTTGGGGCAATGTCGTTCACCGCGATGCGAGTGGAATACTTGCCGGGCTTGATTCCAGGCCCCAGGAAAATCACGGGCACGTGATTATCGTAGTCGTAAGGCGTGCCGTGAGAAGTACCGGCCGCGTCGAACAGGTAATACGGCTCTTGCAGCACATACAGGTCGCCGGATCTCGGGCCGAAGAATCCCAGACTGAAGGCGCGGCTGATGGAATCCTGCTGCACCTGGCCATTCACTAATTGGGAACGGGTATAGACGCGCGCGATGTGCTGCTGTTCGAGCGCAGCTTCGGAGGCAACGCGCTCGACTTCGGCCGGGTCCAATTTCTTGGCGCGGATGACTTCCTGATTGAAGTACAACATGCCGCCTGAGCTTGCCAGCAGCCATTTGCCGGGCCCGAAGTGCTGGGTTAGGGCATCCGCGATTTTCTCGGTGAGCTGGCCCGCCTTGAGGCGTCCACCGGGCATCTTGCGCGATTGATTCACTTCCGGAACCGGCGCCACTCCGTGATCGGCGGTCAAGATCACCAGCGTGTTGCCCGCTCCAATGCGCCGATCGATGGCATCGAACAGCTTGCCCAGCAATCGATCGGTGCGTATGGAGATATCGCGCACGGCTGGATCGTCCGGCCCCACGGCGTGTCCGACATAATCATTCGAGGAAAAGCTGACCGCCAGTACGTCAGTCGCGGCGTGACGGCCGAGATTCTCTCCTTCGACGGCGCGCTCAGCGAATTCCTCGATCATCTCGTTGCCCCACGGCGTGGCTTCGATGGATCCGCAGAAGCGATCCTCAGTGCCCGCGACCATGGTGCAGAAGGGCTTCCCGGAATCATCTTTGGCGTCGAACGGCAGCCACTTCACGCCGAGGTAGCGCGAGGAAGGCTGCTCCTTGTTCAGTTTCTTGGCCCACTCCGGCAACTCGTCCCGATAATACGAGCTGGTGACCCACGCATTGGCGTCGTTATCGTACCAATAGGCGCCATCGGCCATATGACCACCGGGCAGAATCGCACTGCGATCCTTGATGGAGACGCTGACTACTTTTGTTTCTGAGCTGTGGATCTTCAACTCATCGGGGACGGTGCTGACCAGCAGACGGCGCGGCGATGAGCCAGTGCGGCCGGGAATCCCGCCCACGAGTTTTGTGGCCGGATCGGAAACGCTGGTGACGGATTGGCCACTTTCGCGATCGAACCATTCGTTCGCGACGATGCCACTGATGGATGGGGTTGCGCCGGACAAGACCGTGCTATGCCCAACGGCGGTCACTGTCGCCGCATGCATGTAGTGAGCGTCGGTGAAGACCGCGCCTTTATCGAGCAAGCGCGCCAGGCCAGAATTATAATCCGCGCGGAAGCGCAGCAAATAATCGTAGCGGAACTGATCGATGACAACCGCTAGGACAAGCTTGGGGGACGGTGCGGCAGGCAGCGTCGCAGCGCAAACCAGGAAGGCGAGAAAAATACGGGAAAGCCCGGACGTATGAGTTTCTGGTTTCTGGTTTCTGGTTTCTGGTTGAGTGGCAAGCCGGGTGAACCGGAACGAGAAACGAGAAACCAGAAACCAGAAACGGAAGTTTTCATTCATATCGCAACGCTACCACGGGATCTACTCTGATCGCGCGCAACGCTGGAATCAGGCTGGCCGCGAGAGCTACTACCAGGATCAGCAGCGCGGTGACGGCGAAGGTCGCTGGGTCGGCCGCATTCACGGCGAAGAGCAGATTCGAAATGACACGCGTGACGCCGAATGATAGAACCAGTCCGATGCCGATTCCGAAAGCTGCCAGCATCGCGCCTTGTCCCATGACCAGCTTCAGCACGTCGCTCTTCTGCGCGCCCAGCGCCATGCGGACTCCCAGCTCGTTCGTGCGCCGCGCGACTGAGTAGGCGGTCACGCCGTACAATCCGATGGCTGCCAGGATCAGCGCGAGGCCGGCGAAGGCGCCGAGCAGCGTGGTGCGGAAGCGCGGCTGCGCGAGCGAAGAATCCAACAGGGCTTCCATGGTGTGGACGTTAAATACGGCGAGGCTGCTATCCATTTTCTGTACTTCCCCGCGCGCGGCCGCGGCGAGCGAGGCCGGGTCGGCGTCAGTACGTAGCGCCGCGGTCATGGTTCCTTCCACGAAGCTCATCCATGATGGAGGGACTTGCAGATAGTGGTAATAGGTTTCGGGTTTGTCCTTGGCGTCTAAACCGGCGTGTTTGACGTCGCGGACGATACCGACGATGGTGCACCAGACGCTGCCGGGGAGTCCCGATTGTATGCGCTTGCCGAGCGCGTCGTCGGAGGGAAAATAGGTGCGCGCGAATGTTTCATTGACCAATACCACGCCCGGCGTATGTTCTCCATCCGTCTGGTCGAAATGGCGGCCGCGGATCAGCGGGATGCCCATGGCGTCGAAATAATCCGCGCTCACGGCGCGATACTGGGCGCGAGGCTGCTCAGCGCTGGCCTGCACGGGGCGATTCTCGATAGTGAAATTCAGGCTGGTATCATCCCCGCTACTCAGCGGGACCTTGCGTGCGATGCCCGCGAACCGCACGCCCGGCAGAGTCTGTAACCGCTCCAGAAGCTGCTCGTAAAACAAGGCAACTTTGAAATCCGAATAGCGGCTCTCGGGTAGGGCAATCTGAAAAGTGAGAACGTGATCGGGCTGGAAACCGGGATTGACGCTTTCCAGGCGGGCAAAGCTGCGGATCAGCAATCCGGCCCCCGTCAACAGCACCACGCACGCGGCCATTTCGGAAATGACCAGCGCGTTGCGAAAGCGCTGCGAGGTCGGGCCGCCGGTGTTGCCGCGGCCGGTGGACCTCAGCACAGAGTTAAGATCGCTCCGCATACTGGCCAAAGAGGGCGCCAGCCCAAAGATGATTCCGGTGGCGACGGAAATCAGCAGAGTGAAACCGAGCACGCGGTAATCCATGCTGATCTCGGTCAGGCGAGGCAGCATAGTGGGCCCTAACTTCTTCAATAGGGATACGCTCCAGGCTGCAAGCAACAAGCCCAATACTCCTCCCGCTAGCGCCAGCAGCACGCTCTCGGTAAGCAACTGCTGCGCCAGGCGCGCCGGATTTGCACCCAGGGCGGAGCGCAAAGCGATTTCTTTTTCGCGATTCCCGGCACGCGCCAGCAAAAGGTTCGCGACGTTCGCGCAAGCGATCAGCAGTACGAACACCACCGCGCCGACGAGCGTAGCGAGCGTTGTGCGAATGTTGCCGATCAGTTGATCGCGCAGCGGCACTACAATCGCGCTGTAGCCCGAGTTGGCATCGGGATCCTGCAGCTCCATTTTTCGCGCGATGGAACGCATCTCGCTTTGCGCCTGATCGAGCGTTGCTCCGGGTTTCAGATGCGCAATGACGCGCAGGGTCCGGACGCCGGTGTTCCTCGGATCCAGCTCCTTGGAATCCAGCGCATAAGGAATCCATAATTCGGAGGGTATATCGAGCAAATGAAAATCCGGCGGCGTCACGCCCACCACGGTATAGGCAATGCCATCCAGCGTGACAGCTTTTCCCAGCACCGACGGATCGCCCGCAAAGCGGCGGTGCCACAAGCCGTAGCTCAGCACTGCCACAAAGTTTCGGCCCGGTTGATTCTCATCGGCTGAAAAAGTACGGCCCACTGCAGGCTTCACTCCCAACATCTCGAACGCGGCCGGCGAAATCAGGATGGTCTCCAGGCGCTCTGGCAGCGCACCCCCCGTCAGGACGCGAGGCTCCGCCCGCAACGCGGCCATCTGATCAAAGACCCGGTTTTCGCCCGCCCAAGTTCGATATTCGGCCGGAGAAACCAACTCCTGTTGAACGCCGCGGCTTAACTTGGTTTCCCAAACCACCATCAAGCGGCTGGGATCGGGGTAGGGCAGAGGGCGCAACAAGACGCCATTCACTACGCTGAAGATCGCGCTATTCGCTCCGATCCCGAAACTCAAGGCGACTAGCGCCACCAGGGTCGAGCCGGGGCTTTTGAGCAACATCCGCACGCCGTATCGAACGTCGTTCATCAGAGCGCTCATGGATGGTTGCGAATCTTACATTCTATACCGCAAAACGGCTCGCAGGCCGGGGGCCTGCGCCACGCTAAAACGAAAACGGACCGCACAAGCCACCAGTCTTAGTCCCGGTCGCTCTTGCGGTCCGCTCTCGTACTGTTAAAACTGCGCTTGGCCCTAGGTGCCCCAAACGGCGATTCCAGCTTTGATTTTGGTCTTGGTTCTCATTGGCCTTTTCTCCTTTTGTATGATTTTTTTATTGCGGTTTAATTTGCCGCGTGACAACGGTAGGGTGCTGTCACGCGGCACGGATAACTAGGTTCCCCAAACAGCGATTCCGGCTTTGATCTTAGTTTTGGTCCTCATTGCTTCGATCCTCCTTGCTTGGATTGGCCTTACGACCGCTTACACTAAATGCAACTACGATGCCAACCGTACCATGACTGGGAGATGGCAAGTACTAAGTAGATGGAAACAACTGAAAAATAAGCAGATAAACCCGATTTCCACCAGGTTCGCCACCAGGCCTCTAAGGCCTCTAGGGTCATTCTACGCTATCTGTTCAGATAGACACCCTATCTGGACGGATAGGGTCTTCCCCTTAGAAGCTGCGCGCGTGAAGAAAGCTGTCAAAAAACACGTGCAAAAGCCGAACCGCGCCCGGTGGTTGCCATTTTTGTCCGAAAGGGCAAGCGGATCGAAGAGCAGTGTATCCCCCTTTATCGCCAGGCGGTTGCACGCTCCTCGATCCGAAGCGAAGAAGGCCGCGCGCGCCGCATTCTGTCCTCGCTTTCTTGAGGGAAGGGTAAACCGGAAAGGACCGCGTCCAGGAAGGAGAACGGTTCGTTCTGCTGGGGATTGCCGGGGAGTGTGGGCCGTGGATTCCTAGGTGCCCCAAACAGCGATGCCGGACTTGATTCTGGTCTTGGTCCTCATGGTTTTACTCCTTCTGAACTAAGGTGTTCTACTTAATTTCTCGTGCTCTCCTTAAGCAATCGCCGGGCCACCGCCGCTGGGAGCACAAATGTATTGCGGAACCTATATCTCCGCAGATTTGCGAGGCCCACGAGGGAAGCTCGTCCGACACATACTATCCGTTTGGATAGTAAGGCTAACGCCTTAGATAGGCTAACGTAAGGCGGCTTGCATCGGATATACTTTTTATGCGAAGTGTGATGTCTGAGACTTATCCGGAACTCGAAGCTCTAGCTGGCCCGCTCAAGGGAAACAGTTTTCCTTTGTCAGACCCGGAGGTCTCCATTGGCCGGGAACCGTCCAACCAGCTCCCGATTCTGGACGCCTCGGTCTCGCGCCGCCATTGCCTCATCCGCCGCGAGACGGACGGGTTCAAGATTCAGGATCTCAACAGCCGCAACAGCACCTTTGTAAACGGCGTACCGGTGACCGAGAAGACTCTGGCTTCCGGAGACGAAATCAAGATCGGGAATTCTCTGTTTCTGTTCGTGAAGCCGGAGACGGAAAGCCAAACCTCGCCTTCGGTGGAATTCGACAAGGATGACACCGGCGGAGGGTCCACCATCATCCTGCGCACGCAGGACGCGCGTTATTTGAGGGATCTCGACAAAATCACCCCCACCGGGCGCACGGTCCGGGATCTGAACGCGCTGCTCCGTATCAGCAAAGCCGTCAATTCCGTGCGTGGCTTAGAAGCGCTGGAGCGCAGGGTGCTGGAATCCATTTTCGAAGTAGCGCCGGCGGATCGCGCTGCCATCCTGCTTTGCGACCAAGGCTTGGAAGAGTGCAGTTCGGTGTTTGGGTGGGATCGGCGCACGGGAGCCAACCCGGCGGTGCAGGTCAGCCGGACCATCGCCTCGCAAGTGCTGCAGGAAGGCGTAGCGCTACTGTGCAACGATCTTCCAGCGGCCCAGGAGTTTTCCGATACCGCGAGCGTGGTGGACCGCCATATTCGCAGTGTGCTGGCCGTGCCGCTCGAAGTTTTCGATCGCGTGCTGGGCGTTATCTATCTGGATGCAAGCGATCCGGCGGTCCGCTTCGATGAAGATCATCTCCAGCTACTGACCGCCATCGGCAGTATTGCGGCGGCGGCGCTCGATAATGCGCGCCGCATGGAGTGGCTGGAAGAGGAAAACCGGCGCCTGCAGGCGGAGATGAACGTCGAGCACAACATGGTGGGCGAAAGCCCGCGCATGCGCGATGTTTATCAATTCATCGGTAGGGTTGCTTCGAGCGATTCCACCGTGCTGGTCTTCGGCGAGAGCGGGACCGGCAAGGAACTGGTAGCGCGTGCGATCCATCAAAACAGCGGCCGTGCGAACAAGCCGTGCGTGGCCATCAATTGCGCCGCGCTGGCGGAAACTTTGCTCGAGAGTGAGCTTTTTGGCCACGAGAAGGGCGCTTTTACCGGCGCCATCGTGCAGAAGAAGGGAAAGCTCGAGGTGGCTGAAGGCGGCACGGTTTTCCTGGATGAAATCGGCGAGCTGGCGCCGTCACTGCAGGCCAAACTTCTGCGCGTCTTGCAGGAGCGCGAGTTCGAACGCGTGGGCGGTACGCGGACCATCAAGCTGGATGTGCGGCTGATCGCGGCCACCAATCGCGACCTGGAAGAAGAAGTAAAAAAGGGCCGCTTCCGGGAAGATTTGTACTATCGGCTGAACGTGGTTTCAGTGCGCATGCCGGCACTGCGCGACCGGCGCGAAGATATTTCGCTGCTGGCCAGCTATTTCGCCTCCAAATATGGGAAGCGGTCCGGCCGCACGGTAGTGGGGATTTCGCCGCGCGCCCGCGCTTGTCTGCTCAACTACGAATGGCCCGGCAATGTGAGAGAGCTCGAAAACGCGATCGAGCGGGCAGTGGTGTTGGGAACAACTGACTTGATCTTGCCTGAGGATCTGCCGGAGTCCATTCTGGACAAGGCCAGTCCAGCAGGGGCGCCCGCGGAAGCCTTTCACGATGCGGTGAGAGAGTCGAAGAAGCAACTGATCGTCAGCGCGATGGAGCAAGCCGGCGGAAATTATACGGAAGCGGCGCGCCTGTTGGGATTGCACCCGAACTATCTGCATCGGCTGATCCGCAATCTGAATCTGAAGCCCACGCTGCTGCGGCATGCGGGCGCCGATTCGTAAGGACGCGAAAGGAGTATGATCATTCTGAACAGTTTCAGCAAGCGTGATCGATTGCGTGGATATCAGATTGCTTGATTTCTTGTCATGGCCGTGGTCGCTGTAAAAATGACACAATCCAAACGAGCGCGAATACTTCTGGCCGATGACCACTCGCTTGTGGCGGCCGGGCTCTGCAAGCTTTTGGAAGAGGAATTTGATCTCGTAGGTGCGGTGGGAGACGGTAGGGCGTTGGTAGTCACCGCGAAAAGGGAACGTCCGGACGTCATTCTGCTGGACATCTCCATGCCTTTACTCAACGGCGTGGAAGCAGCGCGTCAGCTTCAAGTAGCGGTTCCAGCCTCAAAGCTGATCTTTGTGACGGTGCATTCGGATTCCCCCTATGTGGTGGAGGCTTTCCGCGCAGGCGCTTCCGGTTATGTGTTGAAGCGATCTGCGGCGTCCGAACTGGTGGCTGCCATACGCGATGTCCTGAACGGCAATCTGTATGTTACGCCACTGATCGCGAAGAGCGCGCTGGAGGGCATCCTCAAGGTTGCAGAAAAGCGAGGGCCGCTGTTATCTACCCGGCAGCGCGAGGTGCTGCAACTGGTGGCTGAAGGCCACTCGGCCAAGGAGATCGCCGAGATTCTAAGAATCTCACCGAAAACCGTGGAGTTCCACAAAGGGTGGATCATGAAGAAGCTGGATCTGCACTCGACGGCCGAACTCACCCGCTATGCCCTGGAACACAGGATCGCCAATAATTTGAGCGGTTGAATAGCACAGTCAGGCCCCGGTGGCGTCGCTCACCCCGGCGGATTGCGGGGAATGCGGCACTTCCACTACCACCTCGGTGCCTTTGGCATCCGAGTGAATTTTGAATTTTCCTCCGAGCAAGTGTGCGCGCTCTTCCATGCTACGCAAACCCAAGCCACCTTTGCCCTGGATTGCCTGGGGATCGAACCCGGAGCCTAAATCTTTTACGGTTAACCTCAGGTTGCCGTCAGTTCCAGCGAGGCTGACGACCGCGGAGTGGGCGCCGGAATGTTTCGAAACATTGTGCAGGCTTTCCTGCAACACACGATACAGGCAAAGCGCTGCGTCTGCATCCACGATTGCTGGGATATTGCTTTGGTGGAATGCAACCTGGATGTTTTCGCGCTCGCTGAAATATCGAACGAAGGTCTCCGCGGCCACCGCTAGGCCAAGATCGTCCAGCACGGAAGGATGCAGCCGATAGGCGATGTGCCTTAAATCCTCGGAAAGCGCGGTGACCTGCTCACGAAACGATTGCAGATTCTCGGCCAGTTGATCAGGCGTGGGTTGCTTACCCTGCAGCGTGTCCAGATTCAGCTCGAGCAGCGCCAACCGTTGCGTCAAGTCATCGTGTAGCTCGCGCGAAAGGTGGAAGCGTTCCCGCTCCTGCGCGATCAGTAACCCGGCGCTGAAGGCGCGCAGCGCTTCGCTACCCTCCTGCGGCATATGAGACAGGCCGGGGGCTGAATCGCCGAGAACATCGGCGGGGATGCTGAGCAGTTCCTGATCCAGCAGGACCATCACTACGCCATCGATCTTATTGTCTTCAGTTCGGTAGGGACGAATGCGCAGTGAGTGGGTGCGGCCACTCAGGTCCTTCACGTCCATGACCTTGGGTGTGAGCGTCTCAATCACTTCAGTCAGCAAGCGATCCAGCTTAGGCAGCTCCAGGTTCAGGTTGATATCGCTGATGGGGCGGCCCACGTCGGAGGGAATCAAATTCAGAGCCCGTTGCGAAACCGGCGTAAACCTGCGGATTCGAAGATCGTTGCTCAACATCACAATGGGTATATTCACGCTGCTGAGCAGGTTCTGAAGATCGTTGCCCACCTGAGCGACCTGAAGATTACGGGTCTGCAACTCATCATTTAAGGTATTCAATTCCTCATTGGTGGACTGCAACTCCTCCTTGGCTGTTTCCAACTCCTCATTGGTGCTTTGCAGTTCCTCATTGCTGGACTGAATCTCCTCATTCGCCGAGCGCAGCTCTTCGGTGGCGGATTCATGTTCCTCCACAATGGTCTGCAGGTACCGCTTTGTGTCGAGGGTCTCCTCTCGAAGCTGGACGTTTTCACGCTCGAGCGTCGACATGCTGGGGCGTTTCTTGGATGTCCGCGCGGCGGGCGCCGGACGTGCGCCGCGCGTTTCCTCAAAAAGGATGAGATGTCTGCGGGCGCGTCCCGCGTGGGGCTTAAAAGGGATCACTTCGAAGTTCAGTTCGATTACCCCCGACTCCGCGCGGACGCGTAACGCCTCACGCCGCACCGCAGTGTCATCCTTGCGGGCCTTCTGTACTGCATTGCGGAGCTCTGAGGATAGCCCTTCGCTGGTCATCTTGAGGAGACTGAGACTGGCCATGCCCGGAAACGGCTGCAGGTAGGCGCCAACCCGGCCGCGAAACTGCAAAATATTCAGATCGTCATCAACCACCACTCCAGCCGGCGCGTATTTCCCTAGCACGATTCGATCGGCCTCGCGCTGCACTTCCGCATCCGTCCACGTGGCGCCCGGTTTTTCGGACTCGGATTTCTCCGGTTCACTACCTTGGGTGGGAAACTGCAATGCTTTGCGGCCCGTGATTTCCAGCTTTGAATATATTTTGGACTTCTTGTCGGCTTGGGCAAACAGGTCGTTGAATCCGCCCACGGTCTCGGACGAACCCAGCATCAGGAAACCATTCGGCCTCAGGCCATAGTGGAAGATGGGAATCAGGCGTTTTTGAAGCCCCGGCCCCAGGTAGATAAGCACGTTGCGGCAACTGATCAGATCGAGCCTGGAAAAGGGCGGGTCCTTCACCATGTTTTGCTTCGCGAAAACACACATTTCGCGCACCCGTTTGCTGATCTGATAGCTGGAGTCTGACTTGGTGAAAAAGTGACGCAGGCGTTCCGCACCCAGGTCCTGGATGATGCTAGGCGAGTATATGCCATTACGCGCCTTCTCCAGAGCGACTTCACTGATATCGGTGCCGAAGATTTGAATTCCGGTGTCGTGGTTCTCTTCTTCCAGAAACTCGAGCAGCGCCATGGCGATGGAATACACTTCTTCGCCGCTGGAGCAACCGGGAACCCAAATTCGAATTGGGGCGCCACTTTCGCGGTGGGATAGAAGACTTGGAAAAGCGATTTTCTTCAGTGCGGCAAATGCTTCCGGATCGCGAAAAAATTCAGTGACATTGATCAGAATATCTTCATAAAGCGCTTTCAGTTCGGCGTCGTCGGAGCGCAATTTCACCGCATAGCTGTCCAGATTGTCGAGGCGCCGCAAGGCCATGCGGCGAAGGATCCTCCGCCGTATGGTATTGGGTTTGTACTGCGTGAAATCCACTCCTGTGGCTTTCCACAACAGGGCCAGAATCCGGTTCATGGATTCGTGTCTGGCGGCGGTCTCGGCGTGTGGGTGAGGCTGCGAGGGAACAATGTAAGGGTGGTGTCCCAACCGGCCTAGCTCTTGGCCTATCTCCCCTGGCGGAAGAACGAAGTCGACGCAACCGGCTGCGATGGCGCTGCGCGGCATGCCATCATGCTTGGAACTTTCAGGACTCTGAGCGAAGGTGATGCCGCCCGCGGCTTTGATCGCCAACATACCCAGGGCGCCGTCGGAGGCGTTGCCAGACAGGATTACCCCAATGGCCCGGCTCCTTTGTTCCGCCGCGAGCGAGCGCAGGAAGGGATCAATCGGCATGTGTGGAATAGGCGCGGTCCCGCGCGGTGTGAGCGTAAGAACTCCGTGTACCAGGCTCATGTGGGTGTTTTTCGGAATCACGTAAATGCGATTGGGTTCCACCTCAAGGCCGTTGGTGGCTTCGAGCACGCTCATGCTGGTTTGGCGTTGTAACAGTTCGGTCAGAAGACTGACATGTTTGGGATCAAGATGCTGGATGAAAATGAATGCCATGTCTGTGTTAGCCGGCAACGTCTGGAGCATTTCCGTGAATGCTTCCAGACCACCGGCCGAGGCGCCGATTCCCACAATTGGAAAAATTCCTTCTTCGGATTCCTCGGGCTCCTCTGCAATAACGACCGGCGCAGCAGGCTGCGGTTCGGGCGGCGAAGCTGGCGCTTTTTTCGTCTTTTTCGCGGGAGGGCTAGCCTTTTTGTCGATTTTTTTCTTCGCCATGGAAACCTCCCAATCACACCATCATCCAGCTAAAGTCTACCTCCGAAGCAGTCGATGGACAAGCGAGAAGGGATAATGGCAATCACTCGCAGCCCGCAGCGGCGAAAGGTCAATCGCAAGCCCGGCGATCGCCGTGTGGTGCGGATCGAGACTAAAGATTACCTGGGCAATCCCCGTTACATTACCGCGGACCTTCTCGACAATTCTGACGTCGGCATAGGAGTAGCGCTGCGAGCGCCGCTCGAAGCCGGGTCATCCATTGTGATTCGCACCAACCTGGACCCGAAGCGAGCCAACATCCCTCGCAAGGTGCGAGTGACGTGGTGCGAGGAAAAACCGGACGGGACGTTTCAGGCGGGCCTGGAGTTCGACTAGGTTTTTGCGTCCTGCCTTCTGCCTTCCGCCGCCTGCCTTAAACCTGCGGCCGCCTGTCCTCGCTATACTGCTTCCTGTGGATCTCAAAAACGCAGTTGCATTGATCACCGGCGGAAGCGCCGGCATCGGCCGCGCCATTGCGGAAACGCTTAAGGCTGCTGGGGCACGTGTCGCGATTACGGGCCGCGACCAGGCACGTCTGGAAGAAGCCGCCCGCGCACTGGGCGTGCATCCGATTCATGCCGATGTGTCCAAGGAAGCGGATGTCGAGCGGACCTACCGGGAACTTCTCGAAAAATTCGGCGATCTGGACATCCTGGTGAACAATGCCGGGTTCGGAGTATTCAAGAATCTAGTGGATTTCGACCGCGCCAGCTTCGACGCGGTTTTCGCCACCAACGTCACCGGAGCGATGTTGATGGGCCGCGAAGCCGCCCGGATTTTCATCACCCGGAATCGCGGCAACATCATCAACATTTCCTCCACCGCCGGTCTGCGCGGCGCGGCCAATGGCACGGCTTACTACGCGAGCAAGTTCGCTCTGCGAGGCATGACCGAATGCTGGCGCGCCGAGCTGAGGAAATATAATGTCCGGGTAATGCTGGTGAATCCGAGCGAAGTAGTGACGAACTTCGCCAACGTGGCCGGTTTTGCTCAAAAGGCCAACGAGACCAAGCTGCGTTCCGAAGAAATCGCGCACGCCGTGAAGGCGATTCTGGAGATGGACGATCGCGGGTTCACGCCGGAGCTGTCGGTGTTTGCCACGAATCCCGTGGATTAGCGCTTTTCAACAGTATGGAACCTCTCCGCACCGCCATCGACCGACAGTCCCATTCCTACCGCGCGAATTATGACGCGATGTCGGCAATGGTGGATCGTCTGCGCACCGAACTCAAGCGCTCCACCGAAGGCGGCGGCGAAAAATATGTGCAGCGCCACATTGAACGCGGGAAGCTGCTGCCGCGCGAGCGCGTCGAGCTGTTGCTGGATGAAGGGTCCTATTTTCTTGAAATCGCGCCGCTGGCGGGAATCGGATTCGAAGATGAAGTTCCAGGCGCACGCGTGATTGGCGGCATCGGCCTGGTTTCGGGCCGCGAATGCCTGATCATTGCCAACGAAGCCACTGTGAAAGGCGGATCCACGGGAGAAGCCGGCTTGTGGAAAAATGCTCGGCTGGCGGATATTGCGCGCGAGAATTGTTTGACGTCAATCATGCTGGTGGAATCCGCGGGCGCCGATCTTCCTGTGCAAAGCAAAATCTTCGTTCCCGGAGGGCGCGGATTCCGTGAAATCACGCGGCGCTCCAAGCTGCGCATTCCCAGCATCTCGGTTGTTTTTGGCAGCTCCACCGCGGGCGGCGCTTATCTGCCGGGCATGTCGGACTACGTGGTGATGGTGAAGAGGCAGGCGCAGGTTTTTCTGGCTGGGCCGCCGCTGGTGAAGATGGCGACGGGCGAAGTCTCCACCGAGGAGGAGTTGGGTGGCGCGGAAATGCACTCGCGTATTTCAGGGCTTTCCGATTATCTGGCTGAGGACGAGTTGGACGGCATTCGCATCGCGCGCGAGATCGTGGCTGATTTCAATCTCAAAAAGCCGCCCACGCCGCAGCAGGAGAACTTCGATGAGCCGCTTTACGATTCGGATGAACTGCTGGGCGTGGCCTCCGCTGACGTGCGGGTGCCCTTCGATGTTCGTGAAGTGATCGCGCGCATCGCGGACGGATCGCGATTCTCGGAATTCAAGAGCGAATACGGGCCGACGCTGGTTACGGGATTCGCACGGATCCACGGCTTCCCGGTCGGGATTCTTGCCAACAATGGAGTGCTGATGTCGGAATCGTCCGCTAAAGGTGCGCAGTTCATCGAGCTGTGCAATCAGCAGGACATCCCGCTCGTGTTCCTGCAAAATATTACCGGCTTTATGGTCGGCAAGACCTATGAAGAACAGGGCATCATCCGCAATGGCGCGAAGCTGATCAACGCCGTGTCGAACTCCACCGTGCCGGCCATCACCATCATGATCGGCGGATCGTACGGAGCGGGGAATTACGCCATGTGCGGCCGCGCCTATGAGCCGCGCTTCTTGTTCACCTGGCCGAATCACCGGATCGCAGTGATGGGTCCGCAGCAGCTTTCGGGAGTGATGGATATCATCAAGCGCGAGTCGCTAATCAAAGCGAAGCTGCCGGTGGATGAAGAAAAACTGGCCGCGTCGCGAGTGGCTTTGGAAAGCCAGATCCAGCGTGAGTCAGATTGCTATTTCGCTACAGCAAGGTTATGGGATGACGGAATCATCGATCCGCGCGATACGCGCACGGTGTTAGGGATTTCGTTATCGGCCGCCTACAATCGGGCGGTGGAGGGGACCATGGAGTGGGGTGTGTCGCGGCATTAGTTTCAGTTGTGGCGCACGCACTCTTGCGTGCCGCGCCGAGACTCATCTCGGCGCTTTCCAGGCATCGACACGAGTGTCGATGCGGCACGCATGAGTGCGTGCGCCACGTTTATTTCTTCAGGAATTTCTCGACGCCCCGCTTCATATCCTCGGTCATCCGCGCGATCGCGTTCGTTTCAACACCCGCTTCGATGGCGGCTTCATACGTCATCCCGTCCATGTGATACAGCAGGCGCTTGGAGAGCGTAATGGCGGAAGCGGACTTCGAAGCAAGCTTGGACACAAAGGCGTCCACCTCTATATCGAAGGTCTCATCGGCAAATACTGCATTGATCAGGTCGAAATCGAGAGCCGTTTGCGCGGCGATAATCTCACCGCTCGCGATCATCTCGAAAGCACGCTTTTCGCTCAGCGACCGTCGCAAAATCGCCATCACCATGGCCGGCACGAATCCGATGTTCACTTCGGGATAACCAAATTTAGAGGATTCGGCGGCGACAATCAAGTCGCACGCGGTGGCCAATCCGCAGCCGCCTGCCAGCGCGCGTCCACGCACTGCCGCGACAATCGGCCGCGGATGATGGCGCATCTCGAGAAACAGCTCCGCCATATTCCGCGCATCCGCCATGTGATCCAGCACGCCCGCGTTGAAGGTGCGTTCCAGGCCGCTGAGGTCGGCTCCTGAACAGAA
Source organism: Bryobacteraceae bacterium (assembly GCA_050011295.1). Taxonomy (GTDB): domain Bacteria; phylum Acidobacteriota; class Terriglobia; order Bryobacterales; family Bryobacteraceae; genus Palsa-89. The sequence continues at coordinate 39,858 of JBEKJJ010000024.1, forward strand.
ATCGGCGCCTGCTCCGGTGATCAAAACAACGCGGACACTTTCGTCACGCGCGGAGCTACGCAGTGCATCCCGGACTTCGGTGATCAACTCAGCATCCAAAGCGTTGCGCTTTTCCGGCCGATTCAGCGTGATGCGCGCAACGCCGTGCTCAACTGCGTAAAGAATCTTCTGATAAGAAGGCATTACTTTAAAAAATCATCGGGAACGTCGATCTCCATTCGCAGCAGAGCGGCGCCGTATGTTTTTCCCTGCGCGTCGGCTTTGAGCGAGAGCGTGCCGCCGCCGTCCAAACTTTCGTGTAGCAGGAAGTTGAGTGCGCCAAGGTTCGGCAGCTCGAAACGTTGCACCGCGCCCAGGCAGATTCCGGCGAAGTGTTCCTTCACGCGCTCTGCAGTTACTTTCTGAACCAACAGAGGATAGAATTCCGGCCTCAGCGCGATCAAGCCGACGTTGGCCGTATCGCCTTTGTCTCCCGATCGCGCGTGTGCAATGCGAACCAGCTTCACTCGAGCCATCAGGTTTCCTCCACCGAAATCGCGGGCGATGCTTCGGTCTTGGGGATTAGCGCGGGCCAATACGCGACGATCTCTTCCACTTTTGGACGGCCGCTGCCGAGTCCAGTGACGGTGGGTGGGCCGTTCAAAGCGAGCGGCGCGATTTCTTTGGTGAATCGCTCCACGGGCGCTCTTTCGGTGGACCGCACACCGACGCGCAGAACCACTTCAGCGATCTCGGGCGATGGTTCACCCGCCAGCGTTCCATGGCACGCGTTGACGCCTCCAAATTCCGTTCGAATCGCATCGAAGCGGAGACCCAGCCGGTGCAGTCTTTCGCGCAGAATCGCATCGGCGGCTTGAGCCTTCGCGTATGCATCCGGCCAGGAGTACATCAGCGTCCCAATTGCTTTGAAACCGGCCGAGTAGCTGATGGAAACTTTGTACATGTCGGTGGCCGGCTTGCCGCGAATCCCGGAGAACCGCACGCGATCGGGCCCCACTTGTTCAAGCTGGATGCTGGTGAAATCGGCGATGCAATCCGGCGTGATGTATTCGCGCGGATCGCCCATTTCATAAAGCAATTGTTCCTTGATGGACTCCACCGTCACGCGGCCGCCGGTGCCCTGGTGCTTGGTGATTACAAAAGCTCCATCCGGCTCTGCTTCCACGATGGGATAACCGATGCCCGCCATATCTGGAAGATCCTGCCAATCCACTTGGCAATTTCCGCCTGTGCATTGTGCGCCGCATTCCACGGTGTGTCCGGCGATGGTGCCAGCGGCGAGCTTGTCCCATTCGTTTGCCTTCCACCCGAATTCGTAAATCATGGGGCCGAGCACCAATCCAGTGTCGGTGGTGCGGCCGGTGATGACAATCTGCGCGCCTTGCGCCAAAGCGTGCGCGATCGCTTCTCCACCAAAATAAACATTAGCGCTCTGGACGCGCGGCAGAATGGAGGCGAGCGGCTCTCCCGTATCCATGCTTTTCAGCTCCACGCCGCGGGCGGTCAGAGCTTCCAGGCGATCGAGAATATTGTCTCCGGCCACTACGCCGATCCGCGTCCCAGGACGGTTCAATGCCTTCGCCGCTGCATCGCGGCAGGCGTCCGGATTCACGCCGCCCGCGTTCGCTACAATTTTGATCCCGCTGGACGCGATGTCTACCGCTCCGCGCCCGATCATCTCAACGAAATCCCGCGCGTAGCCCGCGCGCGGATCGCGCGATCGCTGCTTCTGTAAAATCGACATCGTGACTTCGGCCAGGTAATCGAGTGTCAGATAGTCGAGGGGCCCGCGACGCATTTGCTCCAGGGGGGCTTCCAATGAATCTCCCCAAAAACCTTGACCGTTGGCGATGCGGATCAAATCTTCTCTTCCTTGGCGATGATCTCTTTCATGATTTCCGACGTCCCCGCACCGATGGTGTTCAATCGAACGTCGCGCCAGGCGCGGCCGATGGGATATTCAGTGGTGTAGCCGAAGCCCCCGAACATCTGCATGCAATCATAGGTGACCTTTTGCGAAAGCTCAGAGGTGTAGAGCTTAGCCATGGTGACTTCGCGCACGCATTTCTGGCCGCGATTCATCAGATCAAGCGCGCGATAGGTCAGCCATTTACCGGCTTCGATATTAGTTAGATGCTCGGCGAAACGGTGTCGCCAAACCTGGTAATGCCGGATGGGCTGGCCGAAAGCGGTGCGCTCGGCGCCATAATCCAGCGCGTAGCGCACCGATTTTTCCATGCTGGACATTGCTCCCAGCGCAGCGGCCAACCGCTCGCCCTGGAAGTTATGCATGATGTAGTAAAATCCCTTGTTCATCTCGCCCAGCACGTGGCGGGCGGGAATGCGGCATTCGTCGAAGAACAGCTCCGCGGTGTCGGAAGCCATGTTGCCGATTTTTGCGAGCTTCTTTCCAACCGAGAAGCCTTTCGTTCTCGTAGGGAACAAAACCAGGGAGACGCCTTTGTGCCCCTCGCCGCCGGTCCGCACCGCGAGAATGATGAAGTCGGCGCGGGTTCCATTGGTGATCCAAAGTTTTTGCCCGGAGATAACCAGCTCATCGCCGTCGATGCGCGCGCGGGTCTTAAGCGCAGCCACGTCCGAGCCGCCGCCGGGTTCACTGATGCCGAGCGCCGCGATCGTGTCTCCCGCCACGGCGGGCCGCAGGAATTCTTCCTTCTGATCGCGTGTACCGAGGTCGTCGAGCACCGGCAACGTGATTTCCGACTGCACCATCAGCGCCATTGCGATGCTGCCGCTATCGGCATACGCCATCGATTCCAGGAACGCCGCAGTGGCCCACCAGTCCAGGCCGAGGCCGCCCCACTCGGGGTCGATCCGGATGCCGAAGAGTCCGAGGTTCGCGGCTTTTTTGAACAGCTCCTTGGGGAAGATGCCGGCGTGATCCCATTCTTCGGCGTAAGGCGCAATTTCTTCGCGGCAGAACCGTTTCACGGTTTGCCGGATCATCTCGTGCTCTTCTGTGAAATACGGAAATTCCTGCTTGGTTTCCGTGGCAGTGGCAACTTGGCTCATGATTCGTTCTCCTCCGCGCCGATTTCGACCAGCATTTGGCCGGGCGCGACAACCTGTCCGGTCTTGACCAGGACAGATCGGACTCTACCGTTGATTGTAGTTCGGATTGTCTGTTCCATTTTCATCGCTTCCAGCACCACTAGCGAATCGCCGGTTTTCACCTTTTGTCCTTCTTGAACCAGAATGCGCAGGACTTGGCCGGGCATGGGTGAGTTTGCGGTTTCATGCTGTGTCGCGCTGGCCGGGCGAGGGTGACGCGGGAGGCGTTGGATAGTGGTGTCGGATGTTGAGGAATGGACGAAGACTTGATCGGCGGTCTGTGCGATTTCATATTCGTGGGTCACGCCGCCGATATCGGGCTTGATCTGACCGGGCTCAACAGCTACCACTTCCAACTCACGTGAATCCACTTGATAGCGGTTCCCTCCGAGACTCTTCCACTTAACGGCAATCTCCCTGCCGCCCACGCGCACCTTCATCGATGGATCGCGATAGGGATTGTTCCGGTAATTCCGGAATGGCGTCTTGCGTGTCTGGTCAACGTACAGGACCGCGGCAGCTATCGCGGCATCGTCATCTACAACGCGTGGGGCCGGCAAAAAGGCCGTATGAGCACGGCCTTCCCGAAATTCATCGCTCTCCAGAATCTGGATCAGGTACTGGCGATTGGTTGTCACGCCGAGCAAGCAAGTGGATTTCAGCGCGTACACCAACTTCCGCAACGCCGTCTCACGATCCATCCCATAGCTGATAATTTTGGCGAGCAGAGGATCATAATGCACGCCGACCTCGGCGCCATCGCGAAGCGCGCTGTCCACGCGCACATTTTCGGGTGGCCGCCAGCGATGGACCATGCCGGTGGACGGCAAAAAACCATTCATCGGATCTTCGGCATTGAGGCGCGCCTCAATCGCGTGGCCGATCGAACGCGGATTCTTGGGAACCTGTTTACCTTCTGCGATATCGATCTGCAAACGCACCAGGTCGAGTCCGGTGACCAGTTCTGTCACCGGATGTTCCACCTGAATGCGAGTATTCACCTCGATGAAGAAGAATTCGCCGGAGGGCGCCAGCAGAAACTCCACTGTTCCGGCATTGGTGTAGCCCATCGCGCGTCCGATCGCCACCGCGGCGTCACCCATGCGGCGCCGCAGGTCGTCAGAGAGAGCTGGCGACGGAGTTTCCTCGATGATCTTTTGATGGCGCCGCTGCACAGAGCAGTCACGCTCAAACAAGTGGACCAGATTGCCGTGCGAATCGCCGAAGATCTGAAATTCCACGTGGCGCGCGTCTTCGATGAAACGTTCGATCAGCAGCGATCCATCGCCGAAGGCACGCTCGGCTTCACGGCGCGCGGAATCGAGCGCTTCCGCGAGCTCGGAAGATTCCCGAACGATCCGCATCCCGCGTCCACCACCGCCCGCCGACGCCTTGATCAGCACGGGAAACTGTATATCACGGCTGGCGGGATCATAATCTGGGACAACCGGAACGCCCGCCGCCGCCGCAATCTCACGGCCTCCGGTCTTCAAGCCCATCATGCGGATGACATTGGGTGACGGCCCGATGAAAACCATCCCCGCGCTCTCACAAGCTTCCGCGAAATCGGCATTCTCGGCCAGGAATCCGTAGCCGGGATGAATCGCGTCCGCGTTCGTTCTGCGCGCGGCGTCAATGATGCGATCGATGTTCAGATACGATGGGCCGATGGCGGCTGCTTGATCGCCTGCGCGAATGTGCGGAGAATTCCGATCGGTATCCGAAAACACAGCCACCGGAGAGATGCCCATGGCGCGGCAAGTGTTCGCGATGCGAACCGCAATCTCACCCCGGTTCGCGATCAGCAGTGTTCGGATTGGCAAGCAGTCATTATACTGCTCGCTAACCGCCGATCTGCTTCAGGATCACTTCGAGAGCAGCCTCTGGACGCGCGCGAATTCGCAGATCGTCCGTCAAGTTCACCCAGCGGATGACGCCCGCGGAATCGACGAAGAATTCGGCCGGCCGGGCGATGTCTTGGCCGTCCTCGCCGGCTTTGGGATGCAAGACGCCGTAGCTGCGAATCACCCGAGCCTTAGGATCGGAGAGAAACGGATAGGTGTATCCGCGAGAATGGCAGAGCTTGGCGGACTCCTCGGTAGAATCGACGCTGATGGCCACCACTTCGATGCCGTGCTGATGAAACTCGCTCAGATGCTTCTCGAAGCCCCGCAACTCGGAGTTGCAAAATGGTCACCAATATCCGCGATAGAAGATCAGGATTACGCCGCGGTGGCCTTTTACCAGATCGGCGAGGGCGGTCTGTTTTCCGTCAATGTTCGCGAGGGTAAATTGAGGCGCTGGCCGGCCAACTTGTGGAGCTCCGGAAGCCGCAGGCAATTGCTTGGTGAGAAAGAGAACTCCTACGACAAAGAATCCTGCGATCAGCAGGCTCAGCACGCTGAGAATCGGGCCGCTGATCTTGCCGTGGTATCGATCCGGTTCGCGATAGGCGCGCTTCAGCCCGATAGCTAGAAACGCTCCGCCGGCGAGAAAGAGCAGATAGTTCACCCAAGGAACATCGCGCGTGATGGGGAAGGGAGTGAATACCGGAATGTAGCTGATCACGGACAGGAGCACAATCGCGAATCCGGCCCAAATCGGAATATTCCAGCGGCGCTTCAAACAGATATTATACGCGTATGGCTGCTCGCGACAAACTCGGAATGGATGCTGGCATAACTCGGCGCGATTATTTGAACTCGACACTGGTGGCTTCCGGCGCGGCTCTGCTCTCCGGAGCCTGCCCCATGGAGCTGCTTGCGCAGCAGGCCGAATGGACCGGCTACGGCGGCGTGGGCGAATACAGCAATTCGAACGGAAATACCTACGAAGTGATGACGGAGGCGCATAAGATTCGCGACCACGTCTTCGAACCGCTGCCTGCCGATGTTCCCGATACCGGCGAGCAATACGACTGCGTGGTGGTGGGCGGCGGGATCAGCGGGCTTGCGGCCGCGCTGTTTTTCGCGCGCGAAGGCGGCGCTAACAAGACGTGCCTGGTGCTGGAGAATCATCCCATCTTCGGCGGCGAGGCGAAAGGCAACGAATTTCTGGTGGATGGCCAGCGCGTGGTGGCGCATCAAGGCTCCGCGATGTATTTCCCGCCGTTCGCCGGAACGTTTCTGGCCGACTTTTACCAGTCCATTGGAATCCCGCCGGACCCATTCCCGTATCAGACTTGGACCGGGAAAGATCCCGCGTTGGCGGTCGCGAAGACGCCGTATCCGGAAGGCGGGCGCAACTCCGGATTCTTTTTCGGACCGCGGTTTGGGAAAACGCCGGGGATGTGGTTGACCGACCCGTGGGGGAAGAATCTGGAGGGCGCTCCCATCTCCGCGCAAGCGCGGCGCGAGTTGCTGAAGATGCAGGCCGGCGCCACAGATTTTCAAGCGCCGAAGCAGCATGGCGACGAAATCTCGCGCCGCTTGGACAGCATGAGTTTCGAGCAACACCTGATGGAAAAATTCGGGCTGAGCCGCGAGACCGTTCGAACATTTTTGTCTCCGGTCAGTGGCGGAGGGTCGGGATTGGGAGCGGACGCGCTGTCTGCCTATGCGGATTACGCGGCCGATGTGCTGCTGCCATGGGATCAGGAAAAAGGCGTGCAAATGTTTCCGGGAGGCAATGCTGGCGTAGCCCGGCACATCGTCAAATTGCTCATTCCGGATGCGATTCCTGGTCCTGCGACGCTGGAATCAGTATCCAGGACGCCGGTGGATTTTGCTGCGATGGATCAGGCCGCAGCATCGCGCATTCGCCTGCGTACCACGGTGATTTCGGTTCAACATCAAGCGGGAGGCGTCAAGGTGGTGTATGCGCGCGCTGGAAAACTCGCGAGCGTGAGGGCGCGCAGCGTTGTCGTGGCCGGTGGAAGCTGGACCGCGAAACATATCGTGAAGGACCTGCCGACGTCTCACCGCGATGCATACGCGCAGTTTTACCGCGCGCCTTGTCTCATGGCGAACGTGGCCGTCAGGAATTGGCGCTTTCTCTATAAGCTGGGAATTAGCGAATGCCAGTGGTTCGAAGGCATCGGCAACTATACTGCGGTTCGAAAGCTGGCTACGTTCGGAGCGGTGTCGCCCACGCTATCGCCCGATTCTCCGGTTGTGCTCACGCTCAAGATTTTGTTTTCGAATCCGGAGCTGCCCATTGGCGAGCAGGTGACCAGAGGCCGTGTCGAACTGATCGGAACGCCTTTTCGAGGATACGAAAAGCGAATCAGGGAACAGCTCGGCATGCTGTTCGGCAGCTTGGGATTCGACGCGCGGCGCGATATCGCCGGCATTATTCTAAATCGCTGGGGTCACGCGTATCTAAGCGCGCAACCTGGGTT
>JBEKJJ010000025.1:0-47076 GCA_050011295.1 Bryobacteraceae bacterium
GCCGCGCCCTGCAGCAAGGTACCGGTCGGAAATATTGAGCGGGTGGCGCTGAAACTGGCGGTTGCGACCGGATCGAATGGCGCAAACGCGCGCGTGATTGCGTCGCGATTGAACTCCACCGTGAGCTTTTGAACGATAACGTCAGGATTGTTGGCTACCACCAACTCAAGATAGTTTCTGAGAGAAAGTTCCAGATGGCCGCCGACCATAAAGTCGTTGAGCTTGGTGGGAGGTAGCAGCTCCACGTGTGTCGGCGTGTTCGAGAAATGCTTTTTGAAATAAGAGGGCGTGGGGAAAAAAGGATCAGTTTGCGCCGAGAGCGGCGTCAGTACGGTGAAGAGGGCGAGAAGTCCGTATCTATTCATATCTCAACGCGGCTTTATTCATATCGCAAGGCCTCGATTGGATCGATCCTCGAGGCCTTCATGGCAGGATAGATTCCGAAAACCACTCCCACTACCACCGACACGCCGAACGCGATCAGCACTGACGAAGCAGAGACGATGGTCTTCCATTCCGCCAGGCGCGCGATCAGCCAGGAGAGGAAGAGCCCGAATCCGATCCCCAATACTCCTCCGCCGCCCGAGATCAGCACGGCCTCAATCAGGAACTGGCGGACAATATCGGCACGCCGCGCTCCAATGGCCCGGCGGATACCGATCTCGCGCGTGCGCTCCAGCACAGTCGAGAGAACGATGTTCATGATCCCGATCCCACCCACCAGTAGCGAAATTGCGGCGATGGCAACCATCACGTACGTGAAAATGGTCTGGGTTCGTTTTTGTTGGGCGAGCAGCGCGGCCGGGATGGTCACTGTGAAATCCTGAATGTTGTGATGGGTGGAATTCAGAATAGCGGCCACTACCTTGGCCACTTGGACGCTGTCCACGCCTTCCTTGAGGCGCACGTCCACTCCGTCTAAATCGTCTTTCATGTAGCTGCTGACATCCCAAAAGCGGTACTGAAAGGTGTTGAGCGGGATGAAGACGATGTTATTCAGGTCCTGCATGTGTGCCCCGATATTCTGGCTTCCGGCGGTAATCTGTTCGCCGAGAATACCGACAACCTGGAGCCACGTATCATTCACTTTGACGAACTTTCCCAACGCGGACCCATAACCAAGCAAATTGATTTTGGCGGATTCGCCGAGTACGCAAACCGCCGCGCTGCCTGAATCTTCCGTAGCGTTGAAGAACCGGCCCTCCACCACCCGCAGATTATGGATGGCCAGGTAGGAGGGCTGCACTCCATACAGCTCCGGAAGGTCGCCGGGGACCTTAGGCAATACTTTGGCTGGCATCAGGATTTTTCGCGCCGAATAAATCTCGAGGCCCTCGATATTGGCCTGGAGAATCCGGACATCGCGTTCCGTTAACCCGGGCGAGGCCTTGCGCCGCTGCTGCAATTCCTCTTCGCTCGAAGCCGCGCGCGAATCGATCAACACGTTCCGCACACCCAATTGTTCGATGAATCGCAGCGACTCTTCGCGTGCGCCAGCGCCGATAGCGAGCATGCCGATCACGGAGCCTACGCCAAACACAATCCCGAGCGCGGTGAGGAAAGTCCGAGTCTTCTGCGCGCGAAGATTGTCGGCCGCGAGAGCAAGATCGGCGAAATAACGCAGGATCGTAAAACCGGTCCCCCGGGCCGTCTCGCTCGGTTCTGGTTTCACCGGAGCGGCGGTCATTTGGGAATGGCCTGCAACGCGCCACCCGCGCCGGTCTCTTTTTTCTGCTGGTCGGGACTGGCCATCGCCACCATCGCGCCGGCCTTCAGCCCCGTAAGTACTACCTGACTTTCGCTGCGTTGCACCACTTTGATGTCTGCGGGAACAAAATTTCCGCCGGATTGAATGTAGACGAATGTGCGGCCATCGCTTTCAAACACGGCTTGTGCCGGCACCCACAAAACGTCGCGCAGAGTGTCGGTAGTCAATACAATCTTGGCGGTCATGCCGGGGCGCAGCTCAGGCGATGGATTGTCGATTGAGATTTTGCACTCGAACCGGCGATTCCAGGGTGGTCCAGCGGTCCCGCCGATGTCTTTGATGCGGCCCGCGTAGGTTTTTTCAGGAACCGCGATTACCGAAATTTCGGCCTTTTGTCCCACCGCCAAATGCCCGCGATCCAACTCACCGATTCGCGCGCTGGCCTCCCAATTGGAAAGGTCGGGAATCTGTGCGACGGCCATGCCTGGCCGAACGGTATCGCCTACCTGGAGGATCGGCAGCGTCATTCCGCCGAAGAACATTCCTGAGCTCATGTTCGGCTGGATGTTCACGTAGCCAGAGCGATGAGCTTTCAAAGTCATGGATTCGATATTGTGGCGCGCGGTTTCCGCCTGTACCTTGGCTTTGTTTCGCGCCGCTTCCTGAATGGCAATGCCGGCCGTGGCATTGGCGCGGCGATTGGGAATGTCATGCTCTAACTGGCGCAGTTTGTCGCGAGCCGCTTCCACCGCCAGCGTGTTCTGCCGTGCGGTAATGGCCGCCAATAGCGGATTGCGGCGCTCCTCCAGCTCCGCCTGACGAAGATCCGCCTTGGCCTGCACCAATTCGTATTGCGACTCTTCGTCCTTCGCCTGGCTGTCAGCCTGGGCTTGAGCCACCTGCTGTTCCGCTTCGGCGAGATCTGCTTCGGCTTCCTTGAGCTTGAATTCCTGTTCCGTTGTATCGAACTGAGCCACCACGTCGCCGTCTTTGACCAGGTCTCCGGAATTGCTCAAGGACGTGAGGATTAGCTGCGCACCACCCATCATGGGTGCCGATAACATTTCCGACTTACCACCTTGTAGCTCAGCTTTAGCAGTCACCGTGAACGTAACGTCGCTCTTTTTCACTGCCGTCGTCGGGACGTCTGGGACCGTGCTTACCACGGATCCCGTCTTGTATAGCCGCAGACCGCCCCATGCGATCAAGGCCAGCGGAGCCAGAGCGCTGATCGGGAGCACAACGGATTTCCACTTCACGGTTGCCGCTCTCTCTTTTCGGGATCCACCAGCGCCACCATGGCGCCAGGGTCAATTCCCTTGATCGCGATCTCATCCGGATTGCGCGCCAGTATTTGGACCTCCACGGCGCGGAAGCCGGTTTTTCCGTTTACAAAGACCACCGGCTTGCCGGCGCGCGTGAAGAGCGCCTTGGAGGGAACGCTAATGGCGGCGGGAATTTTGTCGATCTCCAGATCCATGCTTCCATTCATACCCGGACGCAATCTCGCATCCGGCTTTTGAATCGCGGAAAAACCGCGGAAGCTGCTGCTGGGCGGCCATTCGAAGGTCTGCTCGGTCAATGGCGAAAGAGACGCGAGCTTGGCCGGCAGGGTCAGCTCCGGCAGCGCGTCGATGCGGACCCGGGAAGGATTGCCGATGGAAATTCGTCCGCGATCGATCTCCTCAATCTTGCCTTCCATTTCGAGCGTGTTCAAATCGGGGATCTCCGCCAGCGATGCGCCCGGCCACACCTGGTCGCCCACCTGGAACGGCTTGGCGTTCATCCAGCCTTGCGAGTAATTCGGAAGATAAACAATCAGTCCGGTCAAAGGCGCCACGATTTCCATTTGGCTCAGGCGGTGCTTGGTGAGATCCACATCGGCCTGCGCCTGATCGCGGACGCGGGTTAGAGATGCGGTCTTGGCGTCGTCGGAGGCGGCGTGTAGGTGGGTGGCGGCCGCTTTCACTTTCATATCCTCCTCGGCCAGCGCCAGGTCGATCTTGTTTTCCTCTCCTTGCAGCGCGCTGACGATCTCCTGTTTGGATGCTTCGAGGCGCGCTTTTTCGGCCTGGTAACGGGATGTCGCCGAATCCAGTTTGTCCTGCTCGCTGGTGATGCGCGCCTGAGCCACTTCCTGGTCGAGCGTGGCCTGCGCCTGACGCAGCGCGGCTTCCTTTTCCTGAAGTTGTTGCTTGGCGCTCGAAGGGTCGAACCGAATCACCACCTCACCGGCCTTTACAGGACTCGAGGGCGGCGCTTGCCAAACAATTCGCAAATCGGGGACGTTGACCGGGGCGTTAACTTGCTTCGAGACGCGGGCCTTGAGCTCGCCGCGGCATCTCACGATCACCGAGAAGTCGCCCTTCCGGGCCGGCGCCATGGGCAGAGTAGTGGAGGCATCCACGCGTCTCAACCGGTAAGTTCCCACGCTGGCGAGACCAGCCACGAGGAAAATAACTCCCAAAGTGATCCAGCCTCTCGCGCGGTGTTTACGGGGATGCGCAACCAGAACAGCTTTCTTCTCGCTCATTGTTTTCCATCCCCCTTGGGTTCCTGTTCCGGGGGTGTCGATCCAGGCGGAAAGATGATCACTGCGGCTGAAAGATCCGGAAGAAAGTGAGAGTCTGGTTTATCCAATCGGAACGTGGCGGTGAAAGTCTTGATGGGGCTGCCTATGGGGGCTGTAGCCACCGGGCTGGCGGAATGGAAGCGCGCAGTAAAAACCATTTCGGGATACGCATCCAAACTGATCACGGCACGCGCGCCGGGTACCAGCACCGCTCCATCCGGCTCACCCACGTTAGTCCTGACTTCCATGTCCGTCGGGTCGAAAATTTTGAGCAGAGGCTGGCCGCTATAGAGCTGATCGCCCTCCTGGGCGTGTCCCATGGTTCCGCTACGCCACACGTTTTGAAGCGCCACCATGCCGGCGATGGTCGCGCGTACGGAAAGACGCTCGGAATTGCTTTGAGCGCGCTCCAGCGCAACCTTCTGGCGGTCTCGCTGCAGTTGCAGAATTTTGAGCGCGGCGGCATCGGAGACATCGTGAAACTTGCCCGATTTCCGGAGGCTGGCTACGTGCGCGCGGGCATCCTCCGCCTTGGCTTCGTTTTTCAGCCGGTCTATCTCGCTGAGTAGAGGGCCTTTGCGGAGTTCCAGTTCGGCCTTGGCGAGGTCCCCTTCCGCCTTCTGGAGATCGGCCGCGCGCTTTTCGGCATCGCTCTGACTTTGGGCTATCTTCTGATCCACCTGGTGGGCCAGATCCTGATACTTGGCGTTGGCCTGGAGAGCGTTGTCCAACTGCAGTGTGCGATCGAACTCGGCCAGAACATCGCCCACCGCTACTTTTGCTCCGTTGGGAGCCAGAGCGGTCAAGGTGAGTTGCCCACCTTGTCCGGCGATCTGTGGCGTCTGCACGGTGTAGGAATGAATGGCCACGATAGTCCCAGTGGCGCGGACCTGCTTATGGATCGGCTGATCGGAGGTTTCGCTCACCGCAGGACTGACACTGGCCGCGTGAGTTTGCGGCACGATGGCATGGCTGCAACTCAAGGAAACGAGCGTGCCTGCCAGCGCCAAAACAGCCGTAAGGCGCCCGGGCTCGAACCTGAGGAACCCAAGAAAGGGCATAGTCATCCGACGGATGTCTGTTTAGACGTATGAAACAGCAGTTATGTTTATAATACCGCGCTACTTTATTGCGAGAGTACGCTGCCTTACTGTGGCGGCTGTTACTCCCAGCGTAGGGCGAGCATGGGCTCAACGCGTGTGGCTTTTCGTGCCGGGACGTATCCCGCGAGAAGCGCCACGCAAGCGATGCCGAGCGTGGCGGCGACGAGAGTAAACGTGTCGTTGGGCTGGATTCCGTAAAGTTGCGACTTCACCATTCGCGTTAAGGCCCATGCCGCGGGCAGACCTATGGCGATTCCGATTCCAGCCAACACAATTACGTCTTTCATCACCAGCCACAAAACATCGCCGCTGGAGGCTCCGAGAGCCATTCTCACTCCAATCTCTCGGGTTCGCTGCGCCACCATGTAAGCCATCACGCCGTAGAGGCCGATGGCTGCCAACAACGTGGCCAATATGCCGAAACCGGTGGAGAGCGTCGCGACCAACCGCTCGGTGATCAACGATTCCTCCATTTGAGCTTCGATGGTCTTCATCTGAAAGACTGGGAGATTCGGATCCATGTTGTTCACTACCTGGCGGATGCTCGAAAAGGCCTGCTCGGGCTGGCGTGCAGTACGAACGTAGGCAAACATTCCAATGACAAAGTCCATTTGATGGTAGGGTTGATACACTTCGAGCGGGACCTCGTCCCGCATGCTCTCATATTTCGTGTCCCGCACGACACCAATTATCTCGATGTCGAGCTTGGTGCCCGGATCGCCGCCCATTCCAATATGGCGTCCAACCGCCAGGCCGTCTTTGAAGAATTGCCGTGCAAACCTCTCGTTGACGATGCAGACCTTGGGAGCGCCGCGCCCGTCGGTCATCCGGAAATCCCGGCCAAGCAGGATTGGGACATTCATGGTCTTGAAATAATCGGGTGAAATAAACTGCATGTGCGGGTCGGGCGCTTCTGAAGGCTTGTTCTGGAAACCTTCCACTGCCATGCTGCTGTCCCATTCATCGCCGGTGAGGACTGGGATCACGGCCAAAGCGGAGGATTCAACACCGGGCAGCGCGTTCAGGTTATCTCGCAATTGGCGATAAAAATCCAGGCTGCGATCTGGCTTGTAGCCATTCATCGGAGGGTCGATTGCGAATCCCACGAGATTGGCGGTGTGGAAGCCGGGATCGAGATCCTTGAGATTCCTCAAGCTACGGATGAATAAACCAGCGCCAATTAATAGTAAAAGCGATAGGGTAACCTGCGCGACCACCAACGCCTTGCGCAGTCCGACGGAGGTTCCACCGACGATTGAACCAACTTGATCCTTCAGAGTTCCGGCTAACTGGGGGCGAGTGGATTGCAGCGCGGGGACCAAGCCAAAGATGATTCCAGTGGCCACAGACACGCCCAGCGTGAAGAGCAGAATCCGCCAATCCGGTGTGGTGGAAATGACGAGCGGCGAGTCTCCGGTAGGCAGGAAGTTCAGCAGAGTTCGATCCATCCAAACCGCGAGCGCGAGTCCCCCGGCGCCGCCTGCCAGCGACAATGTGAGGCTTTCCACCAATAACTGCGAGATAATGCGCGACCGGCTGGCGCCCAGCGCGAGGCGTACAGCAATCTCCTTCTGCCGCGCGGTGGCCCTGGCGATCAGGAGATTGGCGACATTGGCGCATGCAATCAGCAGGACCAGTCCCACTACGGCCGTAAGCACCAGCAGCGGATTTTCGAATTGACTCCGCAGGTTCGATTCGCCCTTCGATGCCGGCCGCAATTCCATCCACATGGCCAGGAAGCGCCGCCTGGTTTCCGGTTCGGCTCGAGCGAAATCCTTCTCGCGCACTTCCATCTCAAGCGTCTGGTGGAAGAACGGTTGTAAGGCCGCCTTCGCTTGCGTGATGCTCACGCCTGGCTTCAGCCGCCCAAATGCATTCACCCACCGGCCACGACGGTTTTTCAAACTATAGAATTCGGCGAACTGCGGGCTCACCTGGGCTTCCATCATGACCGGGATGCGAATCTGCGGGGACGATCCGGTATCAGTGCCGTCGAATCCGGCTTGGCTAACCCCGACGATGGTGAGCGGATATCCGTCCACCAGCAACTTCTTGCCGATGACATCCGGCCTTCCGGCGAATCGCCTCATCCAATAGCGGTAGCTGATCACGGCGTAGGGATGTCCGCCGGGCGTCTTGTCGTCGTCCGGCGTGAAGACGCGTCCCAGCGCCGCTCCAACTCCCAGCACCGGAAAGTAAGTTCCAGAGACCAATTCGCCGTCCACGCGCTCAGTTTTCCCGTCGGAACTTACGCTGAACGAGTTCGACCAGCGGCAGAGCATTCCACTAAAGACCCGGTTGTGATCGCGGAAATCCTCGTACATGGGATAGGAGATCTTGTAGCTGCCGTTGTTGCTGCCATAGTGCTGCCCGCGTCCCCAGAGCAACACAAGCTGTTCGGGATTCTTAACCGGGAGCAGACGCAGGAGCAGCTGGTCCACCAAAGTGAAAATAGCGGTGTTGGCGCCGATTCCCAGGGCCAGCGATAGCACCGCTACAGCAACGAAGAAAGGTGATTTTCTGAATGTACGGAATGCGTAGCGCAGGTCTTGCCCGAGATTACCCATGCCGTCTAATACTCCTCAACTATGAGAACGTTACAAACACGCGTTGGTTTGTAACCATGGGCCGTGTCTCAAGGTATAACGTGCAATGAGCATCGTTTCTTGGGGTCAAGGGATTCGCCGAGACTTAGTCTATTGCTGGCGTAGCGTCATTGCCAGCCCGGCATTTACTTTGGTGGCCGTTGCATCGCTCGCTCTGGGGATCGGCGCCAACACGGCCATCTTCACGTTCGTGAACGCGGCTCTGCTGAAGCCGCTGCCGTATCCCGAAGCCGATCGTATTGTGGCACTGGAACAGCGGCCTTTACGAGGCCAGGGAACTACGCCGGTGGACCCGCGTAGCTTCCTGGAATGGAAGGAGCATGCGCGTTCTTTTGAATCGCTCGCGCTGGCCCAGGTGATCCCCGTCAACACCAACGGGATCGACGCGCCGGAACAAGTGCCGGGACTTTGGACCACCCCGGAATTGTTCCATGTGTTTCAGGTTGCGCCAATGTTGGGCCGCGCTTTTTCGGGAGACTCCGAAGTGGTGCTCAGCTACGAGTATTGGCAGCGGCGCTTTGGAGGAGAGCGCAGCGCATTGGGACGATCCATCGCAGCCGGCGTAGGATTGGCGACCGTCGTTGGCGTGCTGCCGGCTGGGTTCCGCGTCGGCACGGACCAGATCGATTTGTACCTGCCCATGCCTCTCGATCCGAACAAGCCGGAGGCCGTTGGATCTCGATCGTTCCAGTGCTTTGGCCGCCTTCGTCCGGGTATTTCCATCGAACAGGCACGGGCGGAAATGACCGTGCTGGCTTCTGAAGTCGGCAGCCGATATCCCAATGAAAAGGATTGGGGAGTGGTGGTGTCGAGCCTCCGCGATTACCTGGTGAGGGATCACCGGCTAGTGTTACTGGTGCTGCTCGGCGTGGTTTCGCTTGTATTGCTGATCGCCTGCGCGAATGTCGCCGGGCTGCTGTTGGCGCGCGGAGTGAGCCGGCGGCGCGAGTTGGCTCTGCGCGCCTCACTCGGAGCAAGCCGCGGCAAGCTGATCCAGCAATTGTTCATCGAGAGCTTTATGTTGGCATGCGTAGGAGGCTTGCTCGGAACACTGTTAGGCTGGCTGGCGAGCCGGGCATTGATTCTGCTCTCTGAGGACGCTGTCGCATTTGGACAAATGGCGGATGCGCAGCTGGATGGACGCGTTCTCGCGTTCACGCTCGCAATTTCTGTGGTGGCTGCTGTGTTCTTTGGCTTAATCCCTGCGTGGCGAAGTTCGAGTTTCGACCTGCAAACGGCACTCAAGGAAAAAGGCAGCGGGGCTCGCGGGCCGGAGCGGCTTCGCTCAACGTTTGTCATCGGCGAAGTCGCGCTCGCCGTGATGTTGCTGGTCGGCGCCGGGTTGCTGTTGCGGACGTTCTCGCATCTTCTCGCGGTCGATCTCGGATTCCGGCCGGAGCAGGTATTGACCATGCGCATGCTGGTGCTGGGCGATCCTACGCATCGTTCAAGCGTAGTCGAAAGTGTTCTAGACCGCGTGGAGAATCTGCCCCAGGTGCAGGCCGTCGGCACCATCCAGTTCCTGCCACTCGCAGGCTCTAGAAACAACGGTCCGTTTCATTTTCTGGCGCGCCCTCTTCCGGCTGATCCCAAGGACGTGGAATCGGACGTATCCACAGTGAGCCGTGGATATTTCGCCGCACTCGGGATTCCGGTTCTGCGAGGCCGGTCATTCACCAGGCAAGATGGCATGAACAGCCCCCGTGTGGCTTTGGTAAACCAGGCGTTCGTGAACAAGTATTCGGCCAATCACGACCCCATCGGCCAGCAAATCATTGGAGATTGGGCGAATCCTAAACCGACGCAGATTGTTGGAGTTGTGGGTGATATCCGACATAATGGATTAGCAACAGAGCCGCGTCCCACTGTGTTCCTGGCGCAGGCGCAAGTGCCCGGCTACATTACATACTTGGTGGTGCGGACCAATGCCCGGCCGGAGCCCTTGGTGGCCGCGATTCGCAAGAACATTGAGCAGGTTGATCCCACGCAAGCGGTGACCGCGGTCCAAACCATGCAGCAATACGTGGCAACGGCTTTGGCACGGCCGAGGCTCTACGCGTGGCTGCTCGGGAGTTTCGCCGGCCTGGCATTGCTGCTGGCCGCTGTCGGT
Source organism: Bryobacteraceae bacterium (assembly GCA_050011295.1). Classification (GTDB taxonomy): domain Bacteria; phylum Acidobacteriota; class Terriglobia; order Bryobacterales; family Bryobacteraceae; genus Palsa-89. The sequence goes on from JBEKJJ010000025.1 coordinate 10,100, forward strand.
TTGTACGGACTGATGGCTTATACGGTTTCTGGGCGAACTCATGAGATCGGCATTCGGATGGCGCTGGGTGCGCGGCCGGCGGAGGTGGTCAGCTCGGTATTGATGCAAGGTATGCGGCTGACGCTGGCTGGGCTCGCGGTAGGTGTTACCGGCGCGATTGCTTTGGTCCGCCTGCTCGCCAGCTTGCTGTACGGTGTTGGCGCGAACGATTTCGCCAACTACGCCGCAGTGGCGGCACTGCTGGCGGTGGTTGCTCTGATAGCCGTTTACGTGCCGGCGAGGCGAGCTTCCAGAGTGGATCCGATGGTTAGCTTGCGCCACGAGTAGTTAATCCGAACCGCGACCGCAAGGAAGCGCTACCACGAATGCAGAAGCCGTTACGCTCCTTTCCAGTCGCGGCTCAGTCCAGAATTATGCGCATCTCATTGGTTGGGGCAAAACCCAGCTTCTGATACAGCTTCAACCCGTCCTCGCTCGCATGCAGGATCACCGCTCGAATACCATTCGCCCGGCACCAGTCGAGTGCCGTCTCCATCAAGCGCCGCGCGATGCCCTGACGCCGGAACGCCTGCTCCGTGTAGACGTTGAGAATATTTCCCCGCCGGGCGCCGGGGCCGATCATGTGCGGAGGCCAATCCATCAGCCAAAGTCCCAGGCCCGCGACGATGGAACCATCCGGTGCGGCGGCGAGCCAAGTCAGGTATTCCGCATTGGTCAGTCTCGGGCGCAGCCAGGGGAGGAAAGCAGCGGTCATCGCGTCGAGCGCTTGTTTGTCGCGATGCCCCATTTCGAAGAACATCGCCCGCCGATGGGCCGCGATAGTTTCGGCGTCATTGATAGTGCCGGGCCGGATATTGACCGCGGTTTCAGGAGGCATGCTTGCCTCTCCGCACAGATTGCAGTATTATGTTCTCGGTAACCGAGGGCATCCAAAAGATGAGCAAACCATCTGACTTGGTGCAGGGCACGCTAGACATTCTCCTCCTCAAGATTCTCGCATTAGAGCCGCTGCATGGCTGGGCCATCAGCCAGCGGCTGAAACAAGTTTCCGCGAATATTCTTCAAGTGAGCGACGGTTCCCTTTATCCCGCGCTTCACAAACTGGAACAGGAAGGCTGGATCTCGGCGGAATGGAAAACCAGCGAAATGGGGCGCCGCGCGAAGTTCTACACGCTGACGCGGATCGGCCGCCGGGAGCTGGCGAAACAGGCCGCGGATTGGGATCGGTTGTCGAAAGCCATTAGCCACGTGATGCGGCTGAACGAGATTTGAAACATGCGCCTGGAACAATGGATCTATACCATCCCGCTGCGGCTGCGCTCTTTGTTTCGGCGAAACCGCGTGGAACAGGAGCTGGATGACGAGCTGCGGTTTCACTTGGATCGGGAAGTCCACGAAGCTGCCGCTCGCGGCAAGGCGCCAGACGAGGCGCGCCAGCGGATGCTTCGCGATCTGCATGGCGCCGAGGAAGCGTGCCGGGATATGAGGCATACGAATATAATCGACAGCCTGATCAAGGACCTGACTTACGCTGGGCGGACTTTGCGAAGGAGCCCAATATTCGCGGCCACGGCTGCCTTAACGCTGGCTCTCGGTATCGGTGCGAGCACGGCGATATTCAGTGTCACTGATGCGGTCCTGCTACGGCCGCTTCCTTATCGGGATTCAGATCGGTTGGCGCTAGTCTTCTGGAATTATCGAGCTGCGAATGTCGAGAACTTTCTCTACTCGAATGCCGATTTCTTTGATCTGCGCGCCGGGACCAAGACTATATTTGAGGACATCGGCGGTGTCGCAGGCTTCCGCGCATTCGTTACACGCGAAGACGGCAGCGCGGAGCAGATCAGCAAGGCGTTGGTTACCACGAAGTTTTTCCGGCTGCTGGGCGCCAAAATCGCATTCGGCCGAGATTTCACCGACGCGGACGGCGTACCGCAACCGGCCGAGCCAGGTGTCCTAATTCCGCCTGGAAGTGTAGCGATTCTCAGCTACGAATACTGGCAGCGGCGCTACGGCGGGAGTAACGCGGTTCTCGGCCAGGAAATGCGATATTCCGGCCAGCGCGGGCCGAGAATCGTTGGTGTCCTGGCGCCTGGGTTCAAGCTGTTTTTCCCACCAGCTGCCAGGACCGACGCTTCGCCCGATGTCTGGGTGGCTAATAACATTGGTTACGATGCTGCCCATCGCAACTTGCTGACGGTCGGAGTCATCGGGCGCCTCAGAAACGGTCTCACGCTCACTCAGGCTCAAGACCAGTTGGACGCGCTGAGGTCGGAAATACGGAAGAGTTCCTTCGATCCTACGGAGCGGCTGCGGCTAAAGCCGATGCAGCGCTACCTGGTTGAGGAGGTGCGGCCAGCTATATTCGCGCTGCTGGGCGCGGCGATCTTTCTCTTATTGATCGCTTGTGCCAACGTAGCGAATCTTCTGTTGGTGCGCGCGTCCCTGCGTGAGCGAGAGCTGGCGGTGCGAGCCGCATTGGGTGGAAGCTGGTGGCGGCTGGTCACGCAAATGCTGGCTGAGGCGGTGCTTCTCTCGTCGCTCGGCACATTAGCGGGCGCGGTCTTTGCATGGCTTGGCATCCGTGGACTCCTGTTGATTGCGCCAGCGAACTTGCCTCGCATCGAGTCCCTTGCAATGGATTGGCGAGTGCTGGCATTTGCGGCGGCGGCCGGTTTGTGCGCGGTATGCATCTTTGGAGTGGCGCCAGCCCTGCGCGCCGCGCGTCCCGACGTAGTCCAAATCCTGCGCGGAGGCGGGCGCACCGCTGGATTGGGAGCCGGTCACTGGTTACGCAACGGGGCCGTAATCGCTGAAGTTGCGCTGTCGTTTGTCCTGTTGGTGGGATCGGGTTTGATGCTGCGTAGCTTCTTTGAATTGCGCCGCGTGAATCCCGGCTATGATCCGCACGGACTGTTGACTTTTTTCACGACGCGCGACTGGCCATTTACGCGACAGAATGGCCGCATAGAGCTGCTGCGCGAAATTCACGCTCGTCTGCGTGCACTGCCAGGCGTTGAGAATGTGAGTGAGGCTCTTGCGCTGCCGCTCGGCGGAGGATTTCGCGCTACGAATTCGGCCACTCGACCGCAAGCAACGACGCTCGCAAGCTCAGAGGGCGCCGATTTCGAGCAGGTCTGGTCCGGCTACTTCGAAACGCTCCGTACTCCGCTCCTAGCGGGGCGCACATTCACAGAGGAGGACAATGCTCTCGGGCGAAACTTGGCCGTAATTGACCAGCTTCTCGCCGCTAGGGCCTTCCCGAACGAATCGGCCGTCAGGAAACGGATCCGCGTGCCGGATCCCGCTAATCCATGGGCCGAGGTGATAGGCATAGTCGCGCATCAGCGGCTTTTTTCCCTTGCCGACCCAGGTCGCGAAACAATTTACTTCTCGGACGGATTCTGGGGAATTGGCGTGTCGCGCTACTGGATGGTTCGAACGGCGGCCGATCCGGCCAAGTACGCTGCGGCGGTTCGGGCTGAGATTGCAAAAGTGGACCGTCAAGTTGTGGTTTCGAAAATGCAGCCGATGGACGCGCTGGTGGATCAAGACCAAGCCGGGACGCGACTCTCGCTTGTACTCATTGGGATTTTCGCGCTTATCGCGGTATTGTTGGCGAGCGTGGGACTGTATGGCGTGCTTGCCACCGTGGTGCGCCAGAGAACCGCGGAGATCGGCGTGAGAATGGCCGTCGGCGCAACTCCGGCCAGCATCTTCAAATTGGTAGTCAGCCAAGGTCTCTATCTCAGCGCCGTGGGCGTCGCAATTGGGCTACTCGCGGCGCTTGGCCTGACACGGTGGATGACCTCGATGCTTATAGAAGTCAAGCCAGCTGATCCATCCACATTCGCTGTTATGACACTGCTATTTCTGCTGGTCGCTGCAGTGGCGTCTTGGGCGCCGGCCGCACGCGCGGCTTCCCTCGACGCGAATACTGCGCTGCGCGAAGAGTAACGCCCCGGCAACCGCAATATCCACGAAAGGACACAATGCGAGAGTTCAAAGGCAAAGTCGCAGTGATTACTGGTGCGGCGAGCGGGATCGGACGTGGGATCGCCGAACGCTGTGTGAGGGAGGGAATGAAAGTTGTCCTGGCCGACATCGATGAGGCTAATCTCACCAAGGCAGAAGCTGAATTGAAAACCCAGGGTGGAACCGTGCTGGGTGTGAAGACGGACGTCTCAAAAAAGAGTGACGTCGAGCTGCTAGCTCGCCAGGCGCTGGATGCATTTGGCCAGGTACACTTGCTGTTCAACAACGCCGGGGTCGGCGCCGGTGGTACGCCCTGGGAGGCTACTTGGAACGATTGGGAGTGGGTGATTGCTGTGACTTTATGGGGCGTGATCCATGGCGTCAAGGTGTTCACGCCGCTCATGCTCGCACAGAATACGGAGTGCCATATCGTCAATACGTCCTCGACCGCCGGGCTTATCGTCGGTGGCGGCTCCGCTCCTTACGCGGCGACCAAGCATGCAGTGGTCGCCCTCTCAGAAAGCCTGTACTTAGCGCTTGAACAACGGAAGGCGCTGGTCAAAGTGTCGGTTCTCTGCCCAGGGCTTGTGCGGACAAATATCGCCGACGCCGAGCGCAACAGGCCCGTGGAGCTGCGCAACGAACCAGTCCCGCTGACCCCGGAAATGCAAGCCGGCCTGGCAGCATTCAAGGCGGCCATCGAGCGAAGCATGCCTCCGCTCGAAGTTGCTGACGTGGTCTTCGATGCGATCCAGAAGGAGCAGTTCTATATTCTTCCGCATCCGGAATGGAGGGAAGTGATTAAACTCCGAACGGATAAACTGCTCCGAATGGAAAATCCGCAGAACCCTACAGCAACGGTTGTGAAACTACTTAAGCTCCGCGGGTGACGCGGGACACTAGTGCGTCATCGCGTAGACGATATAGTTCACGCCCACGCGGATCGCCAAACCTGAAAACTTTTCCGGATAGTACGGATCGTCCGCCCACTCCCACGCGTCGCCCAGATCGGAATTATAGGAGATCGCCACCATAATGCGGCCCTTGTCATCGTAGATGCCGCGCCAGTGAGCCCCGGTACCGCCGCTGTTACAAAATTTGCAGCCTTGCCGCAAATGCGCCTCGCCCGGAACCTGGAAGCGATCATCCAGGTCAAAAACAGTGTGGAAGATGGCATCCTTGTCGTCGATATCCACGATGGGGCGATCCGGAAAAACGAAACGGATGCGTTTCTCGAACATCTCCCACTCATAGGTTCCATGGAAATCGTCGGCCATGAAGAAGCCGCCGCGCAGCAGATAGTCGCGCAGCACCTTCGCCTGGCCCTCGGTCAGACCCCATTCGCCCACCTGGACCGCATAAAGCCATGGCCAGTTGTAAACATCGTCGCCATCATCCAGGTTCACGGCCTGTTCGACGGAGCGGACGGATAGACGCGTTAGCCGACGCACCGCTTCTGAAAAGTGACGATCCGCCCGTGGATAATCCTGCGTCCAGAGGGACATTCCAAAATGCCAGTCACCGCCTCGGCCGCGATATCCATCATTGGGACCTGGCGGATACATCAGGCGGGCGAAAGCCCATTCCGCCGGCCGCTGCCAATCCTGCGGCAGATTGAATTCCTCATATTCGATACCAGGGTATTGTTTGAATGGCCGCTGGACGGCATACAGCATCCCAAGAAACAGGAGCCCGCAACCAAACCGCAGCACCAAATTCCGGCAACTCATCAGACAGCGCCTTCTTCCCGAAGGATAACACCAGTGCCGCCAGCTAACAGCAACTGCTAATCTGAAAGCTTCCATGTCTGACCATAAGCTGCAACTAATCCCGCTCGGGGGCCTTGGGGAGTTCGGCATGAACTCCATGGCCATCCGCTACGGCGACGACATCATCGTAGTGGACGCGGGAATGATGTTTCCGGATTCCGAGCTTCTGGGCGTGGATATCGTTACGCCCGACTTCACTTATCTCGAGCAGAACCGCGCCAAGGTTCGGGCGCTGATCCTGACCCACGGTCATGAAGACCACATCGGCGCGGTGCCCTTCCTGTTGAGTGAAATCAATCTGCCTGTCTACAGCACGGCTTTTACGCTCGCGCTGGTGGAACGGCGTCTAGAGGAGCACGGGCTGCTGGACCAGGCCAAACTGCACCGGGTGAAGCCAGGCAACAAAATCGAAATCGGTCCGTTCAGTATCGAGTTCATTCACGTTACACATTCCATTGTCAGCTCGATGGCGCTGGCTATCACCACGCCGCTCGGCGTGATCATCCACACAGGCGATTTCAAAGTGGATCCCACGCCCACCGACAACGAACTGTTTGATCTCCATACGCTAGCCGAATACGGCAAGCGCGGCGTGCTGCTGCTGATGTCGGATTCCACCAACGTCGACCGCCCGGGTTATACGGAAAGCGAACGCGCCGTCCGTCCGCGCCTGGAAGACATCTTCTATCGCGCCGAGCAGCGCCTGGTAATTTCCTGCTTCAGCTCGTCCATTCACCGGCTGCAACAGATTTTGGATGTTTCGGCCGAATACGGGCGGAAGGTCGCGTTCTTGGGCCGGAGCATGCTCAACGTCACCGAGATCGCGCACACTTTGGGATTGCTCCAGGTTCCCGATGGAATCCTGCTGCGGCCACAGGACATCATGCAGACGGAACCAAGCAAAGTTTGCGTGGTCGCTTCCGGAACGCAAGGTGAGCCGATGTCGGCGCTTTCGCGAATTGCGGTGGACAATCATAAGAACCTCTCCGTGCAGCCAGGCGACACGGTTGCGCTGAGCGCGCGCATTATTCCCGGTAATGAAAAGGGCATTTACCGGATGATCAACCATTTCGCCAAGCGCGGAGCGGATGTGATTTACGGCTCCATGAATCCGCCAGTGCATGTATCGGGACACGGCAGCGTGGAAGAACTGAAGCTGGTGTTGAACCTGGTGCGGCCGCGCTATTTCCTGCCGATCCACGGCGAATACCGGCAGATGGCGCGGCATGCATCGCTCGCGGGGCATTTGCGAGGCTTGGGCCTGGAAGACTCGTTCGTGCTGGAGACCGGCGAGACTTTGGAAATTGATAAGCAAGGCGCGCGGCGCGGTGAAAAGGTGCAGGTGGGCCGCGTATGCATCGATTCGGGGACCATCGACGAAGTGGTAGAGGACATTGTGATTCGCGACCGCCGGCACTTATCCGAAGATGGCTTCGTTTTGCCGATTATCGCCATCAACAAACACTCGGGTAAGAGCGAAACGCTGCCTGAGATCGTCAGCCGCGGATTCATGTCGCTGGAGGATGGTTCAGACTTGCTGCAGGAAGCCCGAAAAGTGGTGGCGCGCACGCTGGAATCTTCGAGTCAGGAGGAACGCACCGATTGGGGCGTGATGCAGGAAAAGATCCGAGCCGACTTGAAGCGCTTTTTGAACAAACAAACCCAACGGCGTCCGCTAATCATGCCCGTAATTTTAGAGGTCTAGCGGAGTGCAGGGCTACCTCGAAGACGCCTCCGGATTCAAAGGCCAAGCCGAAAAGGTCTTGATTCCAGCCAGCGAATCGGAGCTCCTGCAGATTTTAGCCCAAGCCTCGGCCAACAGAGTGCCCGTCACCATCTCCGGCGCAGGCACCGGCGTCACCGGCGGACGCGTGGCGCAAAGCGGCTGGGTCATCTCGATGGAAAAATTCCAGCGCGTAGAAATTCACCAAGGCCACGCGACTGTCGGCGCCGGCGTCTCGCTCGAAACTCTGCAAGCAGCCGCCGCGAGAGCGAACCAGTTCTACGCGCCCGATCCAACCGAAAACACTGCCAGCATCGGCGGAAACATCGCGACCGACGCCAGCGGTTCCCGGAGCTTTCGCTATGGCAGCACGCGCAAACATATTCTGTGCCTAAGGGTCGCTTTAATGGATGGCCGCGTTCTCGAAGTCAAGCGCGGCGACCAAGTGGATTTTGGTGTCCCCGAAATCCCGCTTCCCAACACCACCAAGAATACCGCCGGCTATCTCTTGAGTCCCGGCATGGATTGGATCGATCTATTTGCCGGCAGCGAGGGGACGCTTGGCATTGTTGTCGAAGCCGAGTTGAAGCTGCTTCCGAAACCTGCCGACGTCCTGGCGGGCGTAGTATTTCTGCCAGATGACCAAGCCGCGCTCAACGCCGTGGAACAATGGCGCGGGCTCGACGGTCTGCGCATGATCGAATACTTCGATCGCAACTCGCTCACGTTTCTTCGCCAACGATTTTCCGAGACTCCAGAGCACGCGGGAGCCGCGCTGTTGATCGAACAGGAAAACGGAGATATCGATTTCTGGGCCGATCACGCACCGGAAGATAGCTGGTTTGCCGCAAGCGACCAGGATCGCGAGCGCTTCCGCCGTTTTCGGCACGCGCTGCCGGAGCTGGTGAACGACACCATGCGCCGCCGCGGTTTCCTGAAGTTGAATACCGATTTCGCCGTGCCGCTAGCCCGCAACGGTGAAATGCTGAACTACTATCACGCCCGCCTCCGCGAGTCCGCGATAGACTACGTGCTCTTCGGCCACATCGGCGACGCGCATCTGCATGTCAACGTCCTGCCGAACTCGGAGGCCGAATTTCAGCTGGCTCAGAAGTTACTTCTCGAATTCGCCAGGCACGCCGTCGAGCTAGGCGGGACAGTCTCGGCCGAACATGGGTTAGGCAAGCGCAAGGCGCATTTGTTGGAGTTGCAGTATACGCGGCAGCAGATCGAATCCATGAAAGCCGTGAAACGGCGCCTGGATCCGGCCTGGCTGCTGAATCAGGGCAACCTCTTCCCGTTGCGATGAAATCCAGCCGACGTGGCGCGGACACTCGTGTCTGCCGCGGCCGAGACTTTTCTCGGCGGCTGCTGTAAGGATGCCCCGTTACTTAGAGCCGTCTCCTCCAGGCACTGATCGTGCCAGGGTTTTGGGAATTCTCGAAGAGAAAACAATCGCCGAGACGAGTCTCGGCGCGGCAGACATGAGTGTCTGCGCCACGTTGTGTTAAAGTAAAGTTTCATGGCTGCTCATCACCATCACCATCGGATCACGGGGCGATCGGCGGCATTCTGATCAATTTCTGAACACGAATGACTCACCCGCCGACGTCCAGGCGGGCTTTTTTGTTGGTATCGACGATGGAACTGAATTTCAGCAAGCAAAACGGCCTGGTCACCGCCGTCGTCCAAGACCACCAGACCAACCGCGTCCTGATGGTCGGTTTTATGAATGAAGAGGCATTCCACAAGACTATGAGCAGCGGATTTGTCACCTTCTTTAGCCGTTCGCGCAACAAGCTTTGGATCAAGGGTGAGACCTCCGGACATCGGCTGGTGGTGAAGGAAATCTCAACCGATTGTGATCAAGACGCGCTGCTGATCAAAGTCGAAGCGCTTGGCCCAGGCGTCTGCCACGAAGGCTATCAGAGCTGCTTCTATCGCCGTCTGGACAATGGAAAATGGATGGAATCGGAGGCACGCGCTTATGATCCGGCCGCGGTCTATGGGAGCACGCCGTGAAGCTCAAGCTCGGCATTCCCAAGGGGAGCCTCGAAAACGCCACCATCGATTTGTTTCGGCGCGCAGGTTTCACCATAACCACCAGTTCGCGATCGTATTTTCCCTCCATCGACGATCCCGAGATCGAATGCATGATGATTCGCGCTCAAGAAATGGCGCGCTATATCGAAGACGGCGTTCTGGATGCTGGGCTCACCGGCCGCGATTGGGTGGAAGAAAGTGAAGCGAAAGTTGAATCAGTGGCGGATCTAATCTACGCCAAGCAGAGCTTCGGTAAAGTGCGTTGGGTGCTGGCCGTTCCCGAAACATCGCCGTTTCAGAGCGTGAAGGATTTGGAAGGCAAAATCATCGCTACAGAGTTGGTGGCCACCACTAAGCGTTACCTCAAGGCGAATGGCGTAACGGCAAAAGTGGAGTTCAGTTGGGGCGCTACGGAAGTGAAGCCGCCTGTTTTGGCCGACGCTATCGTGGAAGTCACCGAAACCGGATCGTCCCTGCGCGCAAACAAATTGCGAATTATTGAAACCGTTCTGGAATCCAACACGCAGCTGATCGCCAATGTGGATTCCTGGCGCGATGCTTTGAAGCGGCGCAAGATTGAAGATATTTGTCTGCTGCTGGAAGGCGCCATCAACGCGCTGGGACGCGTGGGGCTTATCCTCAACGTGCGGAAAGAATGTCTGGCCGCGGTTCTCAATATTCTTCCCGCGCTGAAAAACCCTACCATCTCCAATCTCAGCGATCCCGACTGGGTTGCGGTGCACACCATTCTGGATGAAATCACGGTGCGCAATATCATCCCGCGCCTCAAGGAGGCCGGAGGGCAGGGAATCGTAGAGTATCCGTTGAACAAGATTGTGATGTGATCCATGCTGAAAATCGTCAATCTCGATCAAGCCAAGAGTTTCGTCAAGCGCAAAGCAGTACGGCTGGCGGAAGCTGAACAAACGGTCCAGCCCATCCTCGACGCGGTCGAGGAACGGGGCGACGAAGCGGTGCTGGAATTCGCGCGCAAGTTCGATGGCTTCTCCGGCCATGATCTTAAGGTTTCCACAGTGGGCGCCCGCGTCTCGGATGAATTCATGTCGGCGCTCGAAACAGCCGCCAAGAACATTCGGGAATATGCGGAGCTGCAGCTTCCGAAGGAGAGTTGGGTTGAGTTTCCAGACGGACGCCGGTTGGGCCATATCGTAAGGCCGTTGGAATCGATGGGCGCTTACATCCCGGCCGGCCGCTATCCGCTGCCGTCCACTTTGCTGATGACCGTGATTCCCGCCCAAGTGGCTGGCGTCAAAACCATCTGTGTAACATCGCCTCATCCGAGTCCTGAAATTCTTGCAGCCGCGAGATTCCTTGGCATCCCGACTGTTTTCCGTATCGGCGGAGCGCATGGAGTGGCGGCGCTGGCGTTCGGCACGGCGACTGTCCCAAAGGTTGATCGCATTGTGGGCCCTGGAAACATTTACGTCGCCGCTGCTAAGAAGTTGCTGGCCGGCGAGGTCGGCATCGATTTTATCGCCGGACCAACCGAGATCGTGATTATCGCTGAAGATGCCGATCCGCGTCATGTCGCCGCGGATATGCTGGCGCAGGCCGAGCATGACACGGAAGCCTCCTCCATTTTGCTGACAACATCCAAGGAGTTGGCGGAAAAGGTGGCGCTTGAAGTGGAGCGCCAGTCACAAACGCTGGTCACGGCTCCAATCGCGTGCGAGGCGATTCGGAACAACAGCGCTGTCATTCTTTGTCCTTCGATTGACGCGGCGGTGGAAGCATCGAATCGCCTCGCGCCCGAGCATTTGGTGATTTATGACGAAAGCTTGTTGCCGAGAATTCAACACGCAGGCAGCATCTTCGTAGGGCCGAGCAGTCCCGAGGCCGCTGGCGATTACGCTTCGGGTCCGAATCATGTTTTGCCGACATCGGGAGCCGCTCGCATTCGCGGTGGCCTTTCTTCGGCCGACTTCGTCAAAGTGATCTCGGTGCAACAACTCACGCAGGCAGCTTTGCAGAAACTGGCACCGGCCATCACTACTCTCGCTCGCGCCGAGGGTCTGGAAGCGCACGCCCGCTCGGTTGAGGTTCGTCTTGGCGAGTAAAAGAATCGACTTGCCGCCGGGCGTGTTGCAGCCTCGCGAAGCTGTGTTGCGGATGGCGCCGTACAATCCGCCGACGGGAGGACGCGCCGACAAACTGCGCCTCGATTTCAACGAGAATACGGTGGGCGCCTCACCCAAAGTGATCGAGTATCTTCGAGAGCGCTTGAATGAATCGAGCCTCGCCATCTATCCGGAATATGACGAGGTGAAACAGGAGCTGGCGGCTTTCTTCGACGTCGAGACGGACGACTTCACGCTGACCAACGGAACCGACGAAGCCATTCAGGTGTTGATCAACACCTACGTTGACGACGGGGACGAAGTGCTGCTGCTCGGGCCTTCCTATGCCATGTATCGCTTTTACGCCGAGGTTGCGGGTGCTGCCATCCGTGAGATTCCCTATCGTGGAGCGAAGCTGGCGTTTCCGTTGGAAGAGCTCCTGGAAGCCATTCGCCCCACCACGCGCGCCGTTCTGATCGCCAATCCGAATAACCCGACGGGCACTGGGACATCGCGCGCTGGAATTGAGAGGATCCTCGAAAAGGCCAGCGGAGCAGCGGTCTTGATAGATGAAGCCTACTATGAATTCTGCGGCGTCACCGCGCTGCCGCTGCTGAACGATTATCCGAATCTGTTTGTGAGCCGGACATTTTCGAAAGTGTATGGCATGGCAGCCATGCGTCTGGGCTGCCTGTTCTCGCAATCCGGCAACGTGGAGTTTTTGCGCAAGGCGCAGTCGCCGTATAGTGTGAATACGGTGGCTGCGCTCGCCGCGCGAGCTGCCATTCAAGACCAGACCTACATCCAGAAATACGTGATGGAAGTGCTGGCGGCGCGAGAATTGCTCTACGTGGGCCTCGAAAGGCTTGGTATCCCTTATTACGAGAGTCAGGCGAACTTCGTTCTATTTGGAGCTGGGAACCGCGCTATTGAGATACGGGATGAACTGCGCCGCCGGGGCGTGCTGGTGCGCGACCGGAGCTACGAAATTTCGGGATGTGTGCGCGTGACATTGGGAACACGGGAGCAGATCCGGCGCTTTCTCACGGAGCTGGAGGATATTTGGTGAGTAAGTCGCAGGTTCTGGTTTTCGACATGGATGGCGTGCTGGTGGACGTCACCGATTCCTATCGCGAAACCGTGGTCCTGACGGTGGCGCATTTCACCGGGCAAACTATTTCGCGCGATTCGATTCAGGATTACAAGAATCAGGGGGGCTGGAATAACGACTGGGCGCTGTCGCAGAAGATTTGTGCGGACCTGGGTGTCACCGTTTCGTACGGCGATGTCGTAAAGTATTTCAACCACCTGTTTCTGGACCAGGGATTGATTCATCGCGAGCGCTGGCTGCCTCGCAATGGGCTGCTGGATCGGCTGGCGGCGAAATTCGAGCTCGCCATCTTCACTGGCCGAACGCGTCAGGAAGTTGAAATCACTCTCAACCGCGAAGGATTGCTCGAACGGTTTCTGATCGTGACCGCGGATGACGTGGAGCACGAGAAACCCGCTCCTGATGGACTCTGGAAAATCGGGGGCCTGCGTCCCAATCAGAAGCTGCTATACGTCGGCGATACCGTGGACGATGCCCGCTGCGCCCGTGCCGCGAATGTGCCTTTCATTGGGATTGCGGCACCGGCCAGCCCGCGCCGCGAGCAGCTTTTGGATTTGTTCCAGCGCGAGGGTGCCATTCAAGTGCTCGGAGACATCAATGAGATCGGCTAGAGTCGCGCGTGATACCAAGGAGACGCAGATTCGCGGGTCTTTGAAACTCGACGGCCACGGAAAATACGAAATTTCCACCGGCATTCGATTTTTCGACCATATGCTGGAGCTTTTCGCCAAACACGGCGGCTTTGATTTGAAATTGAAGGCCTCGGGTGATCTGGATGTGGATCAGCATCACACGGTAGAAGACGTCGGCATCGTCCTCGGGCAGCTTGTTTCGAAGGCGTTGGGCAACCGTAAGGGTATCAATCGTGCCGGCTACTTCGTGATGACCATGGACGAAACGCTCGCGGTGGTTGCACTCGACTTGGGCGGCCGACCGGCACTGGTCTACGACGATAAAGTGAAAGTCCGGCTGGTGGGCGATCTTCAGACTGAGTTGGTGGAGGATTTCTTCGGCGGATTTGTGAACCACGCCGGCGCGAATCTCCACGTGAAGGTTCTGTACGGGCGATCCAGCCACCACAAAATCGAAGCAGTGTTCAAATGTTTCGCGCGTGCTTTGCGCTACGCTTGTTCGCGCGATCAGCGGCTGAAGGATCAGCTTCCATCCACCAAGGGGTTGTTGTGATTACTATTCTCGACTACGGCGCCGGGAATCTACGATCGGTGCAGAACACGCTGGCCGAGATCGGCGCCGAATATGAGTTGGTCCGGGATGCCGCCGGGCTTGAGCGCGCCACCAAGATCATTCTGCCGGGTGTGGGTCACTTTGGCCAGATGATGCGCGCGTTTGATGCTATGCGAGTGCGCGAAGCGTTGCTCGATCGCATCCGCGCCGGTGTCCCGTTTCTCGGGATCTGTCTTGGCCTGCAAGCGCTGTTTCAATCGAGCGAAGAAGCGCCCGAAGAACGCGGCCTGGGATTGTTCGAGGGAACTATTCGCCGCTTTCCCACCACCGCGCGCGTCCCTCACATGGGCTGGAATCAGATTGCTCCGAGAGCGGGTTCGAAGCTGGTAGGTGGAATGACTCCGTACTTGTACTTTGCTCACAGCTACTATGCGCCGCTCGATGACGCGACTGCGGCGACATGCAACTACGGCCTGGATTATACGGCTGTGCTCGAATCCGGCAATATTTTCGGCGTTCAATTTCATCCTGAGAAGTCAGGGCCGCTGGGAATCCGGATCGTGCGCAATTTCATTGAGCTGTAAACGATGTTGGCGAAGCGCATCATTCCCTGTCTGGATGTCACAGGTGGCCGCGTAGTGAAAGGCGTCCACTTTGAGGGACTGCGCGATGCGGGAGATCCTGTAGAGTTGGCCGAGCGCTACAACGCACAAGGCGCCGATGAACTGGTTTTCCTGGATATCACGGCTTCAAGCGACGGCCGCGACACCATGGCCGATCTGGTGGCGCGAACGGCACGAAGAGTTTTCATTCCGTTAACCGTGGGAGGCGGCATAAGATCGGTTGCGGATGCGCGGAAAATCCTGATGTCTGGAGCGGACAAGGTGAGCATTAATACCGCCGCGGTGCGCCGTCCGGAGTTGATCACGGAATTAAGCGAAGAGTTCGGCGCTCAAGCCGTGGTGCTGGCGATCGACGCGCGGCGAAATCCTGTCGGAAGTTGGAATGTCTTCACGCGCGGAGGCCGTGACGATGAAGGGATCGACGCCATTCGGTGGGCTATCGAAGGCGAAGCACGCGGCGCGGGCGAGATTTTGCTTACGTCGATGGATACCGACGGCGTGCAAGGCGGGTTCGATTGCGATCTGACACGCACGGTGTCGCGCGCCACGCATATCCCGGTGATCGCATCCGGCGGGGCAGGGAAGCCGGATGATTTCGTGCGCGTTTTGACAGAGGGTGAAGCGGACGCCGCGCTAGCCGCTTCGGTATTTCACTATGGAACTTACACTGTCGGTGAACTCAAGAGATTTCTTGAAGAATGCGGCGTTCCGGTAAGGCCGCCGCTGTGATTGTTCCATGCATTGATCTGATGGGCGGCAAGGTGGTGCAGCTTGTGCAGGGCCGCGAGAAGGCTCTGGAAGGCGGCACGCCTCTTGAGATGCTTGAGCGATTCGCGGCATTTCCCGAGATTCAGGTGATCGATCTGGATGCCGCGATGGGCAAGGGATCGAACGACGATCTTGTGGAATTGATCGCGTCGCGAGCCACGGCGCGCGTTGGCGGTGGCGTTCGTTCTCCCGAACGGGCGCGTATGCTGATTGAGCAGGGCGCGCATCGAGTGATCGTGGGGACGGCTGCCTTCCAGTGCGAACTGCTCCAAGAGATCGCGGATGCGGTGGGACCGGAACGTCTGATCATCGCGCTCGATTCCAAAGCCGGAAAAGTGGTGGTGAAGGGCTGGCAAGAGGCAACGGAGTTTTCAGCCGAACAGGTGATTCATCAATTGGAGCCGTACTGCTCGGGATTTTTGTGCACCTATGTGGACAAAGAGGGCCTCATGCAGGGCACGGATCTCGATTGGTTTCGGCGGTTGCGCGCGGCTACGACGCATGAGCTGACGGCCGCGGGCGGCATTACGACGCTAGAAGAGATTCGAGAACTGCAGAATTTGGGAATTCACGCCGCGCTGGGCATGGCGATTTATACGGGCCGCTTGAGCCTGGATGAGTTGGCTTAAAAACGGGGACACCTGCACCTGTCCACGGTGAGCTTCCAGCGTGCAGTTGCGAGCGGCTGCATTGGGGACAGGTGCAGGTGTCCCCGTTTTTAAGCTAATTCACTTGGATGCTCAATCCAATAATCCGGCTCCCACCGCGCGATGTCCTCGCGCTTGCCATAGCCCCACAACACCGCGCAGGTCTTGACACCGGCGCGGCGTCCTGCTTCCATATCTGCCGGCGAGTCGCCCACTAGCAGACAGTCCTCAGCCTTGGCGCCCAGCGCCTTTAGCGACGCGAATATCACATCCGGTTCGGGCTTGGCGGCGAATCCGTCGGTGCCCTGGACGTGATCGAAGTAGGGCAGTAGGCCGAAAATCTCAAGCACGGAGCGCGTGGTGGGAGTCCCTTTGGTGGTGGCTGTGGACTTGCGTCCGGGCAGCGCCGCCAGCACTTCCGCGATGCCGGGATAGGCGCGCGTCGAACAGTGATGGCGAGCTAAGTAAATGCGCCGGTAATCGGCGATCATCAGGTCCACCTGGTCCCGAGTCAACTCCGGCAGCAGATCCTGGAACAGGTCCAGCAGATGGCGCCCAATGTAGAAGCGGAGGAATTTGTCAGTTACGTTGTTCTGGCGTGTGGTGGAAAGGACTAGCTGTATCGCCGCGCAGATGTCGGCGGCCGAGTCTAGCAGCGTGCCGTCGACATCGAACAAATAGACTGGAAAATGCCTCAAGCAGGCTGGGGCCGCTCGCCGCCGAGCAATCCTGTAACGGGCTTGCCGCCTTCCGGCCGGATCACCTGCTGCTTGTCGCCGCCACCTTCCGGTGGTTTGGTCTTAGTGTAAGCAGCCAGAGTTCCGCCCTCGATGAGCAACCGCACTTCGGCGCCATCCAGAACTTCGCGCTCGAGCAACGCTTCGGCGATCCGCGCCAGGGCGTCGCCTTTTTCGACGATGATGCCCTGCGCACGGTCATAGCCGGCGTCCACCAGCTTGCGGACCTGCTTGTCGATCTCAATAGCGGTGGCTTCGCTGTAGTCGCGATGCTGGGCGATTTCACGGCCCAGGAAGATCTGCTCTTCCTTCTTGCCGTAGCTCATGGGGCCAAGCTCGCTCATGCCCCATTCGCACACCATCTTGCGCGCCATTTCGGTGGCCCGCTCGATGTCGTTGCCGGCGCCGGTGGTGATATGGTGCATGAATTTTTCTTCGGCGATGCGGCCGGCCATCAGGATGGCAAGCTGCGCTTCCAGATATTCCTTGTTGTAGGAATGCTTGTCGTCGATCGGAAGCTGCATAGTCAAGCCCAGCGCCATGCCGCGCGGGATGATGGTGACTTTGTGCAGCGGATCAGCTTCCGGAATAAGTGCCGCAACCAGAGCATGGCCGGCTTCGTGATAGGCGGTGTTGCGTTTTTCCTCGTCGCTGATGATGAGCGATTTTCGTTCCACGCCCATAATCACTTTATCTTTAGCCAGTTCGAAATCGAACTGCGTAACCACCTTGCGATTCTGCCGGGCGGCCACCAGCGCGGCTTCGTTCACCAGGTTCGCAAGATCGGCTCCGGCAAAACCCGGCGTGCCGCGGGCGACCACGGACAGCTCGACGTCGTCCGAGAGCGGAACTTTCTTGGTATGAACCCGCAGGATCATCTCGCGGCCTTTGACGTCGGGACGGCCCACCACTACGCGGCGGTCAAAGCGGCCTGGCCGCAGCAATGCCGGATCCAGAACGTCGGGGCGGTTGGTGGCCGCGACCAAAATCACGCCTTCGTTGGATTCGAATCCGTCCATTTCCACCAGCAATTGGTTCAAAGTCTGCTCGCGCTCGTCATGTCCACCGCCCAGGCCCGCGCCACGATGCCGGCCCACGGCGTCGATTTCATCAATGAAGATGATGCAGGGCGCGTTCTTCTTGCCTTGTTCGAACAGGTCGCGCACGCGGCTGGCGCCTACGCCTACGAACATCTCGACGAAATCCGAACCGGAGATCGAAAAGAAGGGAACATTCGCTTCACCGGCGATTGCGCGTGCCAGCAGCGTCTTGCCGGTTCCGGGAGGGCCGATCAACAGCACGCCCTTCGGAATCCTGCCGCCCAGCTTCTGAAATTTTTGAGGCTCGCGCAGGAATTCGATGATTTCCTGCAGCTCTTCCTTGGCTTCTTCTACGCCGGCGACGTCCTTGAAAGTGACCTTCTTCTGCTGAGAAGAATGCAGGCGGGCGCGGCTCTTGCCGAAACTAAGCGCCTTGTTGCCGCCGCTCTGCATCTGCCGCATCATGAAGATCCAGAAAGCCAGTAACAGCACAAACGGAATAGCGTTGATCAGGATGGAGACCCAGCCGCTGCCGCTTTCCGGTTTGTAGTGGATGTCCACACCCTTGTCGTACATAATCTCGTCCAGATTCTGGTGAACTGCCGGGATGTTCGACTTCAGTTGCTGGTTGTCGTCTTTGTAGGTCCCCTGGAGCTCGGTCCCAGTAATAGTGACGGTCTTGATCTTGCCGGCCTTCACGTCGTTCAATAGCTGCGTGTAGGAGAGTTGGGCCTGCTGCTGTGACTTGTTGTTGTGGACCACGGTCCAGAACAGCACCACCACCATAATGATCACCACCCAGAAGATGGCGGTCTTGATATTCGAATTGTTCATTCCTTCTCCCTACACGGCTGCGTCGGAAGCCGCCCTACTCTATTAGACGTTACAACCTGCTTGGCCGATTGCCGTTTTCCGAGGAAACTTCCACCCGAAGGACGACTCGCGTAGACGGTCCGGCTGCGAATTCAGCGGCCGCTCCGAACCGAAGGGTCCACACAATGGTCCCATTATAAGTGATAATCGGCCAGTCCCCGCGTTCCCACAAGGGGATACGGGCCTCCTGGAACAAAAACTTGAGTTTTTGATGTTTGGATTGTCCTCGCGGTCTATACTGGTCACCAGGTCTCCAGTTACGCAGTTCCAGGCTGGGGAGTGCGCCGTCCCCAGGACTGAAGCGCTGCCAGTCCAGTTCATTCACTACTGTAACACAAGGCTGCGCGGTCCCTGTTTTCTCTATAACTTGCAATGTAATACGGCCTCCAGCGCCTGGGAGTTCCACCGATCCCGGGGCGTGGATCGCGAACTCGAAATCGCGCACCACGCTCGAACTCGCCGCTGCCACCCGGATCCAGTCGAAGGACCGAAATACATCCAGGCCGGGCAATTGAACGCGGTCGTGCCCATCCTCGGATCGAGCCATTTCGAGGATGCGCTCCACGTGAGGGAAATCGATTTGGCGTAGGTCGCCTTTCGCGCCTTGGATGGCTCGGCGGATTAGGCGGCGGGCCACTGCTAGGGGCGCTCCCGCCAGTTGGGACGCTGCTAGGGTCTGGGGAACTCGCTGCTGGTGGCTGGTGGCTGGTGGCTGGTGGTGAGGCAGCGTGGTCTGCCAATAGAGTTCTTCGTCTCTGGCCACTGTCGCCATGTTGGATAGAGTTTCGTCCAGATTTGGGTTGAAGGTTTCGCGCAGCCGCGGGAGGATTTCGTGGCGGAGACGGTTGCGGGCGTAGTCACGGCTTTGATTGGACGCGTCCTCGCGCCACGGGATATTTCGCTCGCGCAGCCACGCTTCGATTTCGGCGCGATCGAGTTCGAGCAACGGCCGCACCAGGCCCTCCTTGGTCACCGGAAGAATGCCGGCGAGTCCGGCTAGCCCGGAGCCGCGCAGGATTCGATACAGCACCGTCTCGGCTTGATCGCTGCGGGTGTGACCCGTGGCGATTCGATTTACTCTACCGTCGGCGATCAGTTCTTCGAAAAATGCATGGCGAACGCGTCGCGCGGCTTGCTCCTGATTGTCGTGGATGGCCGGCACGTTCGCGCTGTGCAAATCAAATGGCAGCGCCAAGCTGTGAGCTAGATCTTTGACAAACTCGGCGTCTTCGATGGACGCCGATCCGCGCATCCCGTGCTCGACATGGACCACGCTCAGTTGGAGATCCCACTGCGGGGCCAGTTCGCGCAAGGCATTTAGCAAGAACACCGAATCCGCGCCGCCGGAGACGGCAATGCCCACGCGGCTCGAAGGCTGGAGCATTTGGTAACGCGTAATGAATTGTGCAATGCGATCGAGCATGCGCCTGACACCACCCGCCTGATACAACCATTGTGGCGCAGGTTGCCGCTATTCGATGAACACGGGTGTAACGGACACATCCAGTGCGATGCGCCCGTTCGCCACTTTCACCGGGATGTTCTGTCCCTTAGCATCGAGGGCGGCCGCGCCGCGCGACGTCCACTCGAAATCGAACGGCGTTGCGGGATTGCCTTCGCCCGAAAATATGTCGCGCTTTTCCCAGACCACGAGGAGCGGATTCCGTCCCTGCCGGCTCACTTCGAATAAGAAGATCCCTGGACGGCCGGGAACATCGTGTCGAGTAACTGTTTCGACGCCCGCCAGCGCCTTCGCCATGCGCTGGTACACATCGGCGATCGGATATCGCTTCTTCAGCTCGCCGTCCTGATAGTCCATCACTGCTGTCTTGCCGTACATCAGGTTCATCACGTCATCGCGGTTCGGCGTATCGACGTGCAACGACCAATACAGCGTCTTCTTCACGCCCGCTGACAACGCCACCACATTCCGCATCACCAAGTCGCGCGCTTGTATCCGTTCAAACTTGGCTTGCAATTGAGGCGAGCATCCCTGCATGAACATCTGCGTTTGCGGAGGCAACTGATCCATATTGCGATAGAGCTCGGCGACTCCATTTTGCCCCGCATCGGCCGCCGCGGGATCGCCGTTGGCATGGCCTGCCGCTATGGCCTGCAGCCATTTCACTACCAGCGGCGCATACCTGAGGTTGGGCATAAACTCGTAGAATCCAGGACCGCCGTATTCGGTCGCGATGATCGGCTTCTCGTAGCCGAACGATTTCATACGGCCTCGGATATAGTCAACTCGCCCCGGAATGGTGTATGGATCGGCATAGAGGCGCAGATCGAAGACGTCGAATGCGTCCGAGGCGTCGCGCATCACATTGTCGAAAAACTCGAGGCCTTTCTCCTGGCCGGGTATGGGATGCGTGCCGGGCGGATTGAATAAGCCATCGTAGCCGCCGGCGACAACCACGGCCGAGGGGTCCGCATCTTTCACGGCTTTGTGAAACAACTTCAGCTCCGCGATGAACTCTTGATTCGTGCCGGCCCAATAAATCGGACTATTCGGTTCAGAATCATTCTGCCAATAGCGGACGCGGCCCTTCGCATGCGTGACCACGGCATGCACGAATCGGTAATAATCGTCGGGATTCTTCGCGGGAGAGGGAGGCAGCATCGTTCCTGGTTTTTGTACGGCCCAAGTGGACGTTGAAAACAACGAAACCAATCCCTCTTCGGGCGAATTCAATTGATTCGTGAAAGCGTCCAATGCATCCCACTGGAAGCGGCCCTTTTCGGGCTCGATCTGATTCCAGAAGAGGTACACCTTGGTGAATCCGCCGCCCATGCCACGCACCAGCGGCATGAACGTTTCCGCTTTTGTGCCGGAATAGCCGTAGAGAAATCCCCAGGCGATGCCAAGTGGAGCAAGTGCTTTCGCCTGCGAGTTCTTTGGAATGGGCTGGCCCATGGCACTACACATTGATAGACCTAGAACCAGCCCAATGCCGGCAATTGCCGACAGCTTCGACATGATCGTAGAATCCTCTGACACCAGCATGGACTCGGAGCGCTGGTAGTATCGATCACATTTCGGCGAACGTCGGCGATTTGTCGGCGAATGGCGGAGCTAGGTCAAGCGTTCTTCATATCGCCTGAGCACTTCTCGAACCGCTTCGCTCGCTTCCAGATCGTCGGTGAGCTTCGGCGGCTTGGCGCCGGCATCGATCAGTGCCTCAACCGTTGCCGCGTAGTCGCCCGTATCCCGATGCCAGCTATTTTCCGAACCGTGCAGCGCGGACCCCAACGCCGGGATTTTATGTTCGCCATCCTGCAGCTCTACATTCGGGCCATACCGCAGAACTTCTCGCACCATCTCCGCGTTTCCGTGCCAAGCGGCCCACTGCAGCGCGGTCAAACCGTACTCGCCTCTTGCGTCCACCGGCCATCCGGCCTTCAGCATCAGACGGACGGCGTCGATATTGTTGTTTTGCGCGGCATCGGGAAGCTGGCGCCGTTCATCGTCCGAGAGCCTCTCAATCAAATTGGGACGTTTGGCCAACAGTGCATCGAAGATACGTTCATCGCCCAGTTCAAAGGCCTGTGACAGTTTCACATCCTCCGGGCTGTGCTCCATCAGGAATTGAAAAACGTCTGCATGGCCGAAGTCCCGGGCCACCAGGTGCGGGGTTCTATTTGGCCCAAAGATTGGTATGTAGACGGTGCCGGCGCTGCGCGGATCTTTCTTCGGGAAAAAAGTTTCGGAAACCCGCATTCGGATGCACGCCGGATCGGTCTCAAGGTGCCGGCGGACTAGAGGCAAGTCTCCCAGAGCGGCCGCCATCAGGATGTCCGTCTGGCAACCACGAGCGACCAGATGGCGCGCGGTGTCTTGGCGGTCACGCGGATAATACCGTGCTTGCACCACACGCAGCATGTGTTGCGCCGGCGTGGATTCGTGTTCAGTGTCGCGCGCGTCGATGTCCGCGCCATGTTCCAGCAGATACTGCGCGATCTCTACAGTGGAGGCGAAATGCAGCGGGGTTTGGCCATGCGCGCCGCGAACGCCGACAACTTCGGAGTCCGCAGCTACAAATTCCTGTAGCTTATCGAGCATTCCCAGACGCGAGGCCGAGTGCGCATCCAGCGCCGCGCCACGCTCCATCAGAAATGCGGCCATGTCGGGCGAGCATTCATCGAGCGCGCCGATGCCTCCTGCCCACCAGTGGCTTCGAGCATTGATATCGGCGCCGGCGTGGAGCAGCACATCAATGATCTTGCGGTCGCTGTACTGCACGGCTGCAAGCAGAGCTTGCATGCCAGCGCCGTAACTGGCTAGCGGCAGGTTGATTTGCGCTTTCAACTCGGGATGGCTTAGGAGTAACCGGGCGGTTTTCTCCGCGTCCTGGGCGCGGATCGCCGCGGTCAGCATCTCCGCGGGTTGCAGCACGCGCGCCACGGATTCCACGTGCTCCTTCAGCTTCGGCCAACTTTGAAAGCCGTAATCGCGGGCGATTACATATTGTGCGTCGGCGAGTTTCAAACTCGCGGGCGCTGAAAATGATACGAGAGAATGGAAAAGCTCAAGCGCCGCGGTGTCACCCTGGTGGACACGGCGGAGCAGTTCTTTGGCCTGTTCCCTAAGATGTTCGAGGTTTGGTTTTACGGGTAATTGACGGGACATCAGTCCTCCTTCTTAGTCGCCCGGTGTCCGCTCTGACGGGCAGAAGTGAGGTCGATGTTCAGTCCAACCTAACGAGCCAGGTGGGATCGTCCCTTTCCGCGGACGGGATGCATCCTGGATTGCAGATCCAACATAACACATTTGTTGGTGGCAGGAGAATGCTGAGCCCAGGCGCTTAAGCCGGGGGACCATTGGAGTAGGAAATAATTCAAGGACGTACTAAGCGGAAATGCCGGTATGTCCAGCTTTCAGCGCCTGCCACACTGGGGCATGACCTCGTGGGCCGCGAATCTGTCAGTAGTCATAGGTCTACTGGGGCTCTTCGGATTCGTGGTGTTCAACACGCTCAGAATCAATCGCAACCGCAGAAGCCGACTCCGTAACCGCCGAATCACCGCCCGACTTCTAAACTGGAAGTAACGCCCGGTTCCACGAACCGAATAACTGAATAACGGATCAACCGAACAACGGATCAACCGAACAACGGTTCTTACTGCGGCGGCAACGTTCCGGGCACGAAGAAGCTGCTCCATTGCGGGGTATGACCGCGGCCGCCAGGTATGGCGCGCATGACGTGGAACGCCACGGCATCGCCAACTTTGAGTGAACTCTGGATCTTGAGCACGTCTTCCACTGTGCTCACCGGCTTGCGATTGATGGCCAGGATGACATCTTTCTCGAACAGACCGATGTCTTCGGCGAATGATCCGGGATCCACGCTCCGAATCACCAGGCCGCCTTTACCTTCGAGACCCATGGCGCTGCGCTCGGCGTCGGTAAGGGCGTGCAGCTTCATACCGAACTTGTATTGCTGCTGCGCGGTGTCGGGCTTGGCGGGATCCTCAGGATCCGGCCGCGTATCCTCGAAACGTGGATCGTCCTTCAAGACGTCGGCCCAAACTTCGGCCCGATCCATAATCGTGACCTTGAAATCCATGGTCTTGCCGTCGCGATCCACGGTCAGGGTGACTGGCGTTCCGATGGGTGTATCGGCAACGCGCGCTACCAGATCGTCACCGTCTTTCACTGGAGAGCCATTCATGGCGGTAATGATATCTTCCACCTTGATCCCGGCTTTATCGGCTGGGCCGCCCTTCTTGACCACATTGACCAGCACCCCTGGCTTTGAGCCGAGTGCGCGGAACAGTTCCGGTTTATTGTCGGCCTTTTGCCATTGCACCCCGATGGACCCGCGCGTTACGCGGCCCGTTCGGATCACATCGTTATAAACGCGCGCCACCATATTGATGGGCAGCGCGAATCCGATGCCCTGATAGCCGCCGCTCTGCGTCGCGATCATGGTATTCACGCCGATCACTTCACCGCGAATATTGAGCAGCGGACCGCCGCTGTTTCCAGGATTGATGGCCGCATCGGTCTGAATGAAACGCTGGAGCTGCAGCGCACCGCCGATATCGCGGCCCAGCGCGCTAACGATACCTGCCGTCACGGAGGCGTCGAGGCCGAATGGAGAACCAATCGCCACGGCCCAGTCGCCCACTTGCACCGCGTCCGAATTGCCGATGGTCACCGGCACCAGCGGAGTTCGGGGATCGATCTTGATAACCGCTAAATCGGTCTCCGGATCGTAGCCGATCACTCTGGCACGATACTCGGCCGTATCGCCGTTGTGGAGTTTCACCTTAATGTGATCCACCTTGGAGATAACGTGATTGTTGGTGATGATGTATCCGTTCTTATCGACTACGAATCCGGTCCCGGACTGCTCCTGGCGGAACGGATGTTGCGGCGGGATTTCCCCGGTTGGTCCACCACGGAAGAAATGGCGGAACAGGTCCATGCCCTCGTCGCCCGAGTCACCAGGAGCTGCCTGGTCACCGCGCTTGTGCGGATTCTCAACGGCTACCTTCTGCGTAAAATCGGCCGTGATGTACACTACCGATGGTTCCAGTTTTTTGGCCAGCTTGGTGAACTCATTTCCGAGCTGTACCGGGTTCGGCACAACCAGCGGCGATGCGTCCGGTGCGATGTTCTGTCCTCGTGCTGCGCGCACTCCCGTGTTGAATAGAGTGCCGATCACAATCCCGATGGAAAGCGTGACCAGCAGGAGACTTAAAGACAGCAGTTTCTGCTGCCGCATGATGTTGAACCACCGCATCGTAATCCTTGTGCCTTTCTTATAGACCCGGACCTACACCTATGATACTCGTTTCTGGTTTCTGGTTAGGAACTAGCGCGAGCCGGCTTCAACTCCACCATCAAAATCCCGGCCAGAATGAACGCCCCTCCCAAGGCCGCGCGTTTGGAAAGCACCTCGCCCGCGACTACATATGAAGTCGCCCAGGCGAATAGCGGCTCCATGGAGAAGATCAGGGCTGTACGCGTGGGGCTGCTGTAGCGCTGCGCCCAGGTCTGGACCGCGAACGCTAGCGCCGTGGCCAGCAGACTGGTTACCGCGAGCGCGATCCACAAGCCCGTGCTCCACTGGATGTGCACCGGCTCCGCCCACCAGAATGTTCCTGCGCTGAGTGCGGCCGCCGTTCCTATTTGCACCACCGTCAATACTCCTAAGTTTGCCGATCCGGCGAAGCGGCCCAGCACCAGGATGTGGAACGCATAGGCCACCGCGCATCCGGCAACCAGAATATCGCCCACGCCGATATCCAGAAAACTCTTCTGAATGGTCATCAGAGCCATGCCGGTAAAGGCCGCCAGCACACCCATTACTTCGGACATTTTCGGGATTTTCTTATAGATCACGCTGCTGAACAGCGGCACCAGCGGAATGTAGAGGCCAGTAAGGAACCCGGTCTTCGACGCCGATGTGTACTTCAGGCCGAAAGTTTGCAGCACATAACCGCTGAACAGGAAAACGCCCGCGATCAGTCCGCCACGCATCGCACTACCGGTGTTGGCATTGCGGAACTCTTTGCGGAAGATCAGCGCGAGAGCCACGGTGGCGAATGCAAAACGCAGGGTCAGGAACAGCAGCGTCGAGACTCCAGCCAGGGCTTGCTTAACCAGAATGAACGTGGTGCCCCAGATCAGCGCTACCGCGATGAGACTGAGATCAACTGACCATCCTGACGGCTTCCGGCCGCTCATCCCCCGTTCCGGGAGCCGTTTCCCGCCATTCGCAGGACGTCCGGGCGCCGGGTATCCAGATCGCGCAGCAGGAGCAGTAGAGTGAGCAGAATCCGTTTCAATCCGAATTCGCGGCCCTCCGGATGAAACCACTCTTGCGGAGTATGCGCTCCTCCGCCCAGACCGCCTGCGCCAATGGAAATGGCCGGCAGTCCGATGGAGAGAGGAATGTTGGCATCGGTCGACGCGCAATCCAGATGCGATCGGATGCCGAGATGGGCGTCCACCGCGCGGATATATTGCAGAATTGGTGCATCATCCGCGAGCCGACCGCCGGGGCGCGATCCGATTTCTTTGATCTTGGCGTTGACCTTGCCTCCGATGGCCCGGTCATTCTCGAACTCGAGAGCTTTCTCTACGCACGTGGTCAGCAGAGCCGAGATTTCCTCCAGTTTGGCGGCGCTCTCGGAGCGAATATCCACCTTGGTGCGCGCCTGCGACGGGATGGAGTTGATGCTGGAACCGCCTTCGATGATCCCGAAATTGTAGGACGATCGCGGGCTGCCATTGCCCGGCAGCCGCAGTTCGCTGAAGAGCGTGATTGCGCGCGCCAGAGCATGCACGGGGTTCGCCAAGCCATAATCGCTCCAGCTATGGCCGCCTGGACCGGTGATGGTGACATCGAAGCGGCGGCTGGCCAGCGCCTGCGAGGTGATGTGATCGGTATTGGGTCCATCCAGAATCAGAAAAGCCTGGATTTTTCCGCCGGTGCTGGATTGGCGGCACAGATAGCGCATCCCGCTGAGATTTCCCTCGCCTTCTTCGCCGACGTTCGCGATGAATACCAGCCGGTGGAACAGCTCTTCGTATCCATCCAGCGTCGGAATAACACGCGCGATTGCCAGCAGCGCCGCCAGACCCGCGCCATTGTCGGAGACTCCGGGACCATGCAGCCGGCCGTCGGGATCGATAGAAACTTCCTCGATATTGCGAGGCGCTAGCACAGTATCCAGGTGCGCCGTGAGTGCGACGTATGGACCTTCGCGATTCTCCACTGGATGCGCGATCACATTGCCGCCCCGGTCAATGCGCGCCACTGCGCCCAGCGCTTTGAACTGGGCCAGCATCCACTCGGCACGCTTCTGTTCGAAAAAAGTAGGAGCCGAAACCCGGCAGAGCTGGAGTTGCTGCTCCGTGATGCGCTGCTTGTCGCGCGCAAAGAATTGCAACGCCTCGCGAATCGCAGGAGCGTTCGCGATTTCCGAGACCAGGCGAGACAGCGAAACGTCGCCCGGAGGGACAGCGGGTTTAAGCGATGCAGCCAAATGCCAGTTTAGCAGGAGCGGCATTTTTCCCCAAATAACTGGCAACTGCATATCGAACAAGGATTCTCTCCTTGCTATAGTAAGGATGATTAAGGAGTCCAGATGGCCAAGGTTACGTCCAAGTACCAAGTCACCGTCCCAAGGGCGATTGCGGACCGCTACGGCATTCTTCCAGGCGATCAAATCGAATGGGCGCCGGCTGGAGACGTGATTCGTGTCGTTCCCGCCGGGAAGAAGACCAAGTCCGACGATCGGGATTCGAAGCTCCGCATCTTCGACCAGGCCACCAAGCGCTATCGCAAGCGTTCACCGGCATCCGGAGCCAGGCGATCTCAAGACAGAGGCTGGAAAAGAGAGGAGCTCTACGGCCGTGGCCGCTCTAGTTGACACGAACGTTCTGGTCTATCGATTCGATAGCCGCTTTCCCGCTAAGCAGAAGATTGCCACCGAAACGCTTCGACGCGGCATCTTGGAAGATTCGGTGCGCGTGCCTCACCAAGCGATTATGGAGTTCATCGCTGCTGTTACGCGCCCCATTCGAGGCCATAGTATTCTCGCGCAAGCTGATGCTTTGCGCGAGGCTGAAGAATTTTTGAAGCAGTTCACGGTTCTCTACCCAAATGAGGCCAGCCTGCGAACTGCCATTCGCGGCTATGCAGCGTACCAGTTGAGTTGGTTTGACGCGCACCTCTGGTCATACGCGGAACACTACGGACTGGACGAAATCCTTACCGAGGATTTTCAGCATGACCGTCTTTATGGCACTGTTCGGGCAGTGAACCCTTTTTTGTCCAGGAACGCTTGACACGACTGGGACAGGCTTGACGCGCGAAACCTCGTCAGCTATCTTGGACCTGGAGCATTTCAGGATGCCTCCAGCTCGCGGAAAGGGCTAAGGCCGCCTGAACATCAGCTAGATATTCGGACATAACGACTGTCCTTTCAGCCCTGACCATGCGAGCAGCCGGGCACTGGAAAGGAAGTTGTCATGACCACTCCGTTACCGCCGAACCCTTCGCTCGAGAACCTGAAAAAGCAAGCCAAGACCCTGCAAAAGAAATGGCGCTCCGGCCACGCGGAAACGCTTTCACGAATCCGAACCGTTCACCCGCAATATGGCGCGATGTCCGACCAGCAGCTTCGCGAGGCCAAGCCACGCCTCACAGATTGCCAGCTAGTGCTGGCGCGCGAAGCCGGATTCGAGAGTTGGCCGCAATTGAAGGCCGCTGTTCAAGCCTCCAACCAGGAATTGGCGAACCAGTTCGTCTTGACGGCGTGCCTCTGCTACGACGATCCGCATTACGACCACCGCTCGTTCCACATTCGTGCTGGCGAAATGTTGGCCAAGCATCCGGAGCTGTCTGAAGACAATGTCTGGGCCGCCGCTACAGCCGGCAACGCACGCACAGTCGAAGCATTTCTGGATGACGATACCGATCTCGTTAACCGTCCCGGGCCTAATGGCTGGACACCGCTGCTCTGCGCCTGTTACGCACGCGTTACGCCACTAAATCCGAGCCAGTCCACCTATCGAGTGGCGAAGCTCCTACTGGATCGCGGCGCGGATCCGAACACGTACACAATCAAGCATAATGATCCCCCAGGAAGCGATCGCGCGCGCCGCTTCACTGCTTTGACAGGGCTCTTTGGAGGCGGTCCCACAGGCTTGGCTAACCAGCCGCCTCATCCGCAATGGCGCGAGATGGCCGAATTGCTGCTCGCGCGTGGAGCCGATCCAGCCGACGAGCAGGCCTTGTGGATCAACCAAGCCGCGTCGCTCGAGATCCTGCTTCGTCACGGTCTGCAGCCGGACGTGCAAACGAAAACTGGATCCTCGGTCATCACGCTATTGGGGCGCGAGCTAAACCGCGCGGCTCGCGGTGGCCACACGGATCGCGTAAAGCTTCTGCTCAATCACGGAGCAAAAACTAATGAAATTTTCGAAGGGTCGACGCCGTGGCGCCGCGCCATCGACGACGGGCATCTGGAAATCGCTCGGTTGCTGGAGCAAGCGGGCTCGCCAACGTCCGCGCTGAATGACGTGGAACGATTCACGGCACTCTGCATGGCGGGCGATGAAAACGGCGCCCGGGAAATGCTGCATAACGCGCCGGAACTTTTCGAGCGCGCTCCCAAATCCATGGTCCTAAAGTCGGTTGCCACCGGGCGTTTGGAAGCAGTCCGGCTGGTTCTCGATTTGGGTTTCGATCCCGATTATCTGGACGAAATCGCGGCGCTGCACGGCGCCACAGGCCGGAGTCAGGAGATTCTCAGGCTTCTGCTCGATCGTGGAGCATCGCCGGCGGTTCGTGAGCCGTTTTACGACGCCACACCGGTTGGCTGGGCCGACTTCTTCGACCAAACCGCCACGCGGGACATAATGCTCAACGAGGGCGCGATCTGCCTTTTTGATGCTCTCGACTTCGATCGGTTGGACCGCGTCCCCGACATCCTGGCTCGCGACCCGGCCGCAGTCAACCGTCCGTTCGCCGAATGCATTTCCCGCGAACCCAAACCGGAAGATTGGCAAACCCCACTCAAGCGCATGCAGGGTCGCGGGAAAGCGGTCGCGGTGAAAGTGTTGTTGGATCACGGCGCCCGTTAGCCGGGGTTCGCAGGCGAAAGCGCCTGCCAACCGCAATTGCGTTTTTTGTTCTCGCGGCGTCACTAAGGTTCTTCTGATCCACCGCCGATAGCCGTTTGTGAAGAGACGTTTCGAGTCTAAGTGGGCAAATCGTGCCGCGCAGGCTGGTATCACCCTCGCCGCCGCGATCTTGTTCTTGTGCATTCGTCCCGACATTTACGGCCACGCCCGCGATCAAATCCGTTCCGACTACCAGCAGAAAGTCGTCTCTCCCAAAATCATTGAGGAGTATTTGCGCAACAACCCGCGGCCCAAAGTGCAGATTGGCGCTGGGCCCAGCGCCGCGCCCGGCTGGTTAAACACGGATATCGAACCGATGGAGGGGCAGGCCTACCTGGATGCCACCAAGCCACTTCCGTTTCCGGACGGATCGGTTTACTACATTTTCGGCGAGCACGTCATCGAGCATATCGACTACGAAGACGCCCTCGCGTTTTTCAAGGAAGCGCACCGTGTTCTCGCTCCGGGCGGAAAAATCCGCATGGTGACGCCCAATCTAATCCAGTTCCTGGGATTATTTGAGGAGAAGGATCCGGAGCATTCACCGAAGACCGCCCACTTTGTCGCGCGCAAGCTGGCCGCTCAGAACTGGATTAAGACATCCGATCCCGCCTGCGTGATTCTCAATAATGAGATGCACGGGTTTGGCCATCAGTTTCTGTACACGCCTGGGCTGCTGCGCGCCAGCTATCAACAGGCCGGCTTTACCGAAATCAGGCAGTACGCCGCGGGTGAGACGGGCGACTCAACATTCGTTTCGGTAGAGCTGCGCCCGCGCGGCGAGTGGAAAGACGTCAACGCCTACGAGGCGATGGCCATCGAGGCTACGCGCTAGTTGGGAAGGCGCTTGCGTCCGCCCGCGATCAATCGCGGCACCCGTATTACGGCTACACTTTCACTCGATTACTGGAAGGTCACCACCTTTTCGGCCAACGCGCTTCACCTGGAACTACCCAACCTGCACGCGACATATGACGGCACTCTCAGCGCCGACGGATGGGAGATTCGCGGGACCTTCGTGCAAGGAGCGGCGCTACCGTTGGTTTTCAAGCGCGTCGAAAAGCTGGAGACTCTGAATCGCCCGCAGAATCCCAAGCCGCCTTATCCATATGAAGCTCAGGATTTGGTCTATGAGACGAGCGCTGGAATCAAGCTGGCCGGCACGTTGACCCTACCGCGCGGGCCAGGGCCTTTTCCAGCGGCGCTCCTGATCACCGGCTCCGGGCCGCAGGATCGTGACGAATCCCTGCTGGGTCACAAGCCTTTTTTGGTGATCGCGGATTATCTCACGCGCCGCGGCATTGCGATCCTGAGAGTTGGCGATCGCGGCGTGGGCGGTTCTACCGGCAGCTCCACGCGCGAGACCTTGGACGATATGGGCGCGGACGTCGTCACCGGCGTCGGATATTTGAAGGGGCGCAAGGGAATCGAGCCGAAGCATATTGGCGTGATCGGACATAGCGAAGGCGGAATTGTTGGCCCCGCAGCGGCCGTGCAGTCAGCGGACATAGCATTTGTGATCATGCTGGTGGGAACCGGCGTCGTTGGTACGGAAGTGCTCAAGTTGCAAGGCGAGGCTGTTATTCGCGCGTCCGGTGGCTCTGAGCAAAAGGTCGGGGAAGAACATGCCATGCAGGAAATGATTTTCCGCATCTTGCAGTCCGAACCGGACGACAACGCCGCAGTCGAGAAAATGATGACGGAGTGGAAAGCCCAGCGCAAGACCGCCGACGCTTTGGACGATATGGTGCGCGCACAGTTCAAGGCCGTTACGTCTCCCGAAATGCGGTCATTCCTCTTCTACGACCCCTCGGAGGCATTGCGCAAACTGAAAGTGCCTGTCCTGGCGCTCAATGGCTCACGCGATTTGCAGGTGCCGCCTCAACAGAATTTGCCTGCCATCACGGCGGCGCTGGCTGCGGCCGGCAATAGCGATTTCACGGTGAGCGAGCTGCCTGGTTTGAACCATCTGTTTCAGAAGTGCAAGCAGTGCACGGTGCAGGAATACGCAGAGCTCGAAGAGACATTTTCTCCCGCGGCGCTCGAAATTATCGGCGATTGGCTGGCGCGCCACACGCGCCCGCAGTGAATCCCCCAGCTTGAATCGGAAGCTCACTCATAACCTGTCCGGAATTACCGATAGGTAATGCTGACAGCTCGCTACGGCGAGAAGAGGAATCAAGTTATGCAACAAGTGAAGCTCGTGGGGATTGCCCTATCCGTATTGTTGACCGTGCCGCCGCTACACGCCGACGAGATATCGAACCTAAAGGCCCAGCTACAGGCAATGCAGCAGCAGATGAATGCTCTCCAGGAACAACTTCAGAAGGTAACCGAAAAGCTGGAGCGTCAAACGCCGCCGGAAGGCTTCGGAGGCGCTCCGGTGCTGGCCGCTATGCCAGCTAAACTCCCGAGTCCCGGGGCGGACGATGCGTCCGGAGGCGCCGACGGCGGCCATGGATTTTTTGAGCGCAAACCTGGGGAGCGCCTCACTTTTTACACGCCCGGCGGGGAGTTGACGGTCTACGCGAATCTTGACCTTTCCGCCGACACCGCAACCAAAGGCCTCGGCGGAAAACTGGGACCCGATGGCAATCCCCCAGTCGGGATGGTCGGATGGCTGCCCGATATTTCCACCAATCTTTCCTATATCGGCGTGCGCGGTTTCCAGACGCTGAAGGGACTGCCTTTCAACTTCATCTATCAACTCGAAACCCAACTGGATATTGCAGCAACCGCTGGTACCGGCGAATCGAACAGCAACGAGAGCAATGCCGTGAAAGGGGCACTGACCTCGCGCAACAGTTTCGTTGGATTTGGCTCGCGGCATTGGGGCTCTCTCATGGTCGGAAAGACCGACGCGCCCTACCGGACTTCAACAAATATATTGAATCCGTTCTCCGCTATGATCGGCGATTACCAGGTAATAATGGCTAATACCGGTGGCGACAATCGCGTGGAGTTCGGCACGCGGCTAGACCATTCCATCTGGTACCAATCTCCATTGTTTGAGCTAAAGAGTGGGGGAAACGTCGACTTTACGGTCTTGTTCTCGCCCGGCCAGAATCGGGCCGACAATAGCGACAACCTCGCCGCGGGCGAATCGGACTGCACGGGCGGCAATGTGCCCGGCAGCGGCGGAATAACGCCGGTCACCTGTAGCGACGGCTCATTCAGCGACGTGGTGAGCGCCAACGTGTCCTATACGCGAGGGCCACTCTACCTCACGGCCGCTTACGAGCGTCACGAGAAAGTAAACCGGTCCAGCGACATCATGGGTATTTACGGTTCCGCCAATGCGTATTCGCAACTTCTGATGGCGCAGGACACCGCGGACGAAGACGCCGGCAAGGTCGCGGCGCAATATGTGTTCCACAGTGGGACTTCGCTGGGCGGCATTTTTGAAACGCTGCATCGCTACGTCCCGCAGGACCTCGAATTCCAGAACGAACGCCAACGGCTGGGAACCTGGCTGGTCGCGAGTCACCCCCTGACCAGAACGCTGAGCCTACACTTTGGCTGGGCGCATGCGTTCCGCACTCCTGGCGATCCGGGTCAACACAACGACTCGCTAATCACGCCTCCCGGCGGCGTGCCCGGAACCGATTTCACAGCCGGCGCTAACGCCGACAATCGCTCCAACATGTTCACTGTCGCGCTCAAACGCCAGCTCACCAAGAGCCTGAACATCTATGCCAATTGGGCACTGACCGACAACGGCCCGGCGGCGCATTACGACCTCGGCGCGGGCGGCCGCGCGGTCACAACCGATTGCCACGATGCTTTTGACTCGACGGGTGGGCTAGTGGCCTCCAATCCGCATTGTTGGACGGGAGGCAAGCTGATGGGCCTTTCTCTAGGGATGAACTGGAAACTCTGACGTGCAACCCGGCGGCGATGCGTGAAAATCGGGATTGCCGCGCCCCAGCTCTTCAAGGCCGATGCGGGATGTATAGAATCCCTCAATGGCCCTGGCTTTCAAATAGGTGAAGAATCGCGTTCCGGGGTTTTCCACTCGAGGCTCGGGCCGATCGTCTGAGATAGCTTCGAGCGACGTTTCGCGAGCGGACCACGCCAGACCTTCGCGACAAATTGTCTGCGGGTCCAGCTCTTCGAGTTCCTGAATGGCTTTCGCGCCGTAGTAGTGCACAGCCAGCGTGCGGTGTGCGGGCGATAGCGCCAGCGCGGCTTTGCGAACGGCGGAGGACTGACCGACAGTGAGATCGATCCACATGCCGACCTCGTCGACAATCGGTAAAGGGTTTTCGCCCAGGAAAAGGGCAATCATTTGCCTAAGGGCGAGGTATTCATCCGGCGAGAAGAACACCCTCCGAAATTCTGGCGACAGCTCGGTCTCGCTGCCTGCCTCCAGCGAATGTCCCGCCAGCGCGTGGCTCAGATGATCACGCGATGGTTCGTAAACTCCCGGTGGAAGCTCGGCGGCATCCAGGTCCGATGCGCTGCAGCCACTGAGCACAACTCCAGCGCCCAATTGCATAAACCATTCACGCCGCGTCATAAATTGCCTTTGCGAAATTCTTCCGCGATGTAGTCCGCCGCGCGAACCGATATCGCCATGATCGTAAGCGTCGGTTCGGAACACCCTTGCGTGACGAAGCAGGCGCCGTCTGTCACGAAGACATTCTTGACGCCGTGCACCTGATTATAAGCATTCAGCACGCTGGTCTTGGGATCCCGGCCCATCCGCGCCGTGCCGCACTCGTGAATGTTCTTGCCGAAGATGTTTAGCTCGTCGCGCGGCTGTTCGCGATTTTCGAGCTTCAGCTCGTCCATGATTTCGCCCAGATGATCGCGCATGGCTTTGGCCATGGCGAGTTCGTTCTCACCGTAGCTCGCGTGGATATGCAACGCGGGAATGCCCCAAGCGTCCTTTTTCTCTGGATCGAGCGCGACATAATTGTCGTGCCGCGGCAAGCATTCGCCCTGAGCGTAAACGCTGAAGTTGTACGGAATGTTGTGGCGCACTTTGTCGCGCCATGCGCGGCCGAATCCTGGCGTGGCTGAAGCGTGGCCGTAAAGTTCCTGACGGCCATCACCGGCGAAATAGTAACCGCGCAGGAAATTGTTGTTCTGGTGGCGAGCGGATGTGTTTACGTATTTCGGAATGATGTAGCCGCAGGGACGGCCCACGGGCTCGCGCTTCGACGACGCCAGAGCGGGCATCACTCCACCGGCGTTTTCGAGCGTGGTGTGATCCATGAGGTAGTGGCCAAGAACGCCATTTTCGCCGCCAACTCCGGCCGGAAATCGGCGGGAGCGCGAATTCAGCAGAATCCGCGTGGATTCGAGTGCGCTTGCGGCCAATACGACAACCTTGGCGCGAACTTCGCGAGAGGCTCGCGTGTTGCGATCGATGAACGCCACGCCATCCGCCTTACCTTCGGAGTTCATTATTAGATGGCTCACCACGGCGTCGCTCACCAGTTGAAGGCGCCCGGTGCGCGCCGCGGCCGGCAGCGTAACTGACGGGCTATTGAAATAGGATGCGGTGAAGCAGCCGCGCTGACATTCGTCGCAATAATGGCAAGCCGGCCGGCCATTGAGTGGGACCGTAAGATTCGCCGTGCGGTCCACAATCAGCTTCCATCCGAATTTCTTTTCGACGACTTGCTTCGCCGCCAGCTCGCCGCAGCTCAGCCGCATGGCCGGAAGAAATTTGCTGTCGGGCAATTGCGGCAATCCTTCCGCCGAGCCGCTGACGCCTATGAAATTCTCGACGCGATCGTAATACGGCTCCAGATTCTGGTAGCTGAAAGGCCAGTCCTGGCCGTAACCGTCACGGCTGGCCGCCTTGAATTCGAAATCGCTGTAGCGATAGCTGACGCGGGCCCAGCAAAAAGTCTTGCCGCCAACTTGCCGGCCGCGAATCCACATGAAAGGCTTGTCCGCGGGAAAAGTGTAGGGATGCTCATTGTCATTGACGAAAAACTGATGGCTGTAATCGTCGCAGGCGTAGCAGAGGCGCTGTACTGGTTGGTTTTCGAGCAGTTTTTTCTGATTTCCGAAACCGCGATACTTGAGCTGATAGGGCCAGATGTGTTCGGTGAAATCCCGAGTGGGTACACGCGGTGGTCCTGCCTCGAGCATCAGAACCTCGATGCCCTTTTCGGTCAATTCCTTGGCAACCCAGCCGCCGCTCGCGCCGGAGCCCACCACGATCGCGTCGTAAGTCTTGCCCGCCATGGCCGAAGTAATTGTAGCGCACGCGCTTTGGTATATTAGTGCGGCAACCACTCGATCATGACACTTACCTCAACCGACTGGATCGTCATCGCCGGCTACCTGCTCATCAATCTCTTAATCAGCATCTACTATCGGCGCCGGGCCAGCGGCAACACCGAAGAGTTTTTCATTTCCGGACGCAATGTCTCCTGGTGGCTGGCCGGAACGTCCATGGTGGCCACCACTTTCGCTGCCGACACTCCGTTGCTAGTCACAGGACTAGTGGCCCGGCAAGGCATCGCCGGAAACTGGTTGTGGTGGGGACAATGCCTGGGCGGAATGTTGACTGTGTTCTTCTTCGCGCGCTATTGGCGCCGCGCTGAGATCCTGACCGACGTGGAGCTGGTGGAGTTGCGATATGGCGGCCAGACTGCCGCGTTCTTGCGTGGATTCAAGGCCGTTTACCTGGGCCTCTTCATGAACTGCGTGATCCTGGGATGGGTCACCCTCGCTATGGTGAACATCATCACGGTGCTACTAGGGCCGGCCATCGCGGAAGGCAATGTACTGGAGTTCGC
>JBEKJJ010000026.1:0-46562 GCA_050011295.1 Bryobacteraceae bacterium
GGCGGCCGCTGTTACTCTTAAGACGAAAGTTGGGGGCTTCCGCTTGCCGCCTTCCCTTTGCGTTATTGTTCCCTGTTATAACGAGCAGGAAATGCTCCCCGCGTTCTTCGCCAAGGTCCTGCCGGCGCTGGAGCAAGCCACCGAGGGACGTTGGACCGTCTTATGCGTGGATGATGGCAGCAGCGACTCTACCTTCGCAACCATCAACGAGTGGCATGCACGCGACCGGCGAGTGTCCGGCTTACGGCTGAGCCGGAACTTCGGCCACCAAGCCGCTCTCTCGGTGGGATTAGCTTACGCTCGCGCCGATTACATCGGTATTATGGACTGCGATCTGCAGGATCCCATAGAAATTATGGTGGAACTGTACCGAGCCTGTATGGCGGAAGGCCTGGATGTTTGTTTGGGCATCCGTCGAAAACGGGATGCGCCCGTCTTGCTGCGCGCCGCTTATTCGGTTTTCTATTACATCATTCAGCGCACCGCCGATCACGATTGGCCGCGCGACGCAGGCGATTTCAGCGTCATCAGCGAACGCTGCCAGCGAGCGCTGCTGGCCCTTCCGGAACAGTCGCGAATGCTGCGCGGGTTACGCTCCTGGGTTGGATTCCGCCAGTCCGGCATCCCCTACGATAGGCCGGCACGGCTGCACGGAACCACGAAATACAACTTGCGGAAATTGACGGCGCTAGCTTTGCAAGGACTCATCTCTTTCAGCACCATCCCACTGCGGCTGGCCAGTATCATCGGCATCAGCATGGGTTTTCTCTCCGTTCTATTCGGCGTCCTCATTTTGATCAACCGTCTTTTCCCGCGCTTTTCGGTGCTGGGTTACTGGGTGGGCGCAAACGCGGGAACTGCGACAGTGCTGGTGTTTCTGGCTTTTGCTCTCAGCGTGTTGTTCGTTTGCATGGGAATTGTCGGGGAGTACTTGATCGTCCTGCTGCAGGAGATCAAGAAACGGCCTGCGGGGATTGTTGCAGCCGTGGTTGGCGACGTGCGGCCCCAAGAAGCCGCCTACGGACTTCTTGAAGCAACCAACCCGCCTGCCGCGTGGAGTGCCGGCGCCAGGGAGTGAGCCTAGGTCCAGTTTTTTATAACCCAGGTCTCGAATTCCACAGCCTAGGACTAGTCGTCAAACGCAGCGCTACGCTCATTCCTGCAAGGGCCGGCAGAAAACTGCTGTAGGCGATGTGAAAGAAAAACGTGCAAATCGCGTACACAAGAGTGGCGTTTAAAAAACAAAATGCTAGCGCGCTCAGATCCCTGTACTCTGCTAAATGTGCGGTCCGCCGGAAGATCCGGAAGTTGGATCGGAGCGTCACTACAATAACCGACGCGTACAGAAAGAATGCCGGCAACCCGCACTCGCTCGCGATTTCCGTATAAGAATTGTGGGTGCCCAACCAGTTTGGCACCCTCCCTTGCTTGGCCGCATCGCCCGAAGCGGCCACGGCGAATTGGCCCGGTCCTACGCCAAACAGGGGATGGGTAACGGCATAGGTCACGCTTAGCCGGAGCAGCGCCATGCGCTGGATCTGCGATGCAACCGCGGATGCATCCGAAGAATCGAGCGCGGTCGTAGCCTCCGGTTGAAATGCGATGAGCGTGAACCGGTGAAAGAACGAGGAGGGAACCAGTAAAGCTAGAGCCAACGCAATGGGCACGCCGGCGATAGCCAAGCGAATCCGATTTCTTCCGAACAGAATGCAGACTGTGGCGAGAACCAGCGCAGCGAGTAATGCTCCGCGCGAACCTGTTTTGAGCATATACATCAGTGCAATCAGTATCCCCACCGCGCCCACAACGCGCCTCCAAACTTGATGCTGGTACAAAAGGTACATGAATTGCGTAGCGGCGATCAGTAGTTGAAGAGCGAGATCGTTGGCGTTGGCGAAGAAGATACTGTCCGGGATGTCAAAGCGCCCGTACGTTGTTGTGCCGAAGAGGAAGCAGTCCAGCAACAGCAGTACATTGGAGGCGATCAGAAAAAACAGAAAGCGGCGGCAATGCCGGAATGCAATCAGGAAGGCGGAATAGTAGTACAGCTGGATCCATCCGCGAGATGCGTAATTTAGCAACACCGCAGTCGATCCGCCTTTCCAGATGCTGAACGGAACCGCTAGCGCTATCCAGAGCAGAAAGAACAACCACAAACGGCCGGTTTTATCTCGCAGGCCGCGGAGTAAATTGCCGCTTAGAACCAGCAGCACCGGCAGCACCACCCACGAGACCGTTGAAATGTAGGCTTTGACATGAAAATAGCGGAGCGCGAATTCGTTCGCGTAGCCGGACACAGCGAAAATGCACATCAGGACAAAACCCGCGCGTTGTACCAGGGTGACCTCGGAAACGGAGGGTTCTAGGATCAGGGAAGCTTCAGCTTCGCGCGCGGGTATGACTCTGACCGGTAGCGTTTCGAGCGCCGTCTTCACCGCGGTCCCGGAGATATTGAACCGGCTCATGCCAAGTCTGACGCTAGTTGTAGGGCAGGATGGCATCCTGCGCGCGGGTTGGTAACTGTTGGTAACCCGCGCTGTTTGCGCCGATTGGCAATCGGCGCGCAGGTTACCAACTGTTACCAACCTGCCTCACGACCAACTCAAAGGGTAGTGCTGGATTGCCGGCTGTCGTCTCACGGTAACCGGTACGCAAACGCTCCCGTCGCGCCCAATTGCTGCCAGCCCGGCTGATCCACGACACCCGGAATACAAGGGGAGACCACCAGAACGACGCCATT
The DNA here is from genome assembly GCA_050011295.1 of Bryobacteraceae bacterium. GTDB lineage: Bacteria > Acidobacteriota > Terriglobia > Bryobacterales > Bryobacteraceae > Palsa-89. The sequence goes on from JBEKJJ010000026.1 coordinate 2,741, forward strand.
TGCCGCTAGAATCTGTTTCGCTTTCGCCCATTCCGGCGGGAGTTTTTGGCAATCCGGGCAGCCTGATTTGCCGAAGTCCACTTGCATGATGATACGGGCTCCCGCCAGCCGAGCCCAGAAATAGTCCAAATCCCCGGTCACGATGGCAACCGGGTCGCCGCGTTTCAGCCCCAGCGTTTGGGTTCGTTCCGCAATTTCATACTGCAGCCGAGCAGACCCGGCGGCAGCAGGGGTCACGGTCACTGCCTCGACCAGCATCAAGCCGGCGGCGACGCTCACGATCGAAAGCAACACCCGCCGGTCCAAGTTGTCGTTCACACCCACCAAAAGACCGGCCATGAGCGTGGTCCACAGCAACACAAAGAATGGCGCCAAGTAGCGTCCCTCCGCGTGAACCACGGCATACATGGCAAAGGGCGTGGCTCCCAATAACAGTACTGGCCAGAAGGGACGCATGCCGGCGAAGATGCGGCTCTTATCCCGAGACAGCAGAAAAAGCGTAGCCAGGGCAAAGACGAGCGGGAGCTGGCGATGGTGGACGAGATACCCGTACAACTGGATTTGCCGGTGGAGCGCGCGTAGGAAATCCCCGGGGCGAAATGCGATTCCGGCGCCCTGGCTCCAGTAAGAGGGATCGTACCAAGGCGGGTAAGTGCCGGCTATCGGCGTGGCGAACTCGAAGATGGCCGGATCGCTGGATAGTTGCCGCGTGGGATGAATTGGGGCGCCGTTATCGGGAGGTCCGCCTTGCCAGTTATAGTAAGGCACGCCATTCACCAGCCAGATAATATTCGATGCTCCGCTGTCACCCACCGTGAACCGGCTCTTGGCGTTGGACAAAATCCAGATATAGGGGACGGCAATCGCGGCGAATGCCGCCGCTAGAAGGCACCACCGTACCAGGCCGCCACGCTGCTTAAAGCTGAGCACGGCGGTAATCCCCAGGTACAACAAACCGAGAATCAGGAACGGAGTCTTGGCCAGGTATCCCACGCCCAGAACGGCTCCCAGCGCAACATAGCGGGATGCTGACGCACTCCCCGAAGCAATTCGCAATAAAAAACCAGCCGCGAGAAAAGTGAACAAACTGACCAACAGATCGGGAGTGACATAGGCCAGGTTCGTGAAATCCAGCGAGCAATAAAGAAAGGACGAACATGCGATCAGCAGCACAGGCGCGTGCTTCTCTTCCGGAATCCTCCCCAACACGCCCTTCAGAAAAAACAGAAATGCCGCCAGCGAGAGCAGGTAAATAAGAAAATTCAGCAAATGCACCAGCGGAAATTCCAGATACGGGCTCGCATGGAAGACTGCCAGCCAGGCGCCAATCAGCCACGGATAAAGCGGACTCCATTGCGAGTTGAGAGCATGCTGGAAATCACTGCTGGAATAGGCGCTGGCGTTGTCTAAGTATTGCACTCCGTCGGGATTCATTGCGTAGCGCGAGGTCCACGCTTGGGCGGCGCCCAACGCGATAGCAATCACCAAGAAGCCGATGGTGAGCCGCTTGACCCAAAGGTCACGCCATTCCAGAAAGCCAGTCACAAACAGATTCTCCAATAGTATCAATGCATTGAGACAAGTTTCTCGGTTGGACACTATATACTCGTCGGCAAAGCGAGGTTTCGGCGAGTGTATTTCCGGTCTATTCTAATTTCGTTTTGTCTGCAGCAGGGGTTTTGTTTGCACCAAGTGAGAGCCCAGACACAGATCGACCTGCAGGCCCAAGGCAAGAATGTGGATTTCAGCATGTCGCCCACCACTCGGCCGCTGAAGTCGGGTGTGACGCTGCCGGCAACTTGCAACGTAGGAGAAATGTTCTTCTTGTCGAGCGCAGCGGCAGGCGCAAATCTCTATGGCTGCGCGGCCATCAATGGGTGGACTGTCGAAAGCGGCACTGGCGGATCTTCCGTGCAGAACTCGAGCCAGCTTGCGGATCTGGTGGCTAGCCATAGCTCGTCAACCACGTTGGTGATCGGCGCCACTTGCTCAGCGGCGACGCCCTGCAATGTCCGGCTCGGCAGTGTAACGTTCTCCTTCACCAGTTCGACCTCCGCCACCATCAGCGGCGGAAGCGGCACGGCATTCATTTATATGGATTCCAGCGGGAATTTGACCGTGGGACACAATCTGACGGCTACTTGCAACTCAGGATGCGTGGCTGTACCGGGAATAACGGCATTTCCACCGGATTCGGTTCCTCTATTCACCTGGACGGCGACGAACGGGACTTGGGATTCCACCGGAGGAGCGGATCGAAGAGCATTTCAAAGCACCACCAACGTTTCAGCCAGTACCGGGCTTTTGGGAACAACCGCCAATGGGCACACCACGCTTGCAATTGATCCGACGCTGGTCGGGATATGGGCGCCCGTTCCGTCCAGCTCTTCCAGCCCGTGCGCTCAAGGCGCATGGTCGACGGACACTACTTATTACTACGTCTGTGTGGCCGCCAATAGCTGGCTCCGCGTGGCGCTAACAACCTGGTGAAGATGGCAATGGGGAAGCGTCTAAAACTAGCAATCGTTTTGTGTGCGCCGGCCTGCTTCGCGGCCATCGGGCCCATCAGCATCCAATCCACTCCCTCACAAGCCATTCTTTCATTCACCGTGAGCGATCCGTCACAATGCCTGGTGCAGGTGTATAGCGACGCCGCGCGCACCGAACTGGTCAACGATACCAATTCAACATTATTCGCGGGATCGCAAAGATGCAATCGCGCGGGATCGGCGATCAGTGGCGCTCGCGTGAGCTTCGTGGCCGGGTTGCGGACTTCGCAAAAGGCAACCGATGGAAAATTCCATTCCCGGCCGCTCGCGGCCGTCACCTCGTACTACTACACCATCACTGACGTTTTGGCCTTTCAGTCCGCTCAAGGGTCGTTTACAACGCGCAACCCAGCGCTCGGAAATCTGTATCCGGAGCAACCGCCCTTCGATCCGAATGCCTGGGATAACCGCGCTTATCCCCAGTTCGATTGGACCCAGGCCCAGCGAAACGAAATGCTGGTGGATCCCTCCACTGGCTTCCTTGTCAAACGCATGACCTTCGCCGGAGATGCCTATGCCAAGGGTCTGAACAGCACGGATGGAGTGGGCGCGCCCCTGGCCACGGCGATCACTGGAAGTTCCACGTGCTCGAATACCAGCAGTTTGAACTCGAGCGGCGCTTCTTACGCAACGTGCACCGGAGCGGCGAAGATATTCATGCCGCTGCCCGCGTTCCAAATGGTGGGCAGTGGAGTGTTCAACAACTGGTATCCGCGCTTCAACGTGGACGACCTTCTGCTCTACCTTTATGGTTCGGCGGATGCAACCGCCATTGCCGCCGCAAATGGCAGCGATACCGTGAGCGTGTGTCTGGCGCAGGGGTTGAATCTGCCCTGTCTTTCCCAGCAGTTTAGCGTCCCGCTCAAGAGCAGCGCCGGCGCCACCGGAACCGTGAAAGTCCCAGCCGCTACGCCGTCGCCTGTGTTTGCGGATTGGGGTTACACACCGCTGCATGGCGATGTCGTCCCCACTCCGGGCACAGTATCGGTTAGCGGCAATACCGTGTCTTTGACGAATCCCGGCCAGCCAACCACGTACCAAAACGCGTTCGACGTGGATTGGCCGGCGGGCAGTCAGATCTACATTCAGGGTTCCTCCGCGTGGGGCTGCGTGAACGATTACTGCACCATACAATCAATCCAATCCGCGGTCCAACTGACCACGGTGGAGTCGTGCGCTTCCGCATGTCCAACGGCCGCGAATTACGAAGGCCGGGCTTTCGGATTTCAAGTCACCCGGCAAGGCTCCAGCGGTTCCATTGGCGTGAGTTTCGGCTTTGAGGCGGATATGTCTACGTCGTGGTCGGTGCTTGAGGATGGCATCAACGAGCATTGCAACCTGAATCCCGTCACCGTCTCGAACGATTCGAGTGGCCACGCGTATACCGGGTATTCGCTCGAAGGTTACGTTTGCATGTTTCAGCATGAATGGGCCGGAACAGCTTATTGGCTGCTAATCTCCAAGGATCAATTCGGCAGCCCGCTCGGCGAAATGCGCCCTTTGGGACCGTCGGGATTGCCCTATACCAGCTCCTGGACATCCAACGGCGCCAGCTTCCCGAACGGGGCAAATATTTCCTTCGCGGGCTGGCATCCCACTGACGGCTCCCAGTTCATGGGAAGCGTGTCGTACAACAATGGCAACACATTGTTGCTGGCGTCCGCCCGGTACGATTCCACGATTGCCGGCTGCAATCCGCCCTACATGAATTGGCAGGGCGCTCAAAGCTACATAACCGCCTACGCGTTCCCCGCGGTAACCTGCTTCACTTATACGAATCTAACGAATCCCTCGTCCAACCCTCCCATGGATTTGCGGTCGCAAATCGTGCGAGCCTACGCGGCCTACAATCCCGGGGTAGATTTGTCGGGTTTTGTCGTAGGTGCGGTGATTGCAGACGGAGGATTTGCTCGAACATGTTTGGCAGCTACCGGCGGCGGCGACCGGGCCCTCGAAGTTTGCGCGGCATTTGATACGGCCAGCGGGAACTTGGTCCAAGTGTTCGACAGTTTCTCAAAATATCCGGGGCGCTGGGGTTACGTTCACGGACCGATTCATACGCTCGGAAAGTATCACGCCCTTACGCTCGATCAGCCGTATCCGGCATCGGCCAGCTCCAGCAACACCCTTTATGGTCCCTTTGAATTGGCGGTGACGGCGGTAAACCGCGTAGGATTTGGACAGATCCCCAACTGGACCGCGTCCGGCGGCAGCCCGGGGACTTCGATAGCCGCGAATGAGGCGTACGCGTGTCCCACTTCAATTGCGCAAGCTCTGGTGAGCGCGGGTGCAGTGGGCAACCATTGCATCCAGGTGCAGGTATCTTCCGAGCCCTGCAGCCACACCCCGGGTACGGCAGCCATTTATCCCGGCGGCGAAACCGAAGCCCAGCAGTTCCCATGTACCAGCACGGATGGGACGGTGGTTACGAACGCGGCTTGGTCGAAGTTGCAGAATCTCGAGGTTGGCGATTGGATGCGCCAGAACGAGACACTGAACGACTACAGCGAGAACTTTATTGTCGCGGCGAAAAATGTGATTTCATCTTCCCAGATCCAACTGTGGTTGATCCGCGGCAACGGCGTGTGGGCCAACAATGCCTTACCGCCTTACAACACGATTACCTCCACTCATCCGGATGGATTTTCATTGGCGATGACCGCCAACTGGGGTGCTTCGGCCGCCAACTGGCTAATGGATGCCACCGACACAACCGCTACGTGGATGCCGGACAGCCCGGCTTGGGTTCTCACTCATGGGACGGCAGTGGTTGGATCCGCTCCCGATAGGAAGATTGCGGTGGGAATCGACCTACAGAATATATCCGATTTCGCCGGCTTCTTTGATCTGCCCATCTTTCAACAGATCATGCAGCCATTGCCCGATCTGACTGCAGTCAATCCGCCTTGGGCAGGATCCACGGCGGGATACAACGGCGTGCTCCAATCCTACATGGATGCCGGGCAGTTGAGTGCCACTGCGTGGGACCGAAGATGGGTGGTGAACTACCGGCATCTCAATCCTGGGGTGGGAGTCGGATTTGAGTACCGCTCGGGTCCAAGCGGAACCACGGCACTTACTCCTGTATCGGGCACGAACCAGGTATACAAGCTGACGGATCCATATTCGGGAGGACCAGCCGATCCTAAAAATCTTCCTTTCATTCTGTTCGCCGGCCGATTTCTGCTGAAAGAAATCAGCAACCCCAACACGGCGCAGCACACTATCACGGACGCAACCAGTTATAGCGCTTGCTACGCCATTCATGCCGGGGAATGCCGGACCGATTCGAGCGCCGGAGATCGCTACGTAAGCGTGCCTTTTGCCGCCGGAGAGAATCAGTGCCTCACCAATCAGTACGAAGAAGTGGCGCCCTGCTTCTTCAACAGCACGCCGGACGCGGGCAAGATTCAGCAGATGGATATTTCCGGATCTCTGGATAAGAACGGCTCGCACCAGCGCATGTTGCCGACGGCGTTTACCGGCATCGGTGGCCAATATCAATTCTCCGAACCCAAAATGAGCCCGGATGGGGCCTGGATGTTCGTGCCCTGCTGGTGGCTGAACGGGGTTCGTTCGGAAGTGTGCGGCGTCTATTTGCCATCCTTCCCGGTTGCGGATTCGGTTGACAGGACCAACTACGTACCGCAGGATATGACCATTTCCGGTACTTCCGGCGACCAAGTGCGTCTTTGCTGGGGTTATGCCGAAAACGGTGCCGTGGATGGTTCCGCGAACAGTCTGTATCCAACTTCGCGCCAGGAACGCGGCTGTTCCATCGGGTCCGTCGCGGCGGCGCCCACTGCGGCCAGCTTTATCAAAACCGACAGCACCACCGAAGGAAGCTGGAAAGCAGTATATGGATCGGATGGCTACAACGTAGTCGGGGATTCCACACAATATCCCGCCTACGTGAATGTGAATGTCACAGGTGCGTCAACCACTATCTGGGCCGTGCCGACTTCGGACGCACGGGCGCTTCAGCGAGTCGCTGCGTCGGGCAGTATTGCTGCCAGTCTCTACAGTTCCACCTCCTTCACCGTCGATCTCAATTTCTCGGACGGAGCGCCGCATACTGTCGCCATCTACTTTTTGGATTGGGACGAATTAAACCGGACCCAAACGGTACAAGTTCTGAACGCCGCTACCGGCGCCGTCCTCGATACCAGGCCGCTCAGCAATTTTTCCAACGGGGTCTATCTGGTTTGGACTCTTGCCGGACATGTGACGGTGAAAATCACGAATACAGGACCCCAAAGTGCCGTATTGAGCGGGATCTTCTTCGGAAGCGGACCTTTCGGTACGGCAGCGGTCATGGGCCCCTTCGGGTGGGCCAGCGAACCCGCCAAGTACGCCGATTGCAGCAACGGTTGCCGGGTTCGCATGAATCTGATTCCTGATCGAGTGGCTTACTATGTCATCCAGCGGAATCGCGGTGGTGTTGTCACCACTTCGCCCGTGATGGTCACCACCCCTCCGTAGAATCGTTGCAAGCGTGGTATTTGTGGATAGTGCCAGTTGTCCAACCGCCGCAATGCCAGTCCGGCGGAGAAAGGCTACGCGCCTATCTTGACCGGCTGCCACAGCTCTGGCGGATACCTGCCGGCCCTTCTCGCGACGCGTTCGCGATCCTGTTAATTCTGGCTGTTTGCGCTGGCACGGCATTCACCGGCGCGGTGCACACCCGCAGATTCGGTCACGATCTCTTTATCATGCTCGATGGTGGATGGCGCGTCCTGAACGGTCAGCGGCCCGATGTGGATTTCAGTCCCGGCATCGGAATTGTCACGCCGCTAATAATGGCCGCTGGGCTGAAGCTGGCGCACAATTCGGTCAATGGGGTCGCGTATGGTAGCGCGCTCGTGGGAGCGTTTGTGGGCTTGGTGGGCTACGCCATCGGCCGCAAACGAATGCCCTGGATTCCGGCCACGCTGATTTCGCTGTTTCTCGCTCTGATTGCCATTGCTCCTTATCCGCTGGGATTGCCTCCCAATATCCTCAGCCATGCCATGGTTTATAACCGCTACGGGTACGCGATGTTGGGCGCAGTAGTGCTCGAAGTATTTCAAAGACAGTCGGGCCCCTCCGCCAAGCTGCAGCCCGGCGCCGTCGCAACCGGTATTCTTAGCGCCATTCTGCTTTTCGGCAAGCCCAGCTACGGCATGGTCGCGCTGGTTTTCGCGGGCTATTCTGTCCTGCTGGATCCGCGGAAGCGCTGGCGCCTGATCGGAATTGTTCTAGGCTTGGTGGTCGGCAGCGCCGCGCTGATGGCCTGGTTGAGGTTCGACTTCGCCGCCGTCTGGAACGACGTCTCGCTCCAAGCGGCGGCCAAAGGCAGCGGCGCAAACCCGTGGGGAATCGGCACGGCCATGGTCAAGGGGCTTCGGGACATTCTCTGGCCGGCGCTGTTAGCAGTATTTGTCGTTGTGATCCGATCGCGCCTTCAACCGTTGGTCAGCGTAGTTTTGGTGCTGATTGGCGGATCGCTTTTGCTCGCAACCAACGCCCAAGCGGACGGCTTTCCACTCAACGCGGTGTTCGCGATTATTCTGGCTGAGCAAGGCCGGCTCGCCGCAAAAGAATTCGGTGCGGGCAATGCAGCCAGGTTTCTTAGAGCGGATACAGTGATCCTGCTGGTGGCATTACTCTGCTTCGCACCGCCCTTTCTTGGCAGCGCCAGCGGACTCGTTTACGCGATGGTGAAGAGCCGCGAAAATCCGCCGGAATCCGAAGTGCCCCGGATTCATGCCGCTCCACTCGCAGGCCTGCTGTTTTATGACGTGCCGGATGCGCTCGAGTCCGACCGGCGCAGCAGTGGGCGCGTCTATGTGGAATATCTAAATGACGGCATCCATTTGATTCGCAGCGTCTCAACACCCGAGGAGACAATATATACACTGGACATGACAAATCCGTTCTCCTATGCGCTCGAGCGGCGTCCAGCTCACGGAGGGGCGTCATGCATGAGCCTGAATCATCATTTCAGCGACAAACACAAGCCTTCCCCAGAGTGGCTGTTCGGCGCGGCTGACATCGTGATGGTGCCCAAGCGGCCGGCGGCCGCCGAACAAGATACCACAGCTCTGATGCGGAATTATCTCCCAAGCATTCAGGCCCAGTATGTTCTATGCGCCCAGACCGAGTGGTGGCAGCTCTACAAACGGCCGTCGCATCTGGAAGGCTGCGCGGGCGTCAGATAAATTTCAGCCTTCGCATCGCTAGCACCACCATGCGCAACAGCAGCCATCCGTGGCTCCAGCGTTGGATATTGGTTTCGCCGTAGGTGCGTTCCGCGTAACGGATCGGCAGATCCACAATCTTCAAGTTGTACTTTGCCGCGCCGAAAATCAGATCGAAGTCGCCGAACGGATCAATCTCGCCGAAATAGGCGCGATTCGCGGCAATCACTTCATAGTCGCGCTTGCTCAGCACCTTGGTGCCGCACAACGTGTCCTTGATGCTCTGGCTGAGCAGCCAGGAAAACGCCAGACTGAAAAACTTGTTGCCCAAAAAATTGAAAAAGCGCATGGCCTTTTCTTCCATGGGATAAACCAGGCGCACGCCGTTGACGAATTCTGCTTTGCCGGATCGCCAGGCTTCGTAAAAGCGCGGCAGATCCTCCGGAGGAACTGTCAGATCGGCATCCAAAATCATCAGTAGTTCGCCCGAAGCCTCGCGAAACCCCACACGTACCGCATCGCCCTTGCCTTTGCCCGGTTGCTTGAACAACTTCACGCGCGTTCCCGGCCGCCGCGCCATTTCGCGCTCCACCGCCGCGTAGGTATCATCGGTAGAATTTCCTTCCACGAAAATCAGCTCGGTCCCGCCGCCCATCTGCGGGACGCGGTCAAAAATGTTCGGGATATTCCCAGCTTCGTTGCGCGCCGGCACAATCACGCTCACCACCGGCTCTTCCGCCATCGCAGGCTTCGGCCGAGGCCGAGCGATCAAAAAACTCGCCATCGCGAAATAATGAAACGGCCACAGCCGCCCCACGTATTTGTTGAACAAGTTATCCAGAAGCGGCGTGCGGATGGGCCAAACGATTTCGACAGACGATCGGACCACTTCGAAATCGGCGAGATACAAAAGATTGACAATGTCGTCGGTAGTCAGCCAGTTCTGCGGCAGCAGCCGCCGGGCAATTCCCAAGCTCTCCGCGATTCTTCTCGGAAGTTCCCAAACCCGGCTATACGTGTTGATGATCAAGCGCGTGGAGGAATGCGAGAGACCGGCCGCTTGCTCCAGCACGCGCTGCACGTCCCAAACATCGTTGAGCAGATCGGAGCAAATAATAAAGTCGAATCTCTCCTGTAGTCCCGGAGCGTGAACGTCATTTTCCAGAAACCGGCATTCCGGATGCAGGCGCCGCGCCCGTTCGATCATCAGCGGCGACAAATCGATCCCCACACCTTCCCGCGGCCGTACCGCGGCCAACAGCCCACCTTCCCCGCACCCCAACTCCAGCACTCGCATTCCGGGAGGAATCAGGAACCGGTAAATCTCGGTCAGCCGTTGCCGGTAGTAGGCGCGGATCCTGGGCGAATGGTCCAGCGATCTCGCCACGCTGTCCCAATATTCGCGGCGGCGCCGGCTAAACTCCAGCGGCTTCTCTGCACTCGATAGCTGTTCATCCGCGCCTCCGCGGCGCGCCTGTTCCAAAGCCATGCCGAACAGGATCAAAAAAAAGCCATCCACCTGGAATCGATATCGATTGTTCTCGAACGAGGAGAGGAAATTGGCGACTGCGGTCAAGTAGGTAATGGTGGAAAGCATAAAAACCAGCAACGCGCTAGTAGCGCCATCCAGCGTCTTCTTGCGCCAGCCGTTGATCAAATAGTAAATTCCGCCCGCCCATAGCAGCGGCAAACCGATCATCAAAAACGTGCCGGTATAGAGAATCAGGCCCAAGCTGTGCCCGCTCTGCTCGATGGCGCGCAGCTGCTTCCGGTCGGAAGCGTCCTTCCATTGGCCGAAGAATACGACATTGAAGAAGCGGTCAATCCGCTGGATTTTCGAGCGGTTGAGATCGAAGAACGGAAAGTCCCCGCTCGGTAGGAAGTACGAGAACCACGCCCTTTCGATGGAGCGCAAATAGGCGCGCGGATAGTGCCGGAGAATCGCAAGTCCATCCCGAACATAATACTTTTCAATCTGAAGGAAAGCGATGTTCTCGAAGTTTGTGGCGCCGGTCGACGTCACCTGCTCATCCAAAACGGGAATTCCGGTCTCTGGCGCTGTTGTGATGAAGGACGCGTAAGCGGAAAGCGGCGCTCCGACATCAATCAATGAGACCGGAGAGATCACGCCGGCGCGAAGCAGGACTTGTGCCTCCTGCGGAGTTAACTGGTGCGACGTGATTACGTCCATGTTCATCCCCATCCAGGTGGTGCCGGAGAGCGTACCAAATAAGATCCAGTTCTTCAGGTAGTAAGCGGACGCGAGTAATACGGGAATGCAGCCGGCCAAAACAATGGCCCGGCGCCGGGACTTGCCGAAATACACCAGGCACGCGAATATCAGCAGCAGATAGATGAGTTGAACGTGGCTCCGAACCAGCAACAATAGGAACACTGAGACGCAAACCGCGGCGGCATAGCCCGGGCTCTTCCGCTCGAAAAAGTGATACAGAGCGGTAGCAGTTGCCAGCAGCAAAAACACCACCAGATATTCGTAAAGAAAGAAATTCTCGAACATTACGACGCCCGGGCTAACCATAAACAACGCCGAGAGAGTGGCGGCGATTGAGGAACGCACGCCGCATACGCGCATGAGGTGATAAAGAAGACAGCCGATGGCCGCGCCCAAAATCAGGTGCAGCACATGAAATGCTGTGGCGTAGTGAACGGGAAAAAGCTTGAGCAGGATGCCCGTGTAAAGATTGAATCCAGGTGGAAATGCATGCTCATAGTACAGGCTTTCGAGCAACCGGTGCCGCAACAACTCCGGATCGATAATCTGGAAAAAAGTCAGCAGGGGCCGCGCGTCAAAGCGGACTCCCAGCCAATAATATACAATGCGTGATACTGCGAAGACGAGCAATAACACCAAGTACGGCCAGCGAGATTTAGCAGCGTTCAAATGGTCGAAATTCCCGTCATCAGTATGACACGCAAGCGTGGGGCAAGTCTCCGGCTGGCCCGAGATTTCTAATGCCGTGGCCGGTTTTGCTGATGGCGCGGGCACTCGAAGGGGGCGGCAGCGAGCGACAGTTGCGGGAAATCGCAAAGTCGTTGGATCGCTCGCGGTTTCAACCCCACGCCGGCTGCTTCCGGCCGGAGGGTGCGGGCCGCCATGAGCTCGAAGCCGCGGGGGTTCCAGTTGTCCATTTTCCCGTATACTCCTTTGTCTCGCCGAGCGCGGTGTCGGGCGCCTTCCAGCTGATGCGTTACGTCCGCCGCCACAAAATTCGGCTGATCCACACCTTCGATTATCCAACTACGGTTTTCGCAGTACCGGCCGGCCGATTCCTGACTTCAGCCGCCGTTCTCTCGAGCCAGCGCTCCCATCGGGACCTGATCCCGCCCGGCTATCGCCGATTGGTCCGCATGACCGACAATCTCGTAGACGGCATCGTGGTCAATTGCGATTTCGTGCGGCGGCATCTAGAACAGCAAAAGCGCGTGCCCGCTGCCCGGATTCAGCTTTGCTACAACGGCATCGACCTCGAAACATTCCGTGCCGGCGAAGCGCCCCGGCCACCGGAACTCGCGCCCGACTCTTTCGTGATCGGCCTAGTGTGCGCCCTCAGACCCGAAAAAGGATTGTCCACGCTTCTGCAGGCATTCGCGCGCGTGCGCCACTTGCGCGCCGGCATGAAGTTGGCGATCGTTGGCGATGGCCCCATGCTGGAACCGCTGCAGTCGGAAGCGCGAGCGCTCGGCATCTGCGAGGATTGTGTGTTTGCCCGCTTTACGCTCCGGGTAACGGAATGGCTACGCGCCATGGATATATTCGTGCTTCCCTCTCTGTCGGAAGCCCTGTCCAACGCGCTGATGGAAGCCATGGCCTGCGGCTGCCCGGTGGTGGCGTCCAACGTAGGCGGCAATCCGGAACTGGTGCGGAACGGCGAAACAGGACTCTTGTTCAAACCAGGCGACGTTGAGAGGTTGGCCGTGGCGCTCCAGGTTCTTGTAGAAAACCAGTCACTGCGCGAGCGCCTGGCGGACGCCGGCGCGAAGTTCGTGCAAGAGCGTTTTTCGATCCGCGCATCCGCCGAACGAATGGGAGAAATCTACGAGCAACTCCTACGCTCGCGGGGCGTTACCCAACCTCGACCGTGAGGAAATCCGTAGCGCACGCACTCCTGCGTGCCGCGTTCACACTCGTGTGAACGCCATGAAAATAATTCTTCTTCCTATTGTGTTCCGAAGAGTGCGTGCGCCACGGTCTGTTCAACGGAGCCGGTGCTTTCCACTAAACTCCCGCCTCCAGCCGCGCCGCCAGCAATTCCGGCAACCCCGCTTTCAGAATCTTTTTCTGCGCCCCTGCGACATCGTATTCCGCGCGAAATAGCGTCACCAGGCGCGTCTCCGATTGATACACGGCATAGGCGGCGCGCGGATCGCCATCCCTTGGTTGACCTACCGAACCTGGATTAATCAGATAGTTCGCATCGTTGGCCAGCTCGAACGCACGATCCTGAGCCTCTTCACCTACGCCTGGGAACGGCACTACGCCGTTTCGATGACACAGGAATCCGCCTTGCAGGTGAGTGTGTCCGAAAAAGGAAACCGGCGAATCCAGATACGGCGCCAGTTGTGCCACGTCGTGCGCGGTCACTACATATTCGTCTTCGTCGAGCGGCGAACCATGCAGGATTTGAAACCCGTTGACCTGCTCGGGACCCTTCGTAAGATCGCGCAGGTACGCGATATTCTCCGATTTCATCGCCGCCTGCGTCCACAGAGCGGACTGTTTGGCCACCGGATTGAACCACTCCAGATCTTCCAATCCGGCGGCTGCCTTGTCGTGATTGCCGCGCACAATGGACGCAACGTTGCCGCGGACCCATTCGGTGACGGCATCTGGATCCGCGCCGTAGCCCACTAAGTCGCCGCAGCAGAGAATGCTGTCGTACTTCGATCGCGCCTGGCGCAGCACCGCCTGCAGGGCTTCCCAGTTGCCGTGGATGTCGCTCAGGATTAAGTAGCGCACAAATGAATGAGAGATATCTCGGGGGGCGCGCCCAACCGAATTGGGACGCCGATGGTTCCGATGCCGCTTGAAACATATACCGATGACGCGCCTTCTCGATAAAGCCCTAGGACGTAGCGCGTGAAATAGCGCGCGACATTCAAATGCTGATGTAGAATTTCAAAATTCACTTGGCCGCCATGCGTGTGGCCGGCGATGGTGAGATCGAACCCCTTCCCCGCGGCTACCGGAAAAACGTCCGGATTGTGCGAGAGCAAAATGTTGATGGCGCCTGGCGTGATCAACCGTTCCGCGCCTACCAGGTAGGGCGATCGAAACTTCTGGTAATCCACGCCGGCGAAATTGATGGAGGCCGCGCCGAAGCGGAGCTGCTTGGATTCCCAGCGCAGAAATTCGATTCCGATGCGGCGGCCCTGGGCGGCTACGTAATCCTCCGTTCCCGTGTATGTCTCGTGATTGCCGAGACAGCCGAGTACGCCCGCGTCCGCGCGCAGCCGGGCCAGTTGACTAAGGCAAGCATCCAGCGGATCGCCCACGCGGCTGATGAGATCGCCCGTCACCAAGGCGACGTGCGCGCGCGTTTCGTTAGCCATGTCCACGGCGCGCGCAAGTTCTCGTTCGCTCAGGAACGGGCTGAGATGAATATCGGTGACTTGCACCAACCGCAAACCATCCAGGTCCTTGGGCAAGTTCGGTATGGGGATTTTAACTTCGGATACTTGCAGGCGGCCGCGCTCCAAAATGCCGAAGCCTGCTCCGGCCAGCGGTGCGATGGCGAGGCCTGCAGCCGCGGTTTGAAGAAAGCTACGGCGGGCGGGCCGAAATTCGGCTGGTTTCCGCCACGCCAAAAGCGCCAACGAAAACCCGATCAGTAAGATGGTTTCAAGAATAGAGGTGCACTCCAGCCACGTGGACCACCACACCGGGAAATGCCGCAGGACACGCTGGAACTCCAAAAGATAGCCCAACACCAGCAGCACTGTAGAGGCCAGGCCGGCTACTAACAGCACCGCCCGGCGAACCCTGCGCTCGGCAAGCAAACCCAGAATCAGAACTTGAAGTCCGAGGCCTAGAATCAATAGACAAAACCCCGGAAAAAAATGCAGACGAAAAAGCATTAAGCCACTACTCCTATTCTACTGGACGACCATTTAGGCTCATCGGCTGGAAATCCCGGTATCCTAGTTTTCGATGCCCAAAGGACGACCCGGTGCGCTCCCGCTAGACCCTCCCGTCAAGCGACGCAAAACCATTCCGCATGAGTTCGTGCTGGACGCAATGGCTGCGCTCTCGCCCCGGACCCGTCCGATGTTCGGGTGTCTCGCGATCTACGTTGGTGAGAAGATTGTTCTCATATTGCGCGACAAGGCGGGCGAAACCGCGGACAACGGCGTGTGGCTGGCTACCACCGAAGAGCATCACGAAAGTCTGCGGCGCGAGTTCCCCAACATGCGGTCCATCAAAGTGTTGGGCAACAAAGTAACGGGCTGGCAGATCCTTCCCGCCGATGCGCCGGATTTTGAGCAAACCTCGCTACGAGCCTGCGAACTTGTCCTCGCGCGGGACGCTCGCATCGGCAAGGTGCCGGGGGCGAAGCGTGCAAAGAAGCGGTAGGGTGAGCCTCCGGCTTGCCCTGGGGACAAGCCACAGGCTTGTCCTACAGCTACAATGTAGGCGAGGCACATCCCATGATTCTCGAAGCGACCGAGTCCGTCGACAATGAAATCAACCCTTGGCTTTCCGCCGCCGCGCGATTCGATGAAGCCGCCCAGCGGCTGAAGCTGGATGAGGGTTTGTGCAAGGTTCTCCGAACTGCGGCGCTCGAGTTGACCGTGCACATCCCGGTGCAACTGGATGACGGCCGGCTCGAAGTCTTCACCGGATATCGCGTCCAACATTCCATCGCTCGCGGTCCTTCCAAAGGCGGAATACGTTTTGCCCCTGACGTCACGCTCGACGAAGTGCGCGCCCTGGCAGCCTGGATGACATGGAAATGCGCCGTGGTGAATATCCCCTTCGGCGGCGGCAAGGGCGGCGTGATTTGTGATCCGGATCTTATGTCCCCCGGCGAGTTGGAACGTATTACGCGGCGCTACACGGCCGAGATCATGGACATCATCGGTCCGGAGCGCGATGTGCCGGCGCCGGATGTCAACACCAATCCGCAAACCATGGCCTGGATCATGGACACCTACTCCATGCACAAGCGCCAGACTTCCACCGCCGTGGTTACCGGCAAGCCGCTGGATCTAGGCGGATCGCGCGGAAGGCCGGAAGCTACCGGACGTGGCTGCATGATCGTCACCATGCAGGCCCTACGCCGATTTGGTCTGGAACCCTCCGCCACGCGAGTGGTGGTGCAAGGCTTCGGTAACGTCGGCGGCATGTCCGCGAAGTTGATGACTCGCGCCGGATTCAAGATCATCTGCGTCATTGAATACGACGGCGCGGTTTTCAATCCGCACGGGCTGGATGTGGAAGCATTGATGAAGCACCGCACCGAGACCGGCTCCATTCTTGGCTTTGCGGAAGCCGAAGACGTTGACAAGGAGGAAGCGCTCTTCCTGGATTGCGAAGTGTTCCTGCCGGCCGCGAAAGAGAACGTCATCACCTCGTCCAACGCGGATCGGATTAAGGCCCGGATCATCTGCGAAGGCGCCAACGGCCCCACCACTTCGGAAGCGGACGCCATCCTGGCGGAGAAGAAAATTTTCGTGATCCCGGACATTCTCGCCAACGCCGGCGGTGTAACGGTTTCCTACTTCGAGTGGGTGCAAAACCGCCAAGGCTACTACTGGAACGAACAGTTGGTGAACGGCCGTCTGGAAGAAATCATGGTGAACAGTTTCAAGGACGTGATAGGCTACGCGGACAAGCATGCGGTGCACAACCGGCTGGCGGCCTACATGCTGGCCATCGATCGCGTGGCCTTCGCCCTCCAGACGCGCGGAATCTATGCCTGATTCGGGAGCGGACCGCGCCGCGCCCGAGTCCCACTCCACGCCGCTGATGCGGCAGTATCACGCCATCAAACAGCAGGTTCCCAATGCCCTGTTGATGTTCCGGCTAGGCGACTTCTACGAGCTGTTCTATGATGACGCCGTCACCGCGGCGCGCGAACTCGAAATCACGCTTACCGCGCGCAACAAGGAAAAGGGCGAGCCTATTCCCATGTGCGGCGTGCCCTATCACGCGGCCGAAGGCTATCTTTCGCGGCTGATCCAAAAAGGATATCGCGTAGCCATTTGCGATCAGATGGAGGAAGCCGGCGCCGGCAAGAAGCTGGTGAAGCGCGAAGTAACTCGCGTGGTGACGCCTGGCACCGCTACTGAATCGTCGCTGCTGCGCTCGCACGAAAATAATTATCTGGCCGCGGTTTGCCGCAACGGCGAGCGTGCCGGAGTAGCGCACGTGGATATCTCCACCGGAGAATTCCGCGCTACAGAAATGTCTGGCGCCGAAGTGAACGCCGCGCTCGAGAACCTGAACGTCCGCGAAGTACTGGCTGCGGAATCCATAACCGGGCTCTCGGGATTGCAAACTCCGATCGAAGATTGGGTTTTCAATTTGGATTATGCCGACCGCGCTCTGCGCGATCACTTCCGGCTTCTGTCGCTGGACGGTTGCGGCCTAAATGGCCGGCCGCTAGCGGTTTCGGCCGCCGGTGCGATTCTGCACTATTTGCGCGACACGCAGAAATCCGCACTGGATCATTTGGACCGCCCGTCCTATTACGATCGCGGCGATTCCATGATTTTGGATTCGGTCACGGTCCGCAATCTTGAATTGTTGGAGCCGCTGTTCGCCGGCGAGAGCAAAGAATCCACGCTAATCCACGTGCTGGATCAAACCTGCACCGGCATGGGCGGCCGTTTGTTGCGGCATCGGCTGCTACGGCCGTGTTTGGAGATCCAGGAGATCGAAGCGCGGCTGGATGCTTTGCAAGAGATTCTTGAATCCACCATCGCGCGCGCCGAAATCCGGAAACTGCTGGCGGGCGTGCTGGATCTGGAGCGCCTGCTCGCGAAACTGACACTCGGAACGGCCGGGCCTCGGGAACTGCTGGCCCTTGCGCGATCCTTGGCGCTGGTGCCCAAGTTGAAAGAGCAGGGCGTGGCACTGGAGTCGGCTCGGTTGGCTGGGATCTGTGCCGCGCTCGACGAAATTCCCGAGGTGCGCGACCGCATCTTGACGGCGATCGCGGAGGAGCCTCCCGCGAATCTTGCTGACGGCGGAACCATCCGCGCCGGCTATCACGCCGAGCTCGATGAGCTCAGAGATATCAGCCGCAATAGCCGCCAATACATCGCCGAGATTGAGACGCGCGAGCGCAGCCGCACTGGAATACAATCGCTCAAAGTTCGCTTCAACAATGTTTTCGGTTACTACATCGAGATCTCGAAGGCCAACCTGCATCATGCGCCCACCGACTATGAGCGCAAACAAACGCTGGTGAACGCCGAACGGTTCACTACGCCCGAGCTCAAGGAACTGGAGAGCAAGATTCTGGATGCGGAAGAAAAGATGCTGGTATTGGAGCGCCAGATCTTCCAGGAACTGCGGTTGTTTGCGGCCGAGCACGCCACGCGAATCAGGCAGACCGCCGCGGCGATTGCGGAGCTCGACGTAACCTGCGCGCTGGCACAAGTAGCCGCGGAAAATCGTTACACTCGGCCGGGTTTTTCCGATTCCGGCGAGATCCGCATCGTGGCCGGACGCCATCCCGTGATCGAAAAGTTGACCGAAAAAGAAGCGACGCGCTTCATCCCCAACGATCTTTACTTCGACACGGAATCGCAATTCATCGCGGTGATTACGGGCCCGAATATGGGTGGAAAGTCCACGTATCTGCGGCAGGCCGCGACCATCGTGATTCTGGCTCAAGTTGGCTCGTTCGTGCCGGCCGATTCGGCGATGTTATCGCTGGTGGATCGCGTATTCACGCGCATCGGCGCGGCCGACAATCTTGCGCGCGGCCGTTCCACATTTATGGTGGAGATGACCGAGACGGCCGTGATTTTAAACACTGCCACTTCGCGCAGTTTGGTGGTGCTGGATGAAATCGGCCGGGGCACGGCGACTTACGACGGACTCTCGCTAGCCTGGGCCGTGATCGAACACATCCATCAGCGCATCCGCGCCCGCACGCTTTTCGCAACACATTACCATGAGCTGACGGAGCTGGCGGACCAGATGCAGGGCGTCCGCAATTTACATGTTTCGGTGAAGGAAGCCGGCGACCAGGTGATCTTCCTGCGTAAAGTGGAACCGGGCCGCGCCGACCGCAGCTATGGAATCGAAGTAGCGCGTCTCGCGGGATTGCCAGTGTCCGTGATCGAGCGAGCGAGGGAGATTCTCGCGTTACACGAACGGTCGGAACAAGCCGTCACCGAAGAGCTGGCGCCGCGCCCGGCAGCTCCCATGCAGATCCAGATGTTCGAGCCGGTAAATTATCAAATCGCCGAACGCATCCGCAACCTGAAGCTGGATGAGCTCAGGCCCATCGAAGCCCTGCAACTACTAAACGATCTCCAGCAGGAGCTAAAACGTTGAGCTGTAACCGTGGCGCACGCACTCTTGCGTGCCGCGTCGGCACTCATGCCGACGCTCTGGACCTGAGATGAGAGTCGCGGGTCTGATCAGCGGCACTTCGGTGGATGGCATCGATGTCGCCGTGGTGGATATCGGCGAGACCATCCAAATGCTGGCATCGAAAACCGTTCCCTACGAGCCGGAGGTTCGCAAGGCAATCCTCTCGGTTTCAAATGCCGAAACGCATACGGCAGCCATCGCGCGATTGAACTTCCTGCTAGGCGAACTGTTCGCGGATGCCTTGCGCGCGACCGGGGTTCCGCTCGAAACCATCGAGCTGATCGGATCGCATGGCCAGACCATCTTCCATGAAGGCGAACCGATAGAATTTCTAGGCCACAAAGTAGCGAGCACGATGCAGATCGGCGAGGCTGCCGTAATCGCAGAACGCACCGGCATCGAAACTATTTCTGATTTCCGAACTGCCGATATCGCCGCCGGCGGAAAGGGCGCGCCACTGGTTCCGTTCTTGGATTATCAGCTTTTCCGGCATCCGGAACTCGCGCGCATCGCGCTCAATATCGGCGGCATTGGCAACATCACGGTGATTCCAGCGAATGCCCGGCCGGAAGATGTGATCGCATTCGACACCGGCCCTGGCAACATGGTGATGGACGCACTCGCGCCGCCGTTCGATCGCGAGGGAGAACGCGCTCGCGCCGGAAGCGTGAACCAAGCGCTATTACATCAATTGCTAGCCGACCCTTATTACCATCGCGACCCGCCGAAATCCTGCGGGCGCGAGCAATACGGCGCGGAATTCGTCCGTAAAACCGGCATCGATGTGGCAACCGCAACTGAGCTGACCGTTCAAACAATCGCGCTTGCCATCGAACGCTATCCCGCCACGCGTGAAGTGATCGTCTCGGGCGGAGGTGCGCATAACGTCTATTTGATGGAGCGCCTGCGAGCTGTCTTGAAGCCTCGCGTGACAACTTCGGCGGAGTTCGGCATCGGCGTGGATGCGAAAGAGGCCATCCTGTTCGCCGTCCTGGCGTATGAAACGCATCAGCGGCGAGCAGGCAATTTGCCATCCGCCACGGGAGCGCTTAAACCGGTCATTCTAGGCAAGATTTCGCGGCTCTGAATGTGGGGCAAGCCCCCGGCTTGACAAACCGGACAAGGCCGGAGGCTTGTCCCACGACCCACGGAACAAATCGCTGGCGAGATGCGTTTATGATGATGGACGAGGTGCTGCCATGTTCTGTACTAAGTGTGGTATCGAGCTAAAAGAGCGCGACAAATTTTGTTGCGACTGTGGAAACCCAACCGGCCGAGGCTCCTCAGCGCCCACGCCCAGAATGGACCGCCTGTCCCGGCCGATGAACGAAGCCAAGCTTGGCGGCGTTTGCGCCGGTTTCGCACGTTACTTCGGTTTGGATGTAACTCTGGTGCGAATCCTCTGGCTGGCGCTCACCGTTCTACCGGTGCCGTTCTGTGGGGTTATCGCATACATCGTGTGCTGGATCGTGATGCCGAAGGACGAGGCGCCAGTCACTGTCGCCACCATGCACCCTGCCAGCTAGCGAAAGCCAACCATGTCCGAAAACCGCTGGTATATTCGGACACGATACTGCATACTCGCCTTATGGACGCGGATGCCTGTTATCGTGCCGGCTGCGCGCGCGACGCTCGATTCGACGGATTATTCTTCACCGCCGTGCGGTCCACGCGCATTTTCTGCCGTCCCATCTGTCCGGCTCGGATTCCGCTGCGCCGCAACGTAGAATATTTTCCAAACGCCGCGGCAGCGCTTTCAGCGGGCTACCGGCCATGCTTGCGCTGCCGGCCTGAGGTATCACCGGAACTTCCCGTCTGGGCCGGGACCTCCACAACGGTAAATCGGGCGTTGCGGCTAATTGAGGACGGCGCTCTCGACCAGGGCTCGACAGAAGATTTGGCGGAGCGGCTTGGCCTCACCGATCGTCACCTGCGGCGGCTGTTTCTCGAGCACGTGGGCGTGCCGCCCGTGGTGGTGGCACAAACGCGCCGGGTTTTGTTCGCGAAGAGGCTCATCACCGAAACCAACCTGCCCTTTTCCCAAATCGCTTTTGCTTCCGGATTCTCGAGCTTGCGGCGTTTCAACGAAGCGCTCCGTAGCGCCTATCGGCGAAACCCCAAGGAGCTACGCCGGCTCGCGCCTCCGGATGCCCCAGCCGAAACCATCGAATTGAAATTGCATTACCGGCCGCCATATGATTGGACCGCGTTCCTCGGGTTCATCGGGCCCCGCGCCATCCCTGGGCTGGAGCAAGTGGATGCAAGTTCATACCGGCGAGCCGGCGTCGAAATAACGCAGTGCGCGGCGAAGAATTGTCTGGTTGCGCGTATCACGCCCAATAACGTCAAGAGCCTGCGTTCCACCGCCGAACAGATCCGCTCCCTGTTCGATCTGCGGGCCAACACCTTCGAGATCGCCGCGCATTTGGGAAAATCTTCGCCACTGAAGACGGTGGTCAAGCGGCATCCGGGGCTGCGCGTGCCCGGCTGTTGGGATGGATTCGAGCTGGCCGTGCGAGCCATGCTCGGACAACAGGTCACGGTGAAAGGCGCGACAACACTCGCCGGCCGATTGGTAGAACGCTTCGGACCGCCCAAGCCGGAGATATTGGCTAACGAGAATCTAACTGTAATCGGGATACCGAAAGCGCGCGCGGAATCGATTCGCGGTTTTGCACGAGCAGTGGCGGACGGCTGCATCCGATTTGATGGGTCCGTAACGAGCGAAGAGATGATAGGCCGGATGTGTGAACTGCGCGGAATCGGTCCGTGGACGGCGAACTATATTGCCATGCGCGCATTGGGCGATCCGGATGCGTTTCCGGCGTCCGATCTCGGTTTGCTGAAGGCTGCGGGATTGTCGTCCGAAAAGCGGCTGGCGGAAATCGCCGAAGCGTGGCGTCCGTGGCGTTCCTATGCAGCCATGTATTTATGGGAAAGTTTGCACTAGAAAGAGTGAAAACTATGTTGCTGGATTACGACGAGTTTGAATCACCCATCGGCCGCATCGTATTTGCATCCATTGCCGACGGCGTTTGTGGGCTCGGATTCGAAGGCTATGAAAAGCGCTGGGGCCCAATATTCGAGCGCCGTTTTGGATCGTTCGAATTGCGACGTGGAAACGATCCGCATGGTTTAAAGTCTGTCTTGAAGAAATACTTCGCGGGTGATTTGCACGTCTTTGATTCTGTCGAAGTGACCCTGGGCGGCGCCCCCTTTCAGCAGCGCGTCTGGAAGGAACTGCGCAACATACCGCCGGGGGAGACGCGCACGTATGGGGAACTCGCCAAGATTCTTCGAAATCCGCAAGCAGCACGTGCCGTGGGGCACGCGAATGCTGTGAATCCGGTCTCGCTGATCGTGCCCTGTCATCGAGTGATCGGAACCACATCGTTGACAGGCTACGGAGGCGGCTTAGAACGCAAGCAGTGGCTGCTGCGGCACGAGGGCGCGCAACTGGCACTGGCGGCTTGGGGCTAGGGTTGAGAAGTGCGGTGCAATAATGAGCACGATGCGCTGTTTGCTGCTCTTGACTCTGACCTGCCTCCACGCTTTCGCCGGTACACAGATAGTGATTCTCGGAACCGGCACGCCGCGGGCCGATCCGGATCGCTCCGGTCCGGCAGTCGCCGTCATCTCGAACGATCAAGCGTACCTGTTTGATGCCGGTCCCGGAGTAGTCCGCCGCGCTGCTGCTGCGTCTCGGGTCCACGGCATCCCGGCCCTCGCCGCTCCACGGCTCAGTCGCGTTTTTCTTACTCACCTGCACTCCGACCATACGCTAGGCCTGCCGGATATTATCTTCTCTCCTTGGGTGCTCGGACGAACCGCGCCGCTGGACCTGTTTGGCCCGCCCGGCACCAAAGCCATGGTGGATCATATTGAGGCAGCCTGGCAGCAAGATATCGATATTCGCGTCCACGGCCTGGAGCACGGCAACGAAACCGGTTACAAAGTCACCGTTCACGAGATAGAGCCGGGCGTGGTTTATCGCGATAGCGGATTGAAGATCACGGCCTTTCCCGTCCACCATGGCTCCTGGCCGCAGGCCTTTGGCTATCGCATCGATGCACCAGACCGTTCCATCGTCATTTCGGGTGACTGCTCGCCGAGCCCCGCGCTGCTTGAGGCTGCGAAAGGCTGCGACCTGCTGTTGCATGAAGTTTACTCGGAGACTGAGCCGGAGCACGGCCGCCGCAACAGCGTGGACTGGCCGGAGTACATGCGCCAGTTCCATACTTCCACGGCGCAGGTGGCGGAAATCGCAAACCAGGCGAAGCCCAAGCTTCTGGTTGTCTATCATCAGGTGTGGGGCAGCGTCGAAGATGAAGCGCTGCTGAAGGAAGTCCGGAGGACCTATCTGGGCACCGTTCGATCCGCCAAGGACCTTGACGTCTATTAAACCGATGCGGGCGTTGATCTGGATGTTTCTCGCGGTGGCACTGGTCTTCGGACAGAGGACCACCACGGACGAGGCGAATTGGAAGGCGTTCCTCGAATGGCTCAAAGTGCAACCACCCAATAGCAGGCCGGCCGATCTGATTAATCCATATCGCGACAAGCTGCTTCATGAGGGCGTGACGGAACCGGAAGTCAACCGCCGGATGGACATGATCTGGTCGGGTTGTTACCATCGCCCGGATGGAGTGGGGCCTTTCTGGAGCAAGATTTTCGCCGGCGACAAGCCTATCTTCACCGAGCAACCCAACGCTCTATTAGTAAGTGCGATTCAAGGGCGCAAATCTGGCCGCGCTCTTGATTTCGGAATGGGACAGGGCCGCAATGCTGTATTTCTGGCGCAGCAAGGTTGGGATGTGACTGGGTTCGATCCCGCGGAAGAAGCGATTCGAATTGCCAAGAAGAATGCAGCCAGCGTGGGCGTGAAAATTCACGCGATCGTGGCGCGCGATGACCAATTCGATTTTGGCGCCACGCAATGGGATCTGATTGTCGTGACCTATGTCCGCGATCTCACTGCTCACGACGCTACTGTATTCCGGCGAGCTTTGAGACCCGGAGGCGTGGTGGTCTACGAAAATGGCTCATCGCCGGATAACGGCGTGCTGCAAGCTTTCCTGGGATTCCAGATCGTGCGATTCGAAGATGTGGAAGCTCTGTCCGATTGGAACCGCGAGGAGAAACATCGTGTCCAGAAAATGATCGCACGCGTCCCATAAGCGCCGTGCTATCTTCCTTCTTTGGATGGCACCCATCAAGCTTCTAGTACTTTCGAATCCTGCGGCGGATTACCTCCGGCTCCTCGGCCGGCTTCCCAAGCCAGTGGACGTTCTGACGGGAAATGATCCGGAGTTTGCCACTGCTAATGCTGCGAGTGCGGAAGTGATTCTGGTGGGCAGCTCGGAAGGCGATCTTCTCCGCATGGTTTTTCCCCTCGCAAGCGAGGTCCGATGGGTACATTCGATGTCGGCCGGCGTGGAGAAGATTTTGTTCCCGGAGCTGGTGGAGAGCCCAGTGCCGCTGACCAACGGAAGAGGCGTCTTCACCGCTTCTCTCGCGGAATTTGCCATCGCATCCATGCTGTTTTTCGCGAAGGATCTGCGGCGGCTAGTCCGCAATCAGCAAGCCGGGCAATGGAAACAATTCGATATCGAACTGTTACGCGGCCAGGTGCTCGGCATCGTGGGCTATGGCGACATCGGACGCGAATCAGCGCGGCTGGCGCGAGCTTTCGGAATGAGAGTGATGGCCGTGCGCAGAAGAGCAGCGCTGTCGAATCAGGATCCCGATCTCGAGCGAACTTACGCGCCCGAGGGTTTACGCGATATGCTGGCCATCAGCGATTATGTGCTGGTGACAACTCCGCTGACGCCCGAGACGCGAGGCATGATCGGGGAGGCGGAGCTGGCGGTCATGAAACCTTCTGCTGTGATCATCAATCTCGGCCGAGGCCCGGTGATTGTGGAATCGGCCCTGATCGCCGCGCTCGCATCGAAGCGCATTCGAGGCGCTGCGCTGGATGTTTTCGACGAAGAGCCGCTGCCGGAAGGCCATCCATTCTATAGCCTCGAGAATCTCCTGCTCTCGCCGCATTCGGCCGATCACACGGTGGGCTGGGCGGACCTGGCCATGCATGTTTTCATCGAGAATTTCGGGCGCTTCCGCGCCGGACAACCGCTTCTGAATTTAGTCAACAAAAAGGCCGGTTACTGATATGAAACAATTTCTTCTGATGCTGTTAGGTTCCGCCGTTATGGCGCAAAACTACCAACCTACGCCGGACAATCTGAAAGCGCGCCAGGGATTCCAGGACGCGAAGTTTGGACTCTTTATCCACTGGGGCGTTTACAGCGTTCTCGGCCGGGGTGAATGGGTGATGAATAACGAGAAGATCACGGTGGCGGATTATGAAAAGCTGCCGGCGCAGTTCAATCCCACCGAGTTCAATCCCGCGGAATGGGTGGCGATGGCGAAAGACGCTGGGATGAAATACATCACTATCACCAGCAAGCATCACGATGGGTTTGCCATGTGGGGAACCAAGCAGAGCGATTGGGACATTGTGGATCGCACGCCGTACCACAAGGACGTACTCAAAATGCTGGCGGACGAATGCCATCGGCAAGGCATCAAGCTGTTCTTTTATCATTCGCAACTCGATTGGCACAATACCGATTACTTTCCGCGCGGGCGCACTGGCGTGACCAGCGGCCGTCCGGAGAAGGGCGATTGGTACAAATATCTGGACTACATGGACAACCAGCTTCGCGAATTGCTGACCGGTTATGGCGAGATCGCGGGCATTTGGTTCGACGGCATGTGGGACCGGCCGGATGCCGACTGGCGATTGTCGAAGACATACGGGATGATTCATAGCCTGCAGCCTGCCGCGATGGTGGGGAGCAATCATCACCTGAAGCCGTTCGATGGCGAAGATTTTCAGATGTTCGAGAAGGATTTGCCGGGAAAGAATACGACTGGGTTTAGCGGCAAGTCGGAAATCGGAGCGCTGCCGCTTGAGACTTGCGAGACGATGAACGATGCGTGGGGTTACAACAGCAACGACAAACATTTCAAGACTCCCACGCAGTTGATTCAATACCTGGTGAAGGCAGCTGGCAACAATGCGAACTTCCTGCTCAATGTTGGCCCTATGCCGAACGGGAAGATTCAACCGGAGTTCATCCAGAACCTGCATGCCATGGGCGAATGGCTGCGCAAAAACGGCGAATCGGTTTATGGAACGCGGGGAGGACCGGTGACGCCGCGGCCGTGGGGCGTGACGACGCAGAAAGACGGAAAGATCTACGTGCATGTGCTGGATTGGAGCGATGAGTTGCTGGCGCTGCCGAAATTGGCGAACGTGCGGAGTGCGACGGTGCTGGGCAGCGGGCAGAATGTGGAGATCCGGCAAGTGGATGGCGGAACGTTGTTGCGGCTCCCGGCCGGGCGCGATGCGGTAGATACTGTTATTGTTTTGGCCACGGATGCACACGGATGAACACGGATGAACACGGATGAACACGGATATAACGATTGAGGATATTCGAGGGGCTGCCGAGCGGATTCAGGGGATTGCGCATCGGACGCCGGTGTTTACTTCGCGGACGTTTGATAAGTTGGCTGGCGCCAGCGCTTTCTTTAAGTGTGAAAACTTTCAGCACGGTGGCGCGTTCAAGATTCGTGGCGCGGCGAACTTTGTATATTCCATTCCCAAGGATGAGTTGAGCCGCGGCGTGGTTAGTTACTCTTCGGGAAATCACGCGCAGGCAGTGGCCATTGCTGCCGCGTCGGTCGGGATTCCGGCCACTATTGTGATGCCGGTGGATGCACCGAAATCGAAGCTCGAAGCTACGCGCGGTTATGGAGCGCAAGTTGTAACGTACGACCGAATGCTCGGCAGCCGCGAAACCATAGGCAGAAAGATAGCGGAAGAGACCGGCGCGACTTTGGTGCCGCCCTACGACCATCCCTGGACCATCGCCGGCCAAGGCACGGCGGCGCTGGAACTGCTTGAAGAAGTACCGGATCTCGATACGCTAATCGTTTGCATCGGCGGCGGAGGATTGATCTCCGGCTGCGCGATTGCCGCCAAAGCACTGCGCCCCGATATTCGGGTATTTGGCGTGGAGCCGCACGACGCTAACGACACGTATCTCTCTGTTCGCGCGGGATCGCGCGTCGAGATTCCAATGCCGCTGACGGTTGCCGACGGATTACGGGCGACGAAGCCTGGAGAGCTGACGTTTCCCATCATCCAAAAACATGTCGAGGATGTCGTGCTGGTGAGCGACAAGGAGATCCGTGAAACCATGCGATTCTTGCTGACGCGGATGAAAATGCTGGTTGAGCCCAGCGGAGCGGTTGCAGCCGCCGCGCTGTTCCATCACAAATTGCCGGAAGGCCTGGGAAAAACCGGCGTGATCGTTTCAGGCGGGAATGTGGACCTGGAGTTCTTCCAGACTATTTGGGATTGAATCCGCCACGGTGATGAAGGCGCAATATTCAGCGTGCAGTTTTGTTTTGGCCGGAATCCAGCGGTAGGCAGGAACGCTGAACAAAGTATGCCGCTCGATCATCTGGCGGCGGCTCTCAGCCACTGGCGATGCGCCGAACTCCATGCCTTTGGTCAGAGTACGGCCGCTCCAGGGCGGCAGCTTGCGTTCGTAATTCTCCGTCCACTGGCCGAGCCACGGAAAATCAGAGCGGTTCCATACGTAACCGAACAGCACTTTATTCCTGGGATGAAAAGCGAAGAAGAAAGCGCGGTCGCGATGTGGATCCATCAGGACGCTGTCGAACGTGCCGGACTCCGGCGCGTTGGTGTACACGCGCAGATCGTCTTTGGCGCCGTCTTTGCGCGCCGCTACCGGCCAATCGAAATCCTGCTTGGTGCTGAGGGTGTGGCCTTTGGATCCGGGAGCGCGGAACTGCGTGACACCTTTTTCGAGAAACGGCGGACCCAGGGTGACGTGCTCGGTCCAGGCGATGGGGCGATCGAGAATCGAAACGTTCTCTACCGTTTCGGCGAACAGGACGCACTGGCCCTCCAGCCGGATGCGGCGTTCGAAGTGAAGCTGGGCGGCGGGCAAGTCGCAGCTCGCATTTAGCTCTTTTTCCGTGAATGAAATCTTGTAGCGCGCGATGGAAGCCTCGCCATGCACCGTCATCCCGGCGGCCGCTTCTTCGGGCGACGGGCCGCCGAAAAGATCCAGGCACAGGTTGTGGCCCATCAATCCCGAGAGCAGCTTGCTTTCGGCGTCGTTGCCGTATTCGGGATGTTTTTCCAAACTGTAGGTGGAAGGCTCGATGGATGGCCAGGGCGGAATCCAAAGCGGGTTTATTCCAGTTTGCTTGTGCAGGATTTCGGCAACGTGGCCGCCTTCGGCCGTTACTGTGACGCGCATGCCGTCATTTTCGATTTGCGCGACGTGGCGATTTCGAAAAGTTGACCAGCCCACTTACGAAGCCTTCTTCTTAGCCGCGAGCGACTTAGTGTAGCTCGATTGAGAAGCCGCGAGATTCGCCGCCATTTGCGGCGCTGTGACATCGGCGCCGAGCGTGTCCATTTCCTTGAAGTAGACGCGGCGTTCCTGATCCATGCAGAGGTTCGAAAGGATAACGGCGGTGGAATCACGCAGTCCGATTTCGAGATCGGCTTTGGGATGGCCGCCCGAATGGCAATCGTTGAAGAAGCTTTCCATTTGAGTCTCCACCGGGTTGCGTTCTTCGTCGTCGGCCATGATGCCCTTTCCATAGAGCCAGCGCTGCGCGTGCTTTTTCTCCCGCTCCAGGAAGGAATCGTTCGGACCCACTACCAACTGGTCAGTCGCCATTGCGATGGGGAATCCTTTGGTTGATCCACCGAGCGCGTAACTTGCGCCCGCCGATGTTGCCGGAGCTTTGCCTTCGGCCTTTTGCGCCGCCGTTACTTTTTCCGGCTCGCGGTACCACAACGCGGTGGGCATGGTAGATTCGCCGTCACCGACAGTAATTTCCAGCGCTCCGGCGGTTCCCATGATCACTTCGCCGAATTCCGGACGCGTGTTATTCAGAATGGGCAGGTGGTGGTTGGTGGAGATGGCACTGTATGTGAGCTTGCGGCCCTTCGGATATTGGTAGATGAGCTGGATGTTATCGAAGACATCGCGGCCGTCTTTCCATGTATCCAATCCTCCCAGGCCAATTACAAATTCGGGCGAACCGCCGAAGATCCAATCCGCAACGTCCACCTGGTGCGATGCCAACTCAGCAGCCAAGCCACCCGAATATTCGCGGTATAGCCGCCAGTTGAAGCCATTCATCACCCAGCCGGGGTTGCGGTGCCACAGCGCGTGAATGTGGGTGACGTCGCCAAGCACGCCTTTATCTACTAGCTCCTTGGCGGTCTGATAGAACTTGCTATAACGGCGCTGCAGGCCGACCTGCAAAACCTGTTTGGGATATTGCGGCACGAGCGCGCGGAGCGCGTGGATTTCCTCGGGCTTGAAGACCAGGCTCTTCTCGCAGAAGGTGTGTTTGCCGGCCTGCAGCGTATCCTTGGTGATTTGGTAGTGCTCAAACAGCGGCACTGCGATGATTACCGCTTCCACGTTCTTGTCGGCCAGCAGTTCGCGATAGTCCTTGTATTTGGAGGGACTGGTGCCGATGGTTGCGGCGGCCTTATCTAATTTCGCGTCGTCAAAATCGCAGATGGCCGCGCATCGTCCGTTGTCAACCTTGGTGAGATGTTTCAGGAGATAGCCGCCGCGGCCGCCGAGCCCGATGACGCCGTATTTCATCTGATCGGATGCGGCATGTACCTTTAAAATGGCGGGCGCTCTTTCGAGACCGGCGACAGCGACTGCGGCAGTGGCAACGCCGGCGGCTTTTACGACATCACGGCGGGTGGGGTTGGAATTTTCGAGCATGCGACTCCTCTAAATCATCGAGTCTAGCAAAGACGGGGGCTGGGGACTGGGGGCTGGGGACTAGAAACCCACTGGCTGTTCGGGAGGACCTCCGATTCGCAAGGAGAAGGCCAATGGGTTTCTATCGATGCCCTGGTCGCCCAAGGCAGGGAGGTTCGCTATGTCGTTGTCGTCGGCGGCGTTGTGGTTGGGCCGGCCGTGCTGCTGGTGGTTGGAGCTGCCGGAAGAACAGCGGCCAATCCGCTGGTGGACGTGCTAAGGCTGCTGGTGATTCCCTGAATAGTCGTGTTGAGCGCAGCTAGGTCCGTGGGTGAAGCTCCGCCCGCGGCTTGTAGTGTAGTGATCTGCTGACCGAGAGCCGTAATGTCGGAGATTGCCGAGGCTATGTCCGTGATCAGAGTGGACGCGGTGGATTGAAGTGTGGCTAGTGATGCCTGCACTTGGCTTAGTGTCGTTCCTTGAGTTCCCATTTCTGTTTTGATCTCCTTGAGTTCCTGTTGGATTTGGTTGACTGATGAAAATAACGTGGCGAAGTTTGAATACGATCAAACTCGCCAATTGACTGACTATCGACTCGATTCCGATTTAGTGGTTATGGTGGCCATTCAGGTTGTCGTTGTAAACGTTGTTGCCGGAGCGGCCGACGGAATCAGCGCCCAGCGGCTGCTGATCCCGAAAGGTGTGGCGTTTTCTATGTGCAGGAAAGTCCCACGGGAGTCTGTGAACTTGCTGCCGTTGGGATACTGTGCCGGAGTCTCGCCGGCCACATTGTAGTAGGTATTGTAGGTCTGAGCACCGATGGTAACGAAGCTACCATCTGGTGGCCCTACAGGATCACTGGGAGGCGCCGGAATGGCCGGGGGCGGCGACTGAATCGGCGCGGCTTGAACTGTCGAGATAGCCGAGCTAAGGTCCAATAGGGCAACCTGGGAACCAATCGCGCCTTGGTAAGCCGTGTTGCTATAGGTGATGAATAGCTGGAGCGCAAGGGCCTGGTTCAGCACTTTCAGTTGCGGCGGCGCGGGCGGCGCTCCGATTTGCTGAATAGCCCAATTGCTGAAAACGTTTTGGTAGTTGGCGTAGGCATTGCTGTTGGCTTCGTTGATCTCGCCCTGCACGAAGTTCTGGACGTACTCCTGGGCGATAATACCGATAGGTGTGGGTCCTGTGCTCATTGCTTACCCTTGCGCCGGATTCTCAGCGTTCCAGTCGGCTACCGATTCGATGGACATCCAGGCGGATCGATCGGCTTTGCTGCCAGGCGCTGAGTGCATCACCTGGACGTACATAGGCGCGGCCTTGTCCAGTCCAAGATTGAAGCCAGTGGGCGGCGGGACTACCCAGCGGCGCATATCGCCCTGCACTGATCCGGTGCTTGTGGGTGTGTCGCTCCTTCCGGCGGGCCGGATCTCTGGAGCGGTGTCGAGAGCAACGACCTCGATTTGCAAAGCCGTCATTTGGCCCATGAAGGCCATGAATTCAGTGAACGTATGCGTTGTTGACATTTATTTCTCCTATGGTTGATTGCTGACTTAGGGTTTCCCCCGCACGCGCGGGAGTTTACAAAAACTTTGCGATGATCCGGCCGGGCCCCATACCGCTGGTGGCTGGTTTCTGGTTTCTGGTTTCTGGTTTCTGGTTTCTGGTTTCTAGTGGCTGGTTGCTGGTGGCTGGTTTCTGGTGGTTGGGCTCATGACGCATCTGGGGAGTTTTGTGTTTGGAGGTGCGCGATTTGTAAGTAGTTGGAGGGTCGCGGCTTGTGCGGCGTTTGGCACCGGTTGGCGGGCTGAAAATTCACGATGCGTCATCAAATATTCGAGTGCGCTCGTTTGGAATGAGGGTCGCGCGCCGAGGCCCGTACCCAGTTGCCCGGCGTCGCGATTCCTCATTCCGGTTCGAGCTTAGCAGGGCGACTCGGGCATGTTACCCTTGTCGAGCTGCAAGCTGTTGAGGCGGCGGAGCGAAAGAAAATGCGGCGCGTGTCACCGGAGTAATTCGCGCGGAAGCTGCCCACGTTGCACTTGACTCATACGGCCTTATTGTGGAGGTGCCCGAACAGGAGCCCCGTCACCAGTCCGCCGAGCGCCGGGGCGATCATTTCGCTCTCTCGGTGGGCAACTGTGCTCCAGAACCCGTACCAGAGGGAGTATGGCACCAGGAAGAAGAGTAGTCCTCCTACCGCCCCTCCAAGAGCGCAAGCCGTCTGCGACATCCAGTGAACGCGGCGAAGCAGGAGGAAAATGGGGAGGACAACGATCAACGCTGCGACATACGATAGGAACGTGAAGATGATAACTACGGTGAGAGCATCCTGTAATCCAGTCGACCCGGTAAGCAGTGAATGAGTCCAGATGGCCCAGAGTGAGAGAACAGCCGCCGCGCCCAAGGGTGACCAAAGGAATGGATGCAAAACTCGGCCTGGCACTTTCGGTCGATGCTGAGATTCGGTCAATCGGAATCCTACTTCGTACCGGCGGCTTTTTTGAAATCGCCCGCTTTTACGATGGTTACGCGACTCGGATCCAGACTGCGACGGAAGGCTGCGGCTACGTCATCCGGAGTGAGGGCCGTCACATGCTTTTCTAATTGTTCGTCCCACGCCATCTTGCGGTCGTCCAGGTCGCGGGATACCAGCGTCTGCGCCAGGGATGCATCTTCGGCGCGGCTCACTTTTCGGGACTGGAGCCATCCCGTACGATCCGCATCCATCTCTTTTTGCGTGAAACCGTCCTTCAGAACTTTGTCGAGCTCTTCGCGGAAGTCCGCTTCCACCTTTGCGACGTTTTGCGGAGCGGCAATCGCGAACACTTGCAACTGGCCGTCTTTGTCGTCGGACTTGGCTGAGAAGCTGGAACCGATTCCGTAGCTCAGACCATCCTTTACGCGGATGCGCGAGGCCAGGCGCGAATTCAGAAAGCCTCCGCCGAACATGTAATTGCCGAACAACAGGGCGGGATAGTCGGCATCCTGGTCGCTCAGGTTCACGCGCTCGGCCGCCGCGAAAACGGCGTTGGCCTTGTCCGGCGTCTCGATCGCTTCGTTCACGGGAGCGATGCTCTGGAAACCGGTCTTGATCCTTTCGAACTTCGCCGCACTCTTCCAGGAGCCGAACAAATCGCTCACGGCTTTCTTCACTTGGGCCGCATCGAAATCGCCAACCACGGCCAAAGCGCCGTTGGACGCTCCGTAGAATTTCTTGTAGAACGCGCGGGCGTCTTCGAGTTTGGCGGCTTTTACTTCTTCGATCTCTTCGTCAACCGAGAGAGTCCCGCGCACATCGCCTTTCGGGAAAGGATACATAGTTCGGTGCAGCTTGTTGAATGCCACCACCTGCGGCTCAGATCTGCCGAATTCATCGGAGGTGATCTGGTCCTTGCGGACCAGCTCGAATTCCGTCTCGGGGAACGTGGGTTCCTTGAGGATTTCTCCAGCCAGCCGCAGCACGGCCGGCAGATTCTCGCGCGTGGTCTCTATGGAGACGTTCGCGCCCGTCGCGTCTCCGCCGACGCGCAATTGGGCTTTCAATTTGTCGATTTCGTCCTGGATCTGCTGCCGGTTTTTGTGCTCCGTCCCGCGAATCAGCGTGTCGCCGGCCATCGACGCCACGGTGTCCTTGCCCTTCAAGCTATCCACGTCACCGAAACGCAAGCGGATCACGGCATGGACGCTCGCGCCGCGCGTTTTCTTCGAAAGCAGCGACACCTTCATGCCGGAGGGGAGCGTATAGCGCTCAGTGCGGGCATCTATGTTTTGCGGCGACGGATCGAAAGCCTCACCGGCCTCCAGCACCACGGTGCTTTTGTAATCCTTCACCTCGGCAGCTACGTCGCTCTTGGCCGGGATTTCTGAGCGGTCCGGCTTGGGATCGGGGATGAATTCGCCGATAGTGCGATTGGAGCTCTTGAGATAGGCCGCGGCCACGCGCTGCACGTCTTCCGGTTTCACTTTGCTCAGGCGGTCCCGATTCAGAAACAGCAGGCGCCAATCGCCCTTGGCGTTCCATTCACTGATGAACAGGCCGATGCGCTCAGAGTCGCGCAGGCTCTGGTCCATGTC
This sequence comes from Bryobacteraceae bacterium, assembly GCA_050011295.1. Taxonomy (GTDB): domain Bacteria; phylum Acidobacteriota; class Terriglobia; order Bryobacterales; family Bryobacteraceae; genus Palsa-89. Next base: position 36,963 of record JBEKJJ010000026.1, read on the forward strand.
CTTGATCAGGCGCGTGCGGGCACGATCCACTTCCTCCTTGCTCGGCGGCTCCTTCACTACGCCGTCGATGGTGTCGAGCATGACGGTGCGAGCCGCCTCGAGCGAATCCGTTTTGTTCAACATCGCGCCCAGCAGAATGACGCCGGGCTCGTTTAACTGGAGATTGAAATCGAAAACCTGGGCGGCCTTCTTGTTATCGACTAGCGCTTTGTACAACCGGCCGGAGGAGTCTTCACCGAGGATTGCGCCGAGCACCTCTAATGCGGGCGCGTCCGGATGGCCGCCGTCAGGAATGTGATACGCGGCGAAGATCGCCTGGATATCGCCCACCCTGCGGACAACCGTCATGCGCTCGCCATCCTGGACGGGTTCCACAGTGTATGTGGGAGTGAGGACGCGCGAGGGCCGCGGGATCTTGCCGAAATAATCGTTGACCAGCGCGACTACTTTAGGCTCGTCCACTTTGCCCGCTACCATGAGGACGGCGTTATCGGGCTGGTAATACTTGTGATAGAAGGCCTGCAATTTGTCGATGGGCACGCGCTCCACGTCCGATTTGTTTCCGATCACCGGACGTCCGTAGCTGTGCGCCAGAAAGGCCGCGGACATGGTGTGTTGAAAGGTGACGTTGAAGGGATTGTTCTCGCCCATCTCGAATTCATTGCGCACCACCGAGAATTCTTTGTCGAAATCCTCTTTTTTGATGAAAGAGTTCACCATGCGATCGGATTCCAGATCCAGCGCCCACTTCAGATTTTCATCGGTTGCCGAAAATGTTTCGAAATAGTTGGTGCGATCCCAGGACGTGGTGCCGTTGGGGCGCGAGCCATGCTCGGTCAATTCCTGCGGAATATTCGTGTGCTTGGTGCTGCCCTTGAAAACCATGTGCTCCAGAAGGTGGGCCATGCCGCCTTCGCCAGTGCCTTCGTGGCGCGAGCCGACCAGGTATGTAATGTTCACGGTAATGTTGGGTTTCGAAGCATCCGGGAACACTAACAGGCGCAAGCCATTGTCGAAGCGGTACTCGGTGATGCCTTCGACTGAGGTGACTTTGGTCTGTGCGAAAGACGACAAAGCGGATACGAACACAAGTAGAGCGAGACGGAAACGCATGGGAAATCTTCCTTTCTTCAGAGTATATAACGTTCACGCGCCCGCGGCCGGGCTAAACCACAGGGCTGGCCGATGCTCTGCCACGTCCTTTCGCTGGTGACCCATTCCGTTCGATCCGCGAAAGAATGTAGCGGCTCACTTAATCTTGCGGCGGGCGGGCTTGGGGCTAAGACCGGAAACGAGCCTTCCCATGAATAGTTCGCCATCCACGCCTTCGCCTCGATCGAGCGACGCCAGTCCGGCATCAATTCGACTCCGCAGCTCGCCGAACTGTGTGGCGCGAACATCGTCATATTCTGCGAGCAGTCGAAGCGCCTCCCGCACCACCTCGCTGGCAGAGCTGTACCGGCCCGTCTTCACCTTCTTCTGAACGAGCTCTTCCAGTTCGGGCGTAAGATGAACACTCGCGCGTCCGACGCTGTATCGGGATTTCAAAATACAATTACAAGTTGGCATGACTCTCCTCGAACTGTTTGACCCTTCGCTGGTTGGCCGCCGCGACGATGTTGCGCTTGAATTCCAGGGCGATACTTACACTTTCGGCGATCTCGAGGGGCGCAGCAATCGGCTGGCGCAGTTGTTGCTGGCGCGTGGGCTGAAGGCGGGAGATCGGTTGTGTGTTTACCTGGCTAATTGCGTCGAGATGATCGATCTTTACCTGGCGTCGGTCAAGCTGGGTTTGATTTTCGTGCCGATCAATATCCTCTATCGCGATCGCGAGATTTCGCATATTCTCAGCGACGCTGCGCCGGCTGCCGTGGTTGGGCTCGACTCCGGATTGTCGACCGGCGAACTGGCGGAAGCGGCCGCCACTTTCCCGAACCGGCGTCCTGAGGCCGCGCTCGGAGGCGATACGCCCGCGGGGATTATCTACACATCCGGGACCACGGGTGCTTCCAAAGGTGCGGTGCTCACGCACAACAATTTTGCGGCTAACGCTCGCACGCTCCTGGACGCCTGGCAAATCTCGAGCGCGGACCGGCTGCTGCTTGCGTTGCCGCTCTTCCATGTGCATGGGCTCGGCAACGGGCTGCATTGCTGGCTTGCCAGCGGTTGCCGGATGCGTTTGTTGGAACGTTTCGATCATCAGAAGATCGCCCAAGAGTTTCTCGACTTTGCGCCGACGCTGTTCTTCGGCGTGCCAGCGATGTATGTCCGGATGCTGGATATTCCCGCGGAACAGGCCAGCCGGATTGGGGCGTCGATGCGGCTTTTTGTGTCTGGCTCCGCGGCGTTGTCGCCACAGATATTCGAAGAGTTCCGCGCGAAGTTCGGCCACACCATTCTGGAGCGCTACGGCATGAGCGAAACGCTCATGAACATCAGCAATCCGTATAGCGGCGAGCGCCGGCCGGGAAGCATCGGGTTGCCGCTCGCTGGCGTCTCGGTCCGATTGCTGGATAGAGAAGGACGCGAGGTTGCTGATGGTGAAATTGGTGAGCTGTTTCTGAAGGGCGCGAATATTTTTGCCGGGTATTGGCGGCGTGAAGAAGCCACTCAAGCCGCGTTCCTGGATGGATACTTTCGCACCGGTGATCTGGCCGTTCGCTCTTCCGACGGCTATTACACGCTCTGCGGACGTAAGAGCGACTTGATCATTTCGGGAGGTTTCAATATATATCCGCGGGAGATTGAAGAATTTCTGGAGGAGCAGGACGGCATTACCGAAGCAGCCGTGGCTGCGGCGCCCGACCGCGTGCGTGGTGAAGTGCCGGTGGCTTTCATCGTTACGACCGGTCAACCTGTGGATGTCAGCGATCTCGAAGCACGGTGCCGGGAAAAGCTGGCGTCCTTCAAAATTCCGCGCTCCTTCATTGTGGTGGAAAAGCTGCCGCGCAACGCGCTCGGCAAGATCCAGAAGCATCTGTTACCGCGAGCGGGTGACAGCAACACCTAGAATGAAAATTGGCACGGGCAGAATCATCCTCGCGCAGTCCGTGGACGCCGCTCGCCTACACCGCGTTCCGCTGGCTGTGGATCGCTTCTATCGCGTCCAACATCGGGACCTGGATGCAGAATGTCGGCGCGGCTTGGATGATGGCTACGCTCGCGCCATCCGCGTTGTTGGTTGCGCTGGTTCAAACGGCGACTAATCTTCCCGTGTTTTTGCTCGGAATTCCGGCCGGCGCTGTTGCCGATATTGTGGATCGGCGAAAGCTGTTGTTGATCACGCAAGGCTGGATGCTTGGGGCTGCGCTGGCCCTTGGAATTCTGACGCTCAGCGGAGCAACTGGGCCCGGGACGCTGCTGGCGTTGACTTTCGCGCTGGGCCTGGGCGCCACCATGAACGGTCCCGCCTGGCAAGCCATTATGCCGGAGCTGGTTCCGAAGAAAGAATTGCCGGCGGCGATCGCGCTCAACTCCATGGGTTTTAATGTGGCGCGTTCCATCGGTCCGGCACTGGGCGGGCTGGTGGTTTTCGCGGCTGGCGCCGGTGGGGCATTCATCCTGAATGCCGTCTCGTTTGTGGGCGTGATGATCGTGCTGTATCTGTGGCGGCGCAAGCCGGAGCACTCGCCCAGTTCGCCTGAGAGCGTCGGCACGGCCATCTATGCCGGGATGCGATACATCCGCTTCGCTCCGCCGATGCACGCTGTTTTGTTCCGCTGCGGTTCGTTTGTGATTTCGGCTAGCGCACTGTGGTCCATTCTGCCTTTGGTGGCCAAGGTGGAGCTGCACAGCCAGAGTAGCGGCTTCGGACTGTTGCTGGGTTGCTTGGGCGTGGGCTCCATTCTGGGAGCGCTGATGATCGGGCGGTTGCGGCAATTGTTTTCGTTGAACAGGATCGCCACTCTATCGGTGGCGGTGTTCGGCCTGGTGAATATCGCGATGGCGTATCTGACAAGCTTCGGCGCGGTTGCTCTGGCGCTGCTGGCCGCGGGCATGGCGTGGATGGCGGTGAATTCGACGCTCAACACCGCTGCGCAAACCTCGCTGCCGGCTTGGGTGCGTGCGCGCGGCTTAGGTGTTTATTTGCTGGTCTTCCAAGGCGCGATGGCGGTGGGCAGCGTGATTTGGGGCGAGATCGCTACGCACTTTGGGCTGCGAACCACGCTACTCGTAGCTGGCATCGCGTTGCTCGCGGCCGCGGCTGGAACCTCGCGCCTCAAACTCGCCGCGCCGCGCGATGCCGATACCACGTATTCGAATCACTGGCCGGAGCCTCCGTTGCTGGTGGAAAGGCATCCCGAGCACGGGCCGGTGCTGGTGACTGTGGAGTATTTGATCGATCCAACGCACGGTCAGGATTTCTCACACATCATGCAAGGTCTGAGGAGAATCCGGCGTAGAGATGGGGCCATCCGTTGGAGCTTGTACGAGGATGCCACCACGCCGGGCCGGTATCTGGAAACTTTCGTGGTGGAAAGCTGGGCCGAACACCTGCGCCAGCACTCGCGCGCTACAGTGGCGGATCGCGAAGTGGAGAGCAAAGCCTGGGCGTTTCATCTGCCTGGTGGCCCTCCGACAGTCACTCATTGGATCGCCGCGCGGAAGTAAGTACGACAATAGAAGGCAGATGAAGCAAAAGGATCCGGCTTCGAAATGGCGCCGCAGAGAATACGTCGTATTCCTCAGCCACTCGACGAAGGATCGGTGGGTTGCGAGGCAGATGATGAGCCTCATTGAGCAACGATGCAAGCGGTTCGGCGTTCGAGTCTTTCTTGATGAACGGGACATTCAGGCCGGAAGGTCAATTCCCGAATCGATCGGGCAGCGTCTGCGGGCTTGCAACGAATTCCTTGTTCTTCTTAGCAGGTACTCGCTTGCCAGCGATTAGGTGAAGTTCGAACTGGGGGAGTTTACTTCCGTAGGAACAAGCCGATCATAGTAGGGGTCCTTGATAAGATAGAAGTGAAGGAACTCCCCGACCTGTTGATTCCCTTCAAGGCAATCGACCTGAACGAGTTTGACAAGTACCTGTCGGAGTTAATGGATCGGGCGAAACGGTGTAGATATGGCAAGAAACGGAACAACAAGAAATAGAGAGGGTGTTCAGATTTACTTGATCCACGCGGCCGCGGACGTGGAAGACGCTCGTCATCTTCGTAACGAAATCTTCCAGCAGTTGCACGTCCAGGCCACACTGGCCGAGGACATTCACGCGAAATCAAACTCTCTTGCCAGCGTGAAACAGAAGCTTCAACGCGCCGATCTGGTCGTCATCCTCCTAACTCCGCACTCCGTAAAGTCGAGTGACGTGCTGGAGCAACTGGGTGGAGCGTGGGTTCTGGAAAAGCGGATCATCCCAGTGGTGACCACTCGTGAAGTGCTGAATGGGCTGCCCCAGTCCGTTGCCGATACGCCGTTGCTGGTTCAAGTGGGTGCCGTCTTAGATGATAAGGCCAGCAACAAAGTAATTGAGCGAATAGTTCACAGCATTCCATCGTTGCTGTGCCAGCCTAGGTCTTTGATTGATAAAGCCCTTTCCCATTACCCCAAGCGCCAGCCGTCAATGAACTCCGCCACAACCTGGGGGACAGTTGCGTCGAACCCTGCGATGCCCAACTGACCGGCGTCGTCCGGATCAGAGATGCTGCAATCAGTGGCGGCCAGCGCGATCACTACCAACTTGGCGCCCTTTCGTTCCAATGCCTCGGTTGGAGGCTTGTTGTCGGTGATGATCACAAACGCATCCACTGAGTTCGACGTTTTCTTTTCAAACAGCATAGCGAGCGCGTCCGTTACCGTTGCGTAAGCGCTACTCGAGTCCCGCACTAGATGTACGCGTTTTCCGATGGGCTCGACATTCTCGAACGCCAGGTGGAACGCTTCATCCAACGCGTCGATCACGCTCGTTACCGCTCGCGGTAGCTGCTTGTAAGCTTGTTGAACATCCAATAGCGCGATGGGGTGAATGCGGGAGTTTGCGATTCGTTTGCGATCGATCAGGCGCGCAACCACCAATGCCGTGGCTGGACTCTGGGGCTGAATCAAACCAACTTCCGTCAGTTTCCCGAGATGGCGCACGAGATCCACATTTGGCATAGATGGGAGCAAAGCTTCCCATACTCGCGCGGAGGTCTTCCATTCGGATGGAACCAGCTCATGGTTCAAGCGATTTTCCTCAATGAGGAGGATGATCTCGTTTTCGTTGGACGACTTCTTGGCCTGCTCGAAAGCGCGGATCTGGCGCAGGTCGCCGGAAAGAATCTCCGGGCTTGCCAAGTGGCCAAGCTCGCCATCCACGGCCCATTGGAACAGAGCGTTGTGGGCAGGCGTAGCGGCTTTCGGATGCGCTAGCCGCAGTAGGTCTCGATGCGACCATCCATTGCCGTGTGGGTGCGTGAGCATCTGGTAGGCCAGCTCTGACGCTGGTTTGCTCAGGTACCAGTCGGCTACCGCGGATCGCAGAGCGCGGCCCCATCCGCGCAGGTTCTCGACAAACGCGGCGAAGATGCACAGGTCCGATCCTGTGCGCGCAACTTGCGGCAGTGCGCTGAGTGCGGCTCGGACGGTTTCGGCGTCCGCAAAATTCGGGCTTGCGGCCAGGGCCAGCTCGAACAGCGCTGGGGCATTTTTCGGAGCGCGTCCGGCGGTGGAGATTTCAACCAGGGTTCGCACCACGCGGAGGCCATCCGTCTTCAGACACGCCACCACTGCGGTTGCATTCTCCAGGGTGAGAGCGCGCGGCCGAACGTAGTACGTTCCATCTTCGCTTCCGAGCATGAGGAAACGCGTCAGGCGCATCCAGATATCCACGGACTGGCGCGGCCCGTGAGCAATCGGCGTGGTGTGTTGTTGTAAGTCGAGCATAAGTTTCCCCGTATAAAATATTGGTGCGGATAAATTAGTGGCCGCTTCCGACCCGCACATTGGTTTCTGGTCGATGATTCCGAATTATCCGAGATGGCTCGGAACCACACTGTCGTCCTCGTTCAGCCGCTGCCATTCCTTGGCGCTCATGAAGCCGATCTTCTGGCGCTTGGAATCCACTTGCAGCACCCAGGCGATCTCCTTCATGGCCCACAACGGGGCGTGCGAGCGATCGCTATAACGATTGCATTCCGTGACGCGTATCCCGATGGGCTTTTCCACCAACGAGCAATACACGTATTCCTCGCTGTCGGCCGGGCCTCGCAGAACTACGCCGTTCGAGCAAGAGTCGCACAGGCGCGGGGCATCCACTGATCGGGTACCTTGAAATACTTTGAAGTTTTTCATATACCTTTCCTGATTGAGAGTTGAAGTGAGAATCAAGCAATGCGACTGGTGCTCGAGTGTCGCACCGCGAAAAAACTGCTAGCTGGAATGGGAACTAAAGGACTGGGAAGCTTACCGGAGGCCAGCCAGTTCGCGTCGCGACGTCGTCGCGCAGTCGCATTCGATCAGCGTTAGTGATTGCGTTCAACAGGCTGCCTCCTTTCGATAGAGTTGTGGACTTGGGTTAACATAACATGCGCCGGGAACGCGCTTCAAGTGTTTTTTGATTAAACTTTTTTACCACCCGCGAGAGGTGGTCCGCCGAAGCCCCGCCTGGCGCACTATTCGGTGGACTCTACACCTGGCGATGTGTGCAGAGTTGGGATGGCTCCGGACGACTTGAATTTGTAGTAGAGATGATGCAAAACGAAAAGCGAACAGCCGATGGCGACCGCAGCAACGGCATTGGTGACCAAAACGGCGAACGCGGTGGCGAGGAAAGCGGCGGCGTCCAGGCGGCGCATTTTGGGCAAACGGCGCCAGGTGCTCCACTCGAGCAGGCAGATTCCCATCCAGGCGGTGACCCCGGCCAGGGCTGGAATGGGGATCTGTGCTACGAATTTGGATCCCATCTCTAGGAAAGCGATTAAGAATACGGCGTGCAGAATGTTGGATACGCGCGTGGTGGCGCCGCAGCGAACGCTGGCCAGGCTGCGCGCCGGAATTCCAACGCTCATGGGAGCTCCAAACAGGCCGCCGCAAATATTGGCGAGTCCGTACGCACTTAGCTCCCGATCGGCATCTGTTTTGCGCGCGTGCCGATGCCAGCCTCGGAAGTGCTCTACCACGCGCGATGTAATCAGAATATTCACGGCGCTGACAAATGCCAAGCCGAGCGCGGAGGGAAGCAGAGTGGTGAAGTCCGAGCGCTGCCAGGAGAATCCGGCGAAAGCGGGCAGGGCCAGCGGTAGAGCCCCCACCTGCTTTTCGTGCAATCCGAAGAGATTCGCCGCTAACACCGCGACCCCGACACCGATGAGTGGGGCAGGCAGACGCGCGGACCACCGGGCGGAGAGCATGGCAGCGCCGATTACCAGCACGCCGAGGACGAGTGGAGCAGCTTGGACACCACTCACGCGGCCCAGTACTCGAAACAACTGCGTCAGCGGTGCGCCGGCCGATCGGGTCCATGGCGAACCGACTCCAAGGATGGTATCGAGCTGCGAGATCACCATCAGGCCGCCGATGCCGCAGGAAAATCCGGTGACCACAGCTTGGGGAACTTTTTGGATGTAGCGGCCGAGCCGCAGGGCTGAGAATAGCAGCAGGAAGAGGGCGGCCGCGATACAAATTTTTGCGGCGCCGGCGATACCCTGCTCGCGGACTGCAAGAGCGATGAAGGGCACCGTAGCGCTGGCGGTCCCCCCGATCAATACCGGATTACGGCCGAGCAGCGCGGTGACAGGCGCCGTGAGGATGCTGGTGAATATCCCGAGGACCGGCGGCAGGCCCATCAGCGAGGCCATTGCGAGACCGTAGGGAATCGCAATCAGGGCTGCGATGATTCCACCGAAACAGTCGCCCAGAAATACACGCGCAGTATACGGGTGTCGTACTGGATTCATGTACTGCCGTTGGCGTTCACACGAGCGCGAACGCTGCACGCACGAGTGCGTGCGATACGGGCTATGCCATTACCTTCAAGAATGCGGTCTTGAATTTGGCCATGTCTTCGCGCGAGCCCACCGTGACTCGAACATAGGTGGGCCAGGACGGCCAGACGCGTCCGATGTAGACGTTCTCCTTGGCCATGAGATCGATCACCTCGCGGCCGGGACGCTTCACGTCCACCATGAATTTGTTGCTCACCGACGGTACATAGTGGAAATGGTTCTTGTCGAGGAACGCGAGCGTGTCTTCGCGGATATCCTTGATGATCTTGCGGCGCTCCGCCACAAGCGTCTTCACTTTGAGGCTGGTGGTTGCACCGACCATGGCCGTCACGGGCAACGCGCCCGCGCTATAGGGCATGATCTTGTCGAGCAGATCGGGACGGCCTATCGCGGCGCCCGCGCGCAACCCCGCCATGCCGTAGAGCTTCGAGAAGGTGCGCAGAACGATGATCTCTTTGTCTTTCGCGACCATGTCCACCATGGAGGTAGCGCCATCGGCGATGTGGATGTAAGCTTCATCCACCATGAGGATGCTGCCGGCAGGTTTATTTGCGAGCAGCCATTCCATGTCCTCACGCGAAGTCAGGGATCCTGTGGGATTGTTCGGGTTGCAGAGATAGATCAGGCCCGCGTTCGGATCGGCCGCGGCCATAGCCTTCACATCGTGCGCGTA
>JBEKJJ010000027.1:0-78500 GCA_050011295.1 Bryobacteraceae bacterium
CCGCGCCTTAATGGAAACTCCCTGGGGCGCGCTGCCCATCTCGGACGCGCACATCCACTTTTTCTCGCACCACTTTTTCTCGGCGCTGGCGGATCAGAGGAAAACGCCGGTGACCGGGCTAGAGCCTCTGCTGGGCTGGCAAATGCCCGCCGAAGATCCCGTGCAATTGGCCACCGCGTGGGTCCGGGAACTGGATCGGCATGGCATTTCGAAAGCAGTGCTGATTGCGAGTGTGCCAGGCGATCAAGATTCAGTGATAGCAGCCGTAGAAAAGTTCCCCGATCGTTTCTGCGGGTACATGATGGTGAATCCGACGGCGCCGGACGCGGTTGCGCAAGTGGAGAGCGCGTTGTCCAGCGGCCACATCCGCGGTCTCTGCTTTTTTCCGGCTATGCATTGCTATTCCATCCAGGATGAGCGAGCCCGAAAACTTCTGGATCTGGCCGGCGCCAAGGCTGGCACTGTCGCCTTCGTACATTGTGGCGTGCTGAGTGTAGGTGTGCGGAGAAAACTCGGCTTGCCATCTTTATTTGACATGCGGTTTTCGAACCCGATCGATCTGCACGCGGTGGCGCTGCGTTATCCGCAAATCCGTTTCATCGTCCCGCATTTTGGAGCGGGCTATTTCCGTGAGGCGCTCATGCTATGCGATCTATGCCCCAACGTATACATGGATACTTCCAGCAGCAATAGCTGGATGCGGTATGAAGAAGCGCATCTCGATCTGCGAACGGTTTTTCGCCGCGCGCTGGATGTAGTGGGGCCGAAACGTCTGCTTTTTGGCAGCGATTCATCGTTTTTTCCGCGCGGCTGGAACGCAGCGGTGTTCGACGCGCAGACCAAAGCGCTCTACGAAATTGGCATCACGGGCGAAATTGCGTGTTCCATTCTGCACGACAATTTGCAACTTCTATTTTCCTGAGACGAACCGCGCGCGCTCCGCACATTCTTGTCGGAAGTGCCATGACTCTAAAAATCCGGCGCCGGGAATCGGGCGCACCATTCATACATCCTATGCAACCTACTCCGCGCACGGCTATTCTGGCGCCGGGTTTTCAGGAAACCAAGCTGGTCAGGGTTTTTCCGGCCGGCTGGACCGAAGAGGCAGCACGCTTCAATCCTTCCTCGATCGCAGGCACGACTGAGCAACTGCGAGGTCTCACCAAGCGCGGCCTGGAACTCGGTCATGCCGTGGTGACGTTCACCTACGGCGGCCAGGCAGGTCTCTCCGATGATGATAGAGACCTGTTCTGGGACGCCTTCGGCGTCCCGGTCTTTGAACAGCGCCTTGGCCCAGGCAATGAGCTGCTAGCCATGGAGTGCGAGGCACATGCCGGATTACACGTGATGGGCGATTACAGCGATGCGCACATGGATCACAACTCCTGCGTATGCGGCAATCCCGCGCCGAGGGTTCAAAGACGGCGGATCGACGAACTAGCGGCCATGCTGGCCTAAGCCAGCATGGTTGTTCGGTTATTCAGTTATTCGGTTCTTCGGTTCGGTGAACCGCCCGCTCGTTCAATCCAGAATTGAGGGCTAGGAACCGAAGAACTGAAGAACCGAAGAACGCGGCGCCGGCCTTCAGGCCAAAGCCGCTTTGCAGAACTCGAAACACTTTTTGACTTCTGCGACTGTGTCCATGCCTGGCTTGCCGTATTCGTATTCGATCATCGCTGGGATCGGATATTTCTTGTTCTTCAACAACTGCAGCACTCCCTTGATGTCGGTGTCGCCTTCGCCAAACGGCATGTTGGGGCCGTGATTCTTCTTGCGATCCTTGATATGCAGCGTCACGATGCTCGCGTGATGCTCTTCGATGAAGCTGACCGGGTCGAAGTTCGCGGCGGTAAAGTGGCCGATGTCCAGATTGATGCCGATATACTTCGATCGGCCGGCCATGGCCGTCTTCCAATCGTCCGGAGTTGAGAATTCGTTCTTTTTCATGCTGTCGTGGTTGTGAAAGCCCACCACGATTTTGTAGCGCTGCGCGTATTTATCCACTCGCTCTGAGACGGTGACGTTCGAAGACGCCGTGATGCGCGTGACACCCAGCAACCGGGCAACTTGGAAGCCATGGTCGATCTCATCATCGGTGAAATCGTCGCGGAAACTGTCGTTGTAGGAGTAAATCTCAATGCCGGCATCGTCGAATTTCTTGCGCACCGCGCGGATCCCGTCCACCGGCGGATTCGCGCGCCAGGCCTTCAACTGTTCTCGATCCTTGGGCGCGATATCGCTCACGGTCAATTCCGCGTACCCCAGGCCGATCTGTTTCATGCCGTCGATGCGAGTGTCCAGGTTGGGTAGATCGCGAAAGCTGTAAGTCTGCGATCCGATCATGACGCCATCGATCTTGGAATTGATTTTGGACTTTCCGAACGCGGCCAGCGGCGCACCCAGCGCCAGCTTCGCCAAATCCCTTCGAGAACAAATCATGTGCTCGATGATATCAGAGCGCCCATTCTGAGCCGCGACCGGTAGGGAGCGATACCACGAACTCAGACCTATCGGCCATCGGGGTAGCACTCCCTTCCGGTCGTGGCTCGGCACTCAAACGTTCGATATGCTCCCCACATCTATGTCGCGGACGAGTGACTGCGCGATCGCTTCCGCGATCTTTTTCCCGTGGAAGCGTCCGTTCTCGATGAAAATCTCGTTGGTGTGCATCCCAGCCACAATCACCCCCGCGAGAAAGATGCCGGGCCGATCGCTCTCAAGCGTGTCCGGATTGGTCCGCGGCCGCTCGGTATGTGGTTCCAAGCGAATTCCGAGCGAGGCCAGAAAATCCAGGTCCGGACGATAGCCGGTAAGCGCGAAAACGAAGTCGTTTTTCAACGTCACCGGTCCCTCAGCCGTTTCTATCACCACGCTCTTGGGATGGATTTCAACGACGCGCGAATTGAAGTAGGCCAGAATCTCGCCATTCTTGATGCGATTCTCGATATTGGGCTTGATCCAGTATTTGATGCGGTCGGAAACCCAGCTGCCGCGGTGGACCATGGTGACTCGCGCACCGGTCCAAAAGAGTTCCAGCGCCGCGATGGCCGCCGAATTCTTAGCGCCCACCACAATCACATCGTGGTTGTAATATGGATGCGGCTCCTTATAATAATGAACTACCTTGTCGAGATCTTCGCCCGGAACATTCAGCATGTTGGGAAGATCGTAATAGCCGGTGGCCAGCACGATCTTGCGCGCGCGGTATTCGGCCTTGCTGGTGCGCACCTCGAAATCGCCGTCATCGCCACTTATACTCGTCACCCGCTCATATTGATGGATATTCAGCTCATAATGCTCTGCCACGCGGCGATAATACTTCAGCGCCTCGGTGCGTCCCGGCTTCTCGCTGAGGGACGTCATGGGAAGGTTGCCAATTTCGAGCAGTTCGGGCGTCGTAAAAAAAACCATGTGCGTAGGGTAGTTGTAGATGGAATTCACAACACAACCCTTTTCGAGCAGCACTGTACTGCACGCTGCCGTAAACCGCTTCGAGTGCGCGCCCCAGTCCGGAAGGATCCTTGCCGCCCGCCTCCGCCATATCCGGACGCCCACCACCCTTTCCACCGACAGCTTGCGCCACCGCACCAGCCAGCTTGCCGGCGTGCACCTTGGATGTCAGATCCTTGGTGACACCGGTAACGATGGATACATTCGAATTCTCGGAGGACGCCAGCACCACTACCGCGCTCTTCAATTTGTTGCGCAGCGAATCCACCAGCGTGCGCAATTGTTCGCGATCCATGCCGGGAACCTGGGTAGCCAGCACCTTGACACCCTTCACATCCTTGGCCTGATTTTCAAGCTCCGACACCTTCGCGTGCGCCAGCATCTCTTTCATCTGCTCCACGCGCTTTTCGAGCGCTCGCTTTTCTTCAAGAAGCTTTCCCTGCGCCTGTCCGGATGTTTGCTCAGTCTCCTTAAGTTTCTCAACCACCTTTTCGCCCGTGATGGCCTCGATTCGCCGCACTCCAGACGAGATGCTGCCTTCGTAGGTAATCACGCACAGCCCGATATCGCCGGTGCGATGGACGTGCGTGCCGCCACACAACTCCTGGCTAAAACCAGGAACCGAAACCACTCGGACTTTATCGCCGTATTTTTCGCCGAATAACGCCATAGCGCCGGTATTCAACGCCTGGTCGAGATCCATTATGTTGGTGTTGACTTCGATATTTTCCAATATTTCCCGATTCACCAGCTTCTGGATTTCAGCCAGCTCTTCGGGATCAGTATGGGCGTAGTGCGTAAAATCGAAGCGAAGCCGTCCAGGATCCACGACGCTCCCGGCCTGCTTCACGTGCGTCCCCAATACCTTGCGTAGAGCCGCGTGCAGCAGGTGCGTGGCCGTATGATTCCGCATGGTGGCGTGGCGCAAGTCCTCATCCACTTTGGCGATCACGGAATCGCCTGGCTTCAATCCGCCGGGCGTGCTCGATTTATGAACCGTTATCCCTGGCGCGCCGGAAAACGCGCCATCCACGTGGACGGTGGCTCCAGTTTCCTTCGAAGTGAGTGCACCGCTATCGCCCACCTGCCCGCCTGCTTCAGCGTAAAAAGGCGTGCGATCCAGAACGATTCCGTCATCCAGCACCGCCAATACTTTCGCCTCAGATTCCAGCGTTTCTCGACCGACAAACTCGGTCTTCGGCAGCGTTTGATAAACCGGATTGACGTGAGTTTTGTCGGCGCCCTTCCAGCTTGCGCGAGCACGGGTGCGCTGCTTTTCCATCTCGGTATTGAAGCCTTCGATATCCAAGCTGGTCCCATATTGCCGCGCCATGTCTTCCTGCTCATCCAGCGCGAGGCCGAAAGTATCGTACAACTTGAACGACACGTCGCCCGGAATAACCCCGCCCTTTTTGGCTTCGGCTTGAAACATCTTCTCCGCAACCTGGAACGTTGTCGCGTAGCGATGTTCTTCTTCCTTCACCACACGCGCCACCCGCTGGATGCTCTCCATCATCTCCGGATAACCGGGCTGCATCAGCTCGGCAACAAAGCCGGTGAGCTGATAGAGGTATGGCTCCTGACGGCCGATCATGCGGGCATTCCGGATGGCCCGGCGCATAATTTTACGCAACACATAGCCGCGTCCTTCGTTGGATGGCAGAACGCCATCGTGAATTAGGAACGCGGTGGCGCGGCTGTGATCCGCATTGATGCGCAGCGCGACATCGGTGCGATCGTTTTCGCCGTAAGTAACTTCGCAGAGCTCGGCCGCACGATCGATGATGGGCCGTAGCAAATCCGTCTCGTAATTCGATAGCTTGCCTTGCAACACGCAGGCCATGCGCTCCAGGCCCATGCCGGTATCGATGGATGGCCGGGGCAGCGGAGTCATCTTCCCATCGGCCGACCGGTCGAACTGCATGAACACCAGGTTCCACAACTCGACATAACGCTCACCGGGATCGTCCGGAAACTCGCCAGGACCAGCCTCCGGCCCAAAATCGTAATGGATTTCCGAGCACGGGCCGCACGGCCCGGTATCGCCCATCTGCCAAAAATTATCCTTCTCGCCGCAGCGAAAAATGCGGGAAATCGGAACGCCAGCCACTTCCTGCCACAGCCGCTCGGCATCGTCATCCTCGCGAAAAACAGTGACGTACAGCCTGTCCTTCGGGAGCCCGAACTCCTTGGTTATCAGCTCCCAGGCGAACGCAATAGCCTCCTTCTTGAAGTAGTCGCCGAAGGAAAAATTGCCCAGCATCTCGAAAAATGTATGATGCCGGCGCGTGTAGCCGACGTTATCCAGATCGTTGTGCTTGCCACCCGCACGCACGCATTTCTGCGAAGTTGTAGCGCGCGAATAATCGCGCTTCTCAAGGCCAGTGAAGACGTCCTTGAACTGATTCATCCCCGCGTTGGTGAACAGCAGAGTAGGATCGTTGGCGGGTACCAGCGACGAACTACGGACAATGCGGTGCCCGTTTGACGCGAAGTAATCCAGAAACTTCTGGCGGATCTCGTTGCCTGTCATCTTACTCAATTGTAGGACATGCCTCCGGCTTGTCCCGGAGCAAGCCGGAGGCTTGCGCTACGCGGAGCGCAAACAAAAAGGGGCAAGCCGCGCGGGCCCGCCCCTGGCATTCGCTACAAGAAAAGTACTAAAAGCGAAAATGCAGCGCGATCTGCAGCACCCGAGGACCTTGCGTTGTGGTCACTTGTCCAAACAGAGAGCTAAAGATGTTCGTGTTCGGATTTCCGAAATTCGTATGGTTGAAAACATTGAATGCATCCAGACGAAGCTCCGCGTCCAGCTTCTCGGAGAACAACTTGATATGCTTGGCGAGCGCGAGGTCGGTGTTGATCAAGCCTGGGCCACGAAAAGCATTGCGTCCCAGCGTACCTTCCGTATACACACCGTTCAATCCGGCGGCATTCGTCGAGGCAATCTGATCCAGCGCTAGGAGCCGCGTATTGGAGAAGGCCGCGGGATTGAAATAGAAATTCCCCGAGTTGCCGTTGATAGTCTGCTCGGGGCGGGGATTATAAGTCGCGACATTCGGCAACACCAGATCGGCGCGGACCAGACCGGCAGCGCCGTCTCCGGCCGGGCCAGGATCGGTATCAGTGGTGTTCAGTCCCGAGCCCACATCCAGCGCGAACCCGGTGCGCCAAGTCACAATCGGGTACAGGCTCCATCCTCTGGTCAGCAGCTTTGGACCACTTTCCCAGGCGCGGTCGAAGGGAAGATCCCATCCACCCGAGAATGCGATCACTGATCGGACATCCGTATCGCCGGAAGAGCGGAAATACTGCTCATCGTAATAGGGCACCGCGTAGTTCCGCTGGCGGAAGCCCGATACGTTGTCTAGTTCGTGCCCCCAGGTATAGGCGAAGGTATAAAAGGTGTTCCCTAATTTGCTGTTGGAGTAACGCTTCGTGAGGCTCACTTGGAGAGAGTTATAGCTCGCCGTTGTGACATTCGAGAATTCCTGCAGATTCGAGAAAACGGCGTTAGCAGGACTGGAATCGTAGAGACGTGTGTTGGAGCCAAGAGGAAACGGATTGATGTCCACCAACGCGGTCAATTTGTGTGCGGAATAACCGACGTAACCAACTTCAAGCACCATGCCGCTCGGCAGTTGCTGCTGAATATTGGTGTTGTACTGGAACACGTACGGGGTACGGAGATGCGGATTCACCAGGAAGATAGCGCCGGTGCTACCGATGGGCTCGAACTGCGCAAAACTCACGGTCTTGCTGGGAGGCGTGGATGGGAATCCGCTGGGAGTATTGGTGTTGTTGGTGCCGAAGGGGTTCGAAAGATACCCCGTGGGGCTCGTCTCCGAACCGGTCAATGGGTTGAAGTAGAGGTTTGGCTCGGCGTAATAAGGAGGGGAGCCATTGAATTGGAGGTTGTCTTCGCCCTTGAGGATGTCGTAGAAAACCCCAAAACCACCGCGAATGGCGGTCTTGGCGTTACCGAACACATCCCAGGCGTAACCGAAGCGCGGCGCCCAATCGTTCTTGTCGGGGAAGTTTAGGCCCTTGGGCGCACCGGGATCGCCTGGATAGAGCAAGCCGGCGGGCGCGTTCACGAAACGCTGGCTTTGCGCCCCCGGAACGAAAGTGAACGATCTGCCTTGGGTGTCGTATTTCGGCTCGGAATATTCGTAGCGGATACCCAGGTTGAGAGTCAGCCGGCGGGTGACGTGAAAATCGTCTTGCGCGTAGCCCGAGTATTGGTGCGTCCGGATGTCGTTGTAGGCATTGGAGGCCTGATAGTAATTATCCGGCAAGCCGAAAAGAAAGTCGGCCAAATCGGTTCCCGATCCTGTGAAGGTCGACCCTCCATACATTGAATAACTGCCGTTCCCGTAGAAGTCGTACTGCGTGTTGTCCTGATATGGAGAGAAGAAGAAACCGAACTTCATGGTGTGCCGGCCCTTGGTCCACGTAAGATTGTCATAGTAAGCGTAAACGGTGTTCGCGAACGTCGTAGGGCCGCCTCCGCTGAAGCCGATATTGAGGCCAGTGCCGTAGAAATAAAGGATGGGCGGACCACTCACAAGGTCCGGGGTGATATTGATTCCGAGGTCCGCGGGAGTGACTTTGTCGAGTGCAGTGATCGGGGTGTCCTGGTTCGGAGTAGTGCGGACGGCGGTGATCCGAAACTCGTTCAGAAGAGTGGGCGTGAAGATGTGCGTGTAATTAATGCTGCCGGAATAGGTTTGGCCGAAATTCGCGGCGGTGTAGCCGGTTACGCTGGCGTTACCGAACGGGCTGGTGGTTTCCTGATCGTGAGCCGTGAAAGTGGCGGATAAGGTGTCATTCGGGGAAATCGACCAGTCGAGTTTACCCAGGTACTCGTCCGCATTGGACAGCGCGGAGGCCGTCGGGTAAAGAAAACCTGTGGGCGCAGTGGGGATGAGCCCGTTCTTAAAGTAGGCCTGAGCCACCGGATCTATTTTGTTCGGGTCTATAATGCCTTGGCTGGCCAGAGCCGGGTTTCCTTGGTAGTACGGATTCGCCAACAGGAATTTCACGACGTTCGGATCGGGGCCGCCGTTGGACGCTTGCGAAAAATTGCCTTCAGCCTCGAGGGGCGTGTAGGTTTGCGATAATCCGTTCAACTGCACTTGTGTTTGCCTCTGGCCCTGATAGGAGAAAAAGAAGAACAGCTTGTTCCGCCCGTTCACGATGTGCGGAATTACGATGGGGCCGCCGAGGGTGAGTCCAAACTGGTTGCGATTGAGGATTGCCCTGGGCTGGCTCTGCTCGTTGGAGAAAAAGTCGTTCGCATCGAAGTCGGTGTTGCGCACGTAATCGTACGCCGTACCGTGGAGTTGATTGGTTCCGCTCTTACTTACAATGCTCACAATTCCGCCCGCATTGCGGCCGTATTCCGCGCCGTAGGTGCTTTCGAGAACACGAAATTCCGCGATCGCATCCGGGTTCGGATTTACGATGACACCGTTGGAAAGCAGGTCGTTATTCAAACCGCCGTCCAGCAGATACGTCACCGAATCGGTACGCTGACCGCCAATGCTGTAATTGCCTGCTGCGCCCGAGTCGGGATTGCTTACCGACACTCCCGGCTGTGTGGCGAGCAGGTCGAGCGTGTTGCGCCCATTGAGAGGCAGTTCGAAGATCGCTTCGCCGGTGACGGTGCCGCCCACGGTGGTGTTCTGGGTCTCGACACCGCTGGCCTGGCCTTCGACGGTAACAACATCCTTGGTGGTGCCCACCTGCAAGGTTATGTCGACGCGGAGAGTCTGGTTAATCTCGAGGGCCGTGGCCGGCCGTGTAATCGACTGCCCGAAGCCGGTCGCGATGGCGCTCACTTCATAGTTTCCGATGGGCAGTTGCAGCACTTGGTAGAAGCCTTGCTGGTTCGCGGTGGTCTTTTTGGCGGTCTTGGTTTCGAGATTGGTCACCGTGACGGACGCGCCTGGGATAACCGCACCCGTCGCATCCGTAATATTTCCTGCTATTTTGCCGGTAGCGTCCTGAGCCGCAATCGGCAGGCTGAACAAAACCAAAACGGCCAGCAGCGTCCAGGCACACTGCCAGCGAATGGAGCGAGCAAAGTTTTCCATGATGTTTCTCCCCAAAGCTTCTTTCCCACCCTCTTCGCGAAAGGAAGAGGGAACCAACTTTACCAACCAACGAAATCAGATAGGAGTTTACTTAATCCTGTGCCTGCTCAACCGGGAGTCCGATAGGCTTTCTGGTGTTTTACCAGATTCGTGGGACGGGAGTCAATGAGGTGCTTAGCCTCGGGAGGCTGTATCAACCGGCCAACGCTTGCAGCCGAGTGTCCGCGGCAGTGCGGACACTCACAATGTGTAGACAAAGGGCTAGAAGCGAAAATGCAGCGCGATCTGCAGCACGCGAGGGCCGCCGCTACCGCTGGGATTTGAGGTGGTAGGGCCCTGTGTCGTGGACACCTGCCCGAAAAGAGGGCTGAAGATATTGGTGTTCGGATTACCGAAATTCGTATGGTTGAAAACGTTGAATGCATCCATGCGAAGCTCAGCGTCCAGCCTTTCCCAGAATTTGAAGTGCTTGGCTAGAGCGATGTCCGCGTTGATCAGACCAGGACCACGAAAGGCATTGCGTCCCAGTGTGCCTTCCGTGTACACACCGTTCAATCCTGCGGCATTGGATTGGGCTATCTGGTCCAGCGCCAGCAGTTGGGTGTTGGAAAGCGCCGCTGGATTGAAGAAGTAGTTTCCAGTGCTGCCGTTGACGGTCTGCTGGGTGCGAGGGTTGTAAGTCGCGATATTAGGCAACACCTGATCGGCACGGACTAGACCGGGGGCACCGTCTCCGGCAGGTCCGGGATCGGTATTGGTGGTATTCAGTCCGGCAAACACATCCAGGGGGAAACCGGTGTGCCAGGTCACAATCGGATATAGGCTCCATCCCCTGGTCAGCACTTTCGGACCGCTCTCCCAGAGCCTATCGAAGGGAAGATCCCAGCCGCCGGAGAATGCGATCACCGAACGGACATCGGTATCGCCAGAGGCGTGGAAATACTGCTCATCGTAATAAGGCACCTCCGAGTTCCGGTTGCGGAAGCCCGAAACGTTGTCGAGTTCGTGGCCCAAGGTATAGGCGAAAGTATAAAACGTATTTCCGATCTTACTGTTGGAGTAACGCTTGGTGAGGTTCACCTGGAGCGAGTTGTAAGTGGCCGTTCCGACATTCGAGAATTCAAGCAGATTTGAGAACACGGCGTTAGCGGGACTGGTGTTGTAGAGACGCGTATTGGAGCCAAGTGGAAATGGGTTAACATCCACCAACGAGGTCAATTTGTGTGCATCATAGCCTACGTATCCAACTTCGAGCACCATGCCGCTGGGGAGTTGCTGCTGAATATTGGTGTTGTATTGGTAGACATACGGTGTGCGCAGGTGCGGATTCACCAGGTAGATGCCTCCCGTGGTGCCGATCGGCTCGAACGGCGCAAAACTCGCGTTCTTGCCGGGAGGCGTAGATGGGAATCCGCTGGGCGTGTTGGTGTTGTTAGTTCCGAACGGGTTGGAAAGATATCCGGTGGGCGCAGTCTCCGAACCTGCCAACGGATTGAAGTAGACGCTGGGCTCAGCGTAAAATGGAGGAGCGCCATTGAACTGTAGGTTGTCCTCACCTTTCAGGATGTCGTAGAAGACCCCAAACCCGCCGCGAATCGCCGTCTTGGCGTTACCGAAGACATCCCAGGCGTAGCCGAAGCGCGGAGCCCAATCGTTTTTATCGGGGAAGTTTACGCCCTTGGGCGCGCCGGGATCGCCTGGAAAAACTAAGCCGGTGGGCGCGTTGACGAAACGCTGGCTCTGTTCGCCCGGTATGAAACTGAACGATCTTCCCTGAGTGTCGTATTTCGGCTCAGCATATTCGTAGCGGATGCCGAGGTTAACGGTAAGCCGGCGGGTGGCGTGAAATTCGTCTTGCGCGTAACCTGCGTATTGGTGTGTACGAAGGTCGTTAAGCGCATTGGAGGCCTGGAAGTAGTTATCCGGCAATCCAAAAAGGAAGTCGGCCAGATCTGTTCCCGATCCAGCGACAGTCGACGGTCCAAAGAACGAGAAAAGTCCATTTCCGAAGAAGTCGTACTGTGTGTTGTTCTGGTATGGAGAGAAATAGATACCGAACTTCATAGTGTGGCGACCTTTGGTCCACGTAAGATTGTCATAGTACGCGTAGACTGTGTTCGCGAACGTAGTCGGGCCAAATGGGGCGAAGCCAATGGAGAGGCCAGTGCCGCCGAAGGAAAGAAGCGGTGGACCGGTGACAAGATCCGGTGTGATATTGATTCCGAGGTCCGCGGGAGTGACTTTGTCCAAGGCAGTGATCGGAGTGCCCTGGTTGGGAGTGGTGCGGACGCCGGTAATCCGCGCCTCGTTCAGAAGAGTGGGCGTGAAGATGTGCGTGTAAGCTATGCTTCCGGAATAAGTTTGGCCGAAATCCGCGGAGGTGTAGCCGGTTACGTTGGCGTTGGCGAAGGGGTTCGTGGTTTCTTGATCGTGAGCGGTGAAAGTGGCGGACAAGGTGTCGTTGCTTGAGATCGACCAATCGAGCTTACCCAAGTACTCGTTCGTATTGGCGAGCGCCGGAGCCGATGGGAAGAGAAAGCCGCTGGGCGAAGTGGGGATGAGACCATTTGCAAAGTAAGCCTTCGCGACTGAATCTATTTTGGCCGGGTCTATAATGCCCTGGCTGGCCAGAGCCGGGTTCCCTTGGTAATACGGATTCGCCAACAGGAATTTCACCACATTCTGGTCGGGGCCGCCGTTGCTGCCGGCTTGCGAGAAATTGCCGACGGCCTCGGCGGGCGTATAGGTTTGCGTCTCTCCGTCTAACTCCCCTTGGGTTTGCCTCTGGCCTTGATAGGAGAAAAAGAAGAACAGCTTGTTGCGCCCGTTAACGATGTGAGGAATTACGATGGGGCCGCCTAATGTGCCTCCATATTGATTGCGATTGAGGACGCCCCTGGGCTGGCCTTGCTCGTTTAAGAAAAAATCGTTCGCGTCAAAGTCGGTATTGCGCACATAATCGTACGCCGTACCATGTACTTGATTGGTCCCGCTCTTGCTTACGACGCTGACGATTCCGCCGGCATTACGGCCGTATTCGGCGCCGTAGGTGCTTTCAAGGACGCGGAATTCCGCGATTGCATCCGGGTTCGGATTTACGATGACACCGTTCGAAAGCAGGTCGTTATTCAAACCGCCGTCCAGCAGATAGGTCACCGAATCGGTGCGCTGGCCGCCAATGCTGTAGTTGCCCATGGCGCCGGAGTCGGGGTTGGTCGGCGAGACTCCCGGCTGGGTGGCTAGCAGATCCAGCGTGTTGCGGCCATTGAGAGGTAGTTCGAAGATCGCTTCTCCAGTAACTGTTCCGCCGACAGTGGTGTTCTGTGTCTCGATGCCGCTGGCCTGGCCTTCAACGGTAACGACGTCCTTGGTCGTGCCCACTTGCAAGGTTATGTCGACACGAAGGGTTTGGTTGATTTCGAGGGGCGTCGCGGGCCGGACGATCGACTGGCCGAAGCCCGTCGCTACGGCGCTGACTTCGTAGTTTCCGATCGGCAGTTGCAGAACCTGGTAGAAACCTTGTTTGTCGGTGACGGTTCTCTTGGCGGTCTTGGTCTCGAGATGTGTAACCGTGACAGACGCGCCTGGGATGACTGCACCCGAGGCATCCGTAATATTTCCTGCGACTTTCCCGGTAGCATCCTGCGCAGCGATAGGCAGGCTGAATAAAACCAGAGCGGCCAACAGCGTCCAGGCACACTGCGAGCGAATGGAGCGAGCAAAGTTTTCCATGATGTTTCTCCCTAAAGCGTCTTTCCCGCCCTCTTCGGCGTGCGAAGAGAGCACAAACCTTACAAGTCAACCAATGAGTTGATCGAAACTTAACCTCTACCCTGTGCCTGCTCAAACTGGGAGTTCGGTAGGCTTTGCTCGATTTTTATCAGATCCCGAGACGTGAGTCAATGAAGTTCTTAACTCCCGGTCATTTTTGCGTCCGAATATGTTTTTTCTCTCTAATATGATTTTCTGTAGTGTCGAAGTGGGGCGCGGACCGCTCCTTGGAGTGCCCGGACAGGGCATCGGCTGCGGACCACAATTGGACAATCCCGCGAAACCAAGTACTCTGGAGATATAGGTGTCCACAGACGTTGTAGGTCCCACTAGCCCGGTCGAGCAGCTTTACTCCGAGCTCGATCAGAAAGTCCGTGTGCTCCGGCCCAAGGACGATTTCACGCAGCTCGAAAAAGCTTACCGGGTGGCGTCCGAGGCCCACAAAGACCAGCGCCGTGTGTCGGGCGAGCCATACATGGTTCACCCGCTGAACGTCACTTTGATCCTGGCCGACATGCAAATGGATCTGGTGTGTCTGGAAACCGGCCTGCTCCACGACACCGTGGAGGACACGCGCGTCAGCCTGGACCAGATCCGTAAGGATTTCGGCGAGGAAGTGGCGCGTTGCGTGGACGGCGTCACCAAGCTCAGCAAGCTCCATCTGTATTCGCGTGAGGAACGGCAAGCCGAGAGCGTTCGCAAGATGCTGCTAGCGATGGTGAACGATATTCGCGTCATCATCGTGAAGCTGGCGGACCGGCTGCACAACATGCGGACCCTGCAATTCCTGCCCCGCGACCGCCAGCAGCGTATCGCTCAGGAGACCCTCGAAATCTACGCGCCCATCGCGCATCGGCTTGGAATGGGAAAAATCCGCGGCGAACTGGAGGATCTTTCGTTTCAGTATCTGGAGCCGGACGCTTCCGCCGAGCTGGTTCGCGAAATCGAATCGCAGCGCCAGCAGAATGAAGAGTTCCTGAACAAGATGCGCCACGAAGTGGAAGTGAACCTGGCGCGCGAAGGCATTCCGGCCCGAGTGGAAGGCCGCATGAAGCGAGCTTACTCCATTTTCCAGAAGATGAAGCGGCAAAAGATCGGGCTCGACCAGGTCTACGATTTGCTGGCGCTGCGCATCGTTACCGATTCGGTAAAAAACTGTTACGCAGCTCTTGGAGTGATCCACAATGAGTGGCATCCCATCCCCGGCCGCATCAAGGATTTCATCGCGATTCCCCGCCCCAACCTGTATCAATCGCTGCACACTTCCGTCATGGGACCCGGTGGGCGCGCCTGCGAAGTACAAATCCGAACTGAGGAAATGCATCGGCTGGCCGAAGAGGGCATCGCCGCGCATTGGAAGTACAAAGAGGGCAGGAAGGGACCGGGCGTTGACGATCAGCGCGTCACCTGGCTGCGCCAGCTAGTGGAGTGGCAAAAGGAATTGCACGATCCGGGCGAGTTTATGTCGACGCTGAAAGTCGACTTGTACCCGGAGGAAGTGTACGCCTTCACGCCCATGGGTAAAGTGATTGTGCTGCCGCGCGACGCAACGCCCATCGACTTCGCTTACGCCATTCACAGCGATGTCGGCAACACTTGCGTGGGCGCCAAAGTGAATGGCCGCATTGTTCCGTTGAAGTACAGCTTGAAGAACGGCGACGTGGTGGAGATCCTCACCCAGTCCGGACATCTTCCCAGCAAGGACTGGCTGGCGATCGTCAAAACTTCCAAAGCGCGCAACAAAATCAAGCACGTCATCAATACTACTGAGCGCGCCAAGGCAATCGAGATCGGACAGAAATATCTGGAGCGTGAAGCGCGCCGCGCGGGCGTAGGCTTGTCGAAAATCACCAAAGCCGATCTGGATCGCGTGGCCAGCGACTACGGCTGCGGAAAGATGGAAGACCTGCATGCGGCCTTGGGCTACGGCAAGTTTTCCGCGCGCCAGGTATTGCAGAAGCTGCTGCCGGAACAGCTAGAAGTCCCGCTGACGGACGTTCCGAAGCCCACGCTGCAGCCCACCACTCCCGCGCAACCGTCCGCGCTTCCGGGCGATTTGGTGATCAAGGTGAAAGGCTGCGACGACTTGCTGGTATATCGCGCCAAGTGCTGCAACCCCATCCGCGGGGAAGGCATCGTCGGCTACGTCACGCGCGGCAAGGGTATCGCGGTCCATTCCACCAATTGCCCCAACGTCCAAAACCTGATGTACGAAGTGGAGCGCAAAATTGACGTGGAGTGGGCGCGAGCCGCCACCGAGACGTTCCCGGTGAAGGTAATGATTTATACCGATGACCGTCCGGGAATGCTCAACCAGCTCACTTCCGTGCTCTTCGCCGAACAAAGCAACATCCGCAGCCTGGAGGCCAGCGCTGACGATAAACGCGGCGGCGATGGCGCGGTGATCGACATGACCATCGAAATCCGCGACAAGAAACAACTCGAACGCGTGGTGAATGCTGTCCGCCGCATCTCGGGCGTCCGCGACGTGGAGCGAACTCAGTGACTGATACGCAAATGTTAGAAATCGTACCTGAACCCGAACACATCGCGATCTCGAAATCCAAAGGCATACAGATCGATTGGAAGGACGGGCATCTCAGCAAATATTCGCTCGGCTATCTGCGCGACGAATGTCCTTGCGCCACCTGCACCGGCGCGCACGGCACCGAGCCGGAGAAGAGCAATTACTCCGCCCCCGCCGCGCCTTTTCCAATGTTCAAGCCCACGCTCAAGATGCTGAATGTGGAACAGGTGGGCCACTATGCCATCCGGATTGAATGGAGCGATGGTCACAACACCGGAATCTATTCGTTCGATCATTTGCGGAAGATCTGTCCCTGCGGGAGCTGTAAGGCAGAGTAATCCGCGTGTCCCCTTGCTCACGCGCGGGGCTACAGCCGAGCAATTGTTTTCTAACTTCGCATTGCGGCATTGTTGCCCCGCACGTTAGTAAGGGGACCTCCCATTTGACTTTCCCTGCCCCGATGCATTAGCGTGTCCGATTGAAGGTCGAAACCGAAATCAAGCTGCGCGTGCGCGGAGGCTTCACCAAAGTCCGCCATTCCCTGCGCAAACTCGGCTTCCGCATCATCAAGCACCGGGCCTTCGAATCCAACACATTATTCGACAATGCCAAACGTTCGCTCCGTAAACATGGCAAGCTGATCCGCGTCCGCCGCGTGGCGAACCACACGCTGCTGACGTACAAAGGCCCGTCCGAGCCCAGCCGTTATAAAAAGCGCCACGAAATTGAATTCGAAATTCCGTATTCGGCTCCCATCGCCCCCATACTCACCCAACTCGGGTATCAGCCGGTTTTCCGCTACGAGAAGTTTCGGACTGAGTATGGCAAGAAGTCGAACCAGGGCAAAATCCTGGTGGATGAGACGCCCATTGGAAATTATCTGGAGCTGGAGGGCCCGCCACGCTGGATCGACCGTACCGCCCGGCAGCTCGGCTTTTCGAAGTCCGACTACATTACGCGCAGCTACGGCTTCTTATATCTGGCGTACTGCCGGGAGCGTCGAATCCGGCCCAAAGACATGCTGTTCAAGAAAGGAAGCGTCAAGAAATGAGTGCCAGACCTTTCGCCGAAGGTTACAATCGTGTAACAATAACAGATCGAGCATCCCGAATATGGCGTTGACCATCGAGACGCGAAAATTTGCGGCCCAAAACACCACCCGCTTGCTGGGACGATTGGCCTTCCAGATGAACCTTACTAAAAAGGCTCCGGGTGCCGACGCGGTGCATGATTTGAGAGTCTCGATTCGCAGATTCACGCAAGCGCTGGCGGTCTTCAAGTCGTGTTTTCCTGGAAAGGAAACGCGCAAGATCCGGCGGCGCACGAAAAAGCTAATGACCCTGGCGGGCGCCACACGCAACTTTGATATCGCGCTCAAACTGCTATCCAAATCACGCGCCGAGGAGGCGGCCAGCCTCTTGCCGAAGCTCGAAAGCCAGCGCAAGGAATCGGCGCGTGTCCTGGTCGGAGCTCTGAAGCGCCGCATGGACCGAAAATCGTCTTTGAAATGGCGGACGGCGCTCGAAGCCGCACTGGCCAGTGGAAACAGCGCGGAGTCCCGGATCGTAATTGAGCAGTCGGCCCGCCGGATTCTGCCCCGCATGGCGGTGGACTTTGTGGAGCGCGGCAATGCCGCCTGTAAGGCCAAGACATCTCCCGAAAAACTCCACGCGTTCCGAATCTCCTCGAAAAAACTTCGCTATACTTTGGAGCTGTTTGCGCCGCTGTACGGCGCCGAACTTGCGAGCTGGCGCGATAGCATCAAGGGGATTCAAACCGTGCTCGGCGATATCAACGATTGCGTCACGGTAACCCAGATGCTGGCGGAATACAAGGGCGCCGGTGCAGTGGCAGGTTGGCTCAAGAAACGAGAGCGCCGGAAAGTAGAACAGTTCTCGCGCCGCTGGGCGGAAGAATTTGGCGACTCCGAGAGCGTTCGAGATCGGATCCACCTCCTCAGCCGGCCGGGACAGGTTCCGAAGAAGCCGGTGGGACGGAGCCGGGCTAGGGACTCGGGGCTGGGGAGTGGGGACTTGCAGTTTGGGGCGGGGGCCTGAAGGTCGTTTCTCGTTTCTCGTTTCTGGTTGTTGGTTGCTGCCTTCCGCTTTCTGCCGCCTGCAGCCTGTGTTCCGCCTTCTGCAGCCTGCCGCCTGCTTTCTGCTTTCCGTGGCCTGCTATCATCTGAAGAGACCAATCCTGGAGGTTCCCAATGCTTCGTTCTCTCGCAACCGCACTACTTTGCGTTCCTGCATTTTTCTTTCTACCCGCCACTGCGCAAGATACCGCTGCCGCTAAAGATGCCGCGCTCACTGTCGATCAGATCATCGAAAAGCACACGGAGGCGCTGGGCGGCGTGGACAAACTCAAGGCCATTCAAAGCGTGACTGTCACCGGCAAAGCGGTACTGATGGGCGGCCAGTTGGAAGCTCCCATCGTAATGAAAATTAAACGGCCGTCTTCCATGCGCATGGAAATCGCCGTACAAGGCAAGAGCGTGGTCACTGGTTTCGATGGCACCACATCCTGGATGATCAACCCCTTCATGGGCTCCTCCGATCCACAGAAATCCAACGACGAGGACACCCAGCAGGCGAAAGATGATTCCGACTTCATTGAGGGACCGCTGGTGGATTACAAAGCCAAGGGCAACACCGTAGAGTTGATTGGCAAGGAAGACCTGGAAGGAACATCCGCTTACAAGCTGAAAATCACCAAGAAAAGCGGAACCATTGAATATCAATTCCTAGATGCACAGACATTTCTGGAACTGCGCAGTTCCGGCAAACGGAAACAGATGGGACAAGAGGGCGACGTGGAATCCACGCCCAGCAACTACAAACCTGTCAATGGCGTGATGATGCCTTATAGCATTAACCAAAAGGTGAACGGCAATTCCATGATGGATCTCACCATCGAGAAGATTGAAGTAAACACACCCATCGACGACGCCATCTTCCAGATTCCTGAAAAGCCCAAAGAAGAAAAGAAAGACGCCGCCAAGCAGTAACGCGCTCCACTGATGATAAAAGCCGCGGCTGCACTTGTTCTGCTGACAGCAGTTCTCTCAACTGCCGAAGTCAAAGTCGATTCTTCCACGTTCGGAGCCATCGAAGCGCGGCCCATCGGACCTGCTATCACCAGCGGCCGCATCGCTGCCATCGACGGCGTAGCCAACGATCCGCGAATCATCTACGTGGGCGCAGCCGGCGGCGGCGTATGGAAGACCATCAACGCCGGCATCAGCTTCAAGCCCATATTCGACAAGTATCCGCAGGCGATCGGCGCTATCGCGGTGGATCAATCCCATCCCGACACGGTTTGGGTTGGCACCGGCGAGCCGTGGGTGCGTAACAGCACTTCGGTGGGCGCGGGAATCTACAAGTCCACCGACGCCGGCGATAACTGGAAATTGATGGGGCTCCCGAATTCGGAGCGCATCGCCAAAATTGTTATCGATCCCAAGCATTCCGACACCGTGTACGTCGCGGTGCTGGGACATTTGTGGGATTCGAACGAAGACCGCGGGCTCTACAAAACCACCGACGGCGGCAAGACCTGGCAGAAAATTTTGTACGTCAATGCAGACACGGGCTGCTCCGATGTCAGCATCGATCCTCAAGAAACTAACATGGTCTACGCCGGCATGTGGCAATTCCGGCGCTATCCGTGGACATTCAAATCCGGTGGGCCGGGCAGCGGTCTCTATCGCAGCTCGGATGGCGGCAAGACCTGGGAGAAAATCAAAGCCGGGTTGCCGGAAGGCAATCTCGGCAGGGTTGCGGTGGCCGTTGCGCCTTCACGCCCCAGCGTGGTGTACAGCGTGGTCGAGTCCAAGAAATCCGCGTTGTATCGCTCCGATGATCTGGGCCGAACCTGGAACGAGGTGTCGACCAACTCCATCATGGGAATGCGCCCGTTCTACTTCGGGCTGCTGATTGTGGATCCCAAGGACTACAATCGCATCTACAAACCGGGACTTTACCTCGCCGTCAGCAAAGATGGCGGAAAAACTTTCGGCCCGGTGGGTGTGACGGTGGGTGTGCATTCCGATCATCACGCGTTGTGGATCGATCCCGTTCAGCCCGCCACTCTCTACGACGGCACCGACGGTGGCGTGTACAAATCCACAGACTACGGCGGCGATTGGACGTTCCTGCGCACGGTACCGGTGGGTCAGTTCTATCACGTCACGGCCGACATGGATCAGCCCTACAACGTCTTCGGCGGCTTGCAGGATAACGGCGCATGGATGGCCCCGAGCCAAGGGGCCGGCGGCATTCAAAATCGTGATTGGCGCAACATCGGCTTCGGCGACGGCTTTAACGCTTTCGCAGATCCGAGCGACAAGAACATCGTGTATTCGGAGTGGCAGAATGGCAAGCTGCTGCGGTTTTATAAAAACACGGGTGAGCTGAAGTCCATCTCACCGTTCCCCAAAGCCGGCGACCCGAAATACCGTTTCAATTGGAACGCGCCGGCACTGGCCGGACCCAATGAGCCGCACGCCCTCTATATCGGCGGCCAGTTTCTGTTCCGTTCGCGCGATCGCGGCGAATCCTGGGAGCGAATCTCGCCGGATTTAACGACTAACGATCCTGAGAAACAGAAGCAGGAGCAGTCGGGCGGCGTCACCATCGACAATTCCAGTGCCGAGAATCATTGCACCATCTACGCCATCAGCGAGTCGCCTCGGGATGCGAAAGTGATCTGGGTTGGAACTGATGATGGCAACCTGCAACTCACGCGCGATGGCGGCAAGACTTGGAAGAACCTGATCGGCAACGTCCCGGGCGTCCCACGGAATACACTGGTGAGTGGAATCGAAGCCAGTCACCACCAGGCCGGGACGGCGTATGTCACTTTCGACGGGCACCAAACCGGCGACATGCACACCTACGTCTACAAGACCAACGATTTCGGCGCCACCTGGACCTCCATTGCAACCGATGCTGTAAAGGGTTATGCGCACGTGGTGCGCGAAGATCTGGTGAAGCCGGATCTGCTTTTCGTGGGTACGGAGTCCGGACTCTTCCTCAGCATCGATGGCGGCAAGCAATGGGCGCAGTTCACCGGCAACTTCCCCCCTGTGGCCGTACGCGATCTTGCAATTCATGCGCGGGATTCGGATCTGATCATCGCAACGCACGGGCGCGGCGTTTACATCGTGGACGACATCACGCCCATCCGCCAAATCACGCCAGAAGTATTGGATTCGAAGCTCACAGTGCTGGAACCGCAGCCGACGAAACTTCGCATGTCCGGTATGGAACAGAATTTCGGAGGCAACGATGAATTCGTAGGATCGAATTCGCCCGAGGCCGCGTTCATTACTTACTACCTCAAGGATCGCCACACGTTCGGCGATTTCAAGATCCAGATTTTTGATAGCGAGAATCACCTGGTGACCACGCTTTCGGCCGGCACGCGGCGCGGGATCAATCGCGTGGCCTGGCCCATGCGAATGAAGCCGCCTAAGGTGCCCACCGCGCAATCGGTGGAGTTTGGATCGCTGCAGGGCCCGCGCGTTCCCGAGGGTACGTACACTGCGAAATTATTGAAAGGCGACGAAACCTATACCGCTACCATCAAGCTGGTGGGCGATCCCGCTTCGCCGCATTCGGAGGCGGACCGGAAACTGCAGCAGCAAACCGTCATGAAATATTACCGCATGCAGGAACGATTGGCTTATATCAATGCAGCGGTGGTGGAGATGCGCGATCAGGCGCGCGACCGGTCCAAGAAACTAAAGGAAGGCGATGCGCTCCGAAAGCGCCTGGATTCGCTGGACGGCAAGCTCACGGATCTGGAGAAAACACTGGTTCCAACCGGCGCCGAGGGCGCCATGCCGCAGATCACGGGTGAAGTGCGGCTTCGCGAAGAGATCGGCGAGGTCTACGGCGAAGTGATGCGGTATGGCGGGAGACCCACCCAATCCCAGATAGAGCGGGCCGGGGTTCTGGAGCAGAAGGTGGAGGCAGCCGGCCAATCATTTACGGGGCTTAGCGCCAACGTGGATACGCTGAACGACGCGCTGAAGTCGGAGAAACTGGATCCGATCAAGAAGCTATCCAAAGAAGAGTACGACAAGCGTCCGTAGGGCAAGCCTCAGGCTTGCCTGGCGCTGGGTGATAGAAGGTGGGGCCGCCTGCTAGGATTATTGTGTGCCCTAGTCCGTACCCCGCTGTCCAACTGGGCCAAAGGAGCTTCCTTGAAAAAACTGTTTGTAGGCAACCTTCCGTACCAAGCCAGTGAAGCGGAGTTACAAGACTGGTTCACGCGGAACGGATTTCAAGCCGATTCCGTTCAAATTATCCGCGATAAGTTTACCGGTGAGCCGCGCGGCTTCGGGTTCGCGGAATTCAGCAACGATGAAGAAGCCGAGCGAGCCGTTCAAACCTGCAATGGCCAGGATTTTCTGGGCCGTTCGCTGGTAGTGAATGAGGCCCGCCCGATGCGCGAAGGCGGAGGCCGAGGACCCGGCGGTGGGGGTGGCGGTGGTGGCCGCGGACCCGGTGGCGGGGGTGGTGGCGGAGGCCGAGGCAAGGGTGGATACGGTAGAGGCGGCGGTGGTGGGGGTGGACGCGGCCGCGATCATTAGATGGTTCCGTGGGGCAGGCGCTTTCGCCTGCCATCCGATTCATGTTTCGACGATTCTTTCTTTTCACTTCAATCCTGGTCCTTGCCCACGCGCAAGACGCGTCGCGCATGGACCAGGTCGTCCAGTCCTACGTCGCTGACAAGACTTTCATGGGTACCGTGCTGGTGGCACGCGGCGCCGACGTTCTGGTCAGCAAAGGCTACGGGATGGCGAATCTCGAATGGGACGTTCCCAACTCGCCTTCCACCAAATTCCGCTTGGGATCCGTCACCAAGCAGTTCACGGCGGCGTCCATCCTGCTGCTGGAGGAGCGCGGAAAACTCAAAGTTGAAGACCCGGTAAAGAAGTACATGCCGGATGCGCCAGCAGCTTGGGACAAGATCACCATCTTTCACTTGCTCACGCATACTTCCGGCATTCCGAGTTTCACTGGCTTCGCCGACTATGCACAGACCGAGCCTTTCGAAACCACGCCGGAGAAACTGGTGGCGCGCTTTCGCGACAAACCCCTTGAATTTGCTCCAGGCGAGAAATGGAACTACAGTAACTCCGGATACGTGCTGCTCGGTTATCTGATCGAGAAGATCAGTGGGCAGAGCTACGCAACTTTCGTCCAAGAAAACATTTTCACGCCTTTGGGCATGAAGGATTCGGGGTACGATTCCAATTCGAAGATCATCCCGCATCGCGCGTCCGGGTACACGCCGTCGAAGGACGGTCCCGTGAACGCGGGATTCATCCACATGAGTATCCCGTTCTCGGCCGGGTCGCTTTATTCCACCACCGAAGATCTGTTGCGATGGGAGCGTGGGCTGTTCGGAGGCAAGGTGCTCTCGGCCGCGTCGCTACAAAAGATGACCACGCCGTTCAAGCAGGACTACGCGTTTGGACTGGGCGTCCACATTACCGCGGGTCACAAAGTGATCGACCATGGCGGCGGAATCGAAGGTTTCAACACGCACCTGGCTTACTATCCCGACGATCAGCTTACCGTGGTGGTGCTCGGCAATCTGAATGGCCCGGCAAGCGATATCGCCGGGAAACTCGGAGCAGTGGCTCTCGGCCAGCCGGTTCAACTGCCGTCTGAGCGCAAAGAAATCACGGTGCCGCGCAAGGTTTTGGAGAAATATGTCGGCACGTATGAACTGAAGCCCGGGTTCGACCTGGTGGTGACGCTCGAAGGCGACCAATTGGCAGCGCAGGCCACCGGACAACAGAAGTTCCCGCTATTTGCCGAATCGGAAACCAAGTTCTTCCTCAAGGTAGTGGACGCGCAGGTTGAGTTCGCGGGCGATCACTTGATCTTGCATCAGGGCGGCCAGGACATCACGGCGAAGCGTAAATAAGCGCTACCTGATACCATTGCTTGATTGAACGGCGCTGACCAATCCCCACGCGAGATGACCGTGAAAGCGGTCGGCCTGGGGATCTTCCTGGCATTTGTTTTCGGCGCAGCCAACGCGTATCTCGGCATGCGCGCCGGCCAGACCGTCGCGGCAACAATTCCCGCGGCAGTAATCGCGATGGCGCTATTCCGGATTCCCGCATTTCGCGGCGGGATCCTGGAGCAGAACATCACCCGTACCGCAGCTTCCGTGGGCGAAGCGCTGGTGGCCGGAGCAATCTTCACCATCCCCGCATTCATGATGGTGGAAATAGATGGCCATCGGCTCTGGACCGATCTGCGCGCGCATTATTGGGAAGCCACGCTGGTGCTGCTGGTCGGCGGGCTGATCGGCGTGTTCTTCATTATTCTGCTGCGCCGGCCGCTGTGTGTGGACGCGCCGCTTCCGTGGCCGGAGAGCGTGGCTAGCTATGAAATCGTCAAGGCGGGCGAAGCCACTGCGAGCGATGCACCACGTTATATTTTCGGCGCGATGGCTTTCGGCGGACTAATCCAGATTTTGAAATCGGACAAGGGCATCCAGATTTTCCAGGAGTATGTGGAAGGCTTCCTGGCGTTTCCGAAATCAGTGATCAAGCATTTCAATTTTGAGAAGCAGCCCATAGGCGATGTCACGCACTTCGGTGGAATCCCGTGGTCGACGCCTAGCCTATCGCCGGCGCTGATCGGGATCGGCTACATCATCGGGCCGGAACTGGCATCCGTTAACGTAGCCGGCGGCGTGATCGCGTGGTGGATCCTGATCCCATTGCTTCTGTTCTTCGATCCGGATTTGCCCAGGCGCATCGGAACAACGGATCCGGCCACGGCAGCATTTTCGGTCTGGTATAACGTGGTCCGGCCCATCGCGGTGGGAACCATGCTGGTGGGCGCGGCCAGCACCATGTTCTCCATGCGGTCGTCACTGTGGACTTCGTTGCGCGGGATCTTCGCCGCTTCCACCAAAGCAGCGCACGAAGAAAAATCGTTGGATCGCACCGAACGCGACATCCCGGCCCGCTGGGTGGTGCTATCCATGTTGGTGCTGATGATCCCGATTACGGCCATCTATTATTACTTCACGCATGGATGGGTTGCGGCCATCGTGGCGGCAGTGATCATGAGCATCAGCGGATTTCTCCTTTCGGCGATTGGCGGCTATTTGGTGGGCTTGGTGGGTAGCTCAAACCAGCCGCTCTCTGGATTGACGTTAGCGGCGCTGATCATCGCGGCGTTAGTGATGCTGACCATCGGCGTGACGGGATTGGCTGGAGTCGCGGCTGTGCTGGGTGTAGCCGCTGTGGTCTGCGTGGCATGCTCGGTGTCGGGATCGTTGATTCAAGATTTGAAGGCCGGGCATTTGCTCGGCGGAACTCCTTGGAAAATGGAAGTGGTGGAGATCATTTCGGTGATCCTGCTGGCGTTTTTCCTGATGGGCCCGATCATCGCGCTGCACGAAGCGAATCTCGCGACCGGCGGTATCGGCGGACGCGCCCTGCCCGCCCCGCAGGCCGGCCTGATGGCGCAATTGGCCAAAGGGATTGTCGGCGGACAAATGGCCTGGGGATTGATCGCCATCGGCGCGGCATTCGGCGTGGCGCTGCTGCTATTCGGCGCGCGTTCGCCGATGCTGGTCGCGGTAGGAATGTACCTTCCGTTCGATACGTCGTCAGCCATTTTCGTGGGCGGCCTGATTAAGCTAATCGCCGACCGCGCCGCGCGGAAGCTAAATGCCGAGCAGAAGCTCAGCTTCGAAGAGAAAGGAACGCTGCTGGCATCCGGCTTGATTGCGGGCGAAGCCATTGTCGGAATTCTGCTGGCAGTTTTGTTCCTGGCCAAAGTTCCGAGCTTCGCGACGTTTAGTTTTTATCCAGCCTGGGGCGGATGGCTGTCGCTGATCGGGTTCGCGAGCATCGCGTACGTGTTGATCCGGATCCCTGCTCGCCGATCCAACTAACCCTCCACAATAACAGCGTAAATCTCACCCGGACCATGCACGCCGCGTACCAGAATCTGCTCGATGTCGGCGGTGCGGCTGGGGCCGGTGATGAGCACCATGGAACTGGTTTGCTCGGCGGGATTCGGCAGAACCGCCAGCAGTTCGTCCAGATTCGCCAGCATCCGTGACCGGGGAAACACGGCGACATGCACGGGCGGAAGCAATGAGACCAAGCGAGGCTCCTCGGGACTCGCCAGCATCACCAATGTTCCAGTTTCGGCTAACGCATAGCTCGCGCTCGAAATCCCGACGTCGGCCGCGGCGCAGGCCGCACGTAGCGCTTCCCGATCGGTGAATCCCGATTGAACCTGTGGAAGTGCTGTAATGCCGCAAGCGGCCAAAAATGGGGCATTCGAAGCAACTACGCGCTTTCCCTGCAATAATTCCGCCAGGACGGGAACAACTTCGCCGGGCTCCCGCACAAAAAAGCATTTTCCTCCAAGCTTTTCGAAATTCTGGCCGAAGAGAGTGCTATAGCGGTTGCGGTCCATTATAGGGATGCGTAGCCGAGGGGCCGCGAGAGTGGTCGGGAGTAGGCCCGCGGCCCTACTCAAAGCTCTGCGCACGTTCTGAAGTACCACTTCACGCGAAGTCACTTGCGCTCCCGCCACCATTGGTGGAAGCTGGTTTTCGCGAGCTTAGGAACCTCACGCTGGCTGGCCCACTTTCCTAACGGCCCCACTTTCGGGAGCACCGGCGCGAAGATGCCACCGATCCGCGCCAGCATCAAATAGATCCTCGGATGCGTCATCACCCACGCCCAGATCCGAAACACCAGCCGTTCCACGCCGCCTTCGCCCTGGCGACGTTGGGCATCCGTCACTTCCGCGCGCAGCTTCAACAACAGCTTTGGAATTTCAATTTTGACCGGACAGACTTCCGCGCAAGCGCCGCACAAACTGGAGGCGAACGGCAGCCAGGGATCCTTGAGCACGCCGTGAAATTGCGGAGTGATGATGGCACCGATGGGTCCAGAATAAACCCACGGATAATTGTGCCCGCCGATCTTGCGATACACCGGGCAATGATTCAGGCATGCGCCACATCGAATGCAGTAGAGCGACTGTCGCTTCTCCGGATCGGCCAGAAGCTTCGAGCGGCCATTGTCGAGAAGCACTACATAGAATTCATCCGGACCATCGATTTCGTTATTTCGCCGCGGCCCGGACAGAAACGATGTGTAAACCGTCAGCGGCTGGCCGGTAGCGCTGCGTCCCAGCAACGTCAGGAAGACGCCCAGATCCTGCGCGCGTGGGATTAGCTTTTCGATCCCCGCCACGGTGATGTGGATTTTCGGCGCCGAAGTAGTCAAGCGCGCATTGCCTTCATTTTCCACCACCACCACCGCACCAGAATCCGCTACCAGGAAATTGGCGCCAGTGACGCCGATATCGGCGTGCAGAAATTTCTCGCGTAACGTCGCGCGCGCGATCGCGGTCTGCTTCTCGATGACTACTTCTTTCTCCACACCCAGGTTCTTGCTGAAGATTTCGGCGACATCATAGCGAGTGAGATGCAAAGCCGGCGCAACGATGTGATACGGGCGCTGGTGCGCGAGCTGCAAAATGTACTCGCCAAGATCCGTCTCCACGGCTTCGAGCTGTTGCTTCTCCAGGCGCTCATTGAAGTGGATTTCTTCCGTGGTCATGGATTTCGATTTGACGATCAGATGCGTTCCGCGCTCCTTGGCGAGCGCGAGCACGAAGTCGGCTACTTCCTGGCTGTCGGAGCAGTAAACCACTTTGCCGCCGTGCGCGACGACATTTTTTTCGAAAAGCTCCAGATAATGATCCAGATGTTCGATGGTGTGCTTCTTGAGTTGATTCGCCTCAGTTCGAAGTTCCTGATAATCGGGCAGCAGATCTGCGTGGATGGCGCCCGCGCGGTGCGTCATCAGGCGATTGGTTGCCGAGTAAATGGCGAGTTGGAGCCTGGGGTCGCCCAGAGTCTGATTGATGGTTTCCGTCGGCTGGCCTGTCATGCGCTCATCTCCCTGCCAGAACTTCCGCGAGGTGCATGGTGCGGATGGGCAGCCGCGCGCGATCAATCACGCCTTGGATCTGCATCAGGCAACTGGAGTCGACGGAAACAACTGTGCCCGCTTCCGTTTTGAGGATGGAATCGATTTTGGTGCGCGCCATGCCACCGGAAACTTCCGGAAACTTGACGGAGAATGTACCGCCGAATCCGCAGCACTCTTCGGCGGGTTCCATTTCGCGCAACGTCAGGCCTTGCACCTTGGCCAGTAACCTGCGTGGACCATCTTTGATGTGCATCTCGCGCAGCGAGTGGCAGCTATCGTGATAGGTGACCACGCCATCGAAGCGCGCGCCGACATCGTCAACGCCCGCTACATCGATCAGGAATTGCGAAAACTCCCAAACGCGCGGGGCGGTGCTGCGGGCCAGCTGCAGCATCCTTTCATCGCTGGCAAAGATGTCCGTATAGTGGTGCGCAATCATGGACGTGCACGATCCGGACGGGACAACGATGTATTCGGCATCGCCGAATGTATTGAGAAAGTGCCTGGCGACTGTGCCCGCTTCTTCGGGAAAGCCGCTATTGAACGCGGGCTGGCCGCAGCAGGTTTGCGCGTGCGGAAAATCAACCTGGAAGCCCAGCCGCTCCAGCACCTGAGTCATGGCGATTCCGACTTGTGGGAACACCTGATCGACGATGCAGGTGACGAACAGCGAGACGCGCTTTTTCACGGAGTTCGATCCAGCCTGGGCATGAAATCCAATTGTGGCGCATTTCGGATGCGCCCGCCACTTGACGTTCCCCTTTTCTTCGCCCACAATAGAAACATGGCTCTTACCAAGAGGCAGAAAGAGGTTCTGGATTTCATCGCGGACTTCGTCGAGCAAAACGGCTACAGCCCGAGTTATGAAGAATTGGCGCACGGCTTGAAGCTGGCTTCGCTCGCCACCGTTCACAAGCACATCCAGGCACTGGAATCCCGCAACTACCTGCGGCGCTTGTTCAACCAGAGCCGCTCGCTGGAGGTATCGTCGAAATACGTCCAGGAGCGGAGGAAGAGCCGCCAGGCGATTCAATCCACGGAAGTTCCACTCGCCGGCAGAATCGCAGCGGGTTCACCTGTCGAGGCCATCGAAGGACAGGAGACGCTGCAGTTCGCTGATTTCGCGGGCAAGGGCGACACGTTCGCCTTACAAGTTAGCGGCGAATCGATGATCGAAGATCACATCATGAGCGGCGACTACGTTTTGGTGGAACGAACCCAACAGGCGAACGACGGCGAAATCGTGGTAGCGCTGGTGGGTGGCCGGGAGACGACGCTGAAACGCCTGCACCATGAACCGGGCGGCCGCATCCGTCTACAGCCCGCCAACTCCGCGATGCAACCCATCATAGTGGACGCGAGCGAAGTGCAGATTCAAGGCCGGGTTCTGGCCGTGCTGCGCAAGTACCGATAGCATTTCTGGGTAGCTGTCCGCGCCCAACGAGAAACGAGAAACGGGCATGCTAAGCTGATAGTTGTACATGGCTAGCCCTGTCAGCGGCGTGAAACGTTTCTTGTTCTGGGACTATCCGCGCGCCGGCTGGCAGTATGACGTGATGGTGGGGTTGATTCTGGCCTTCATTTTTCTTACTCCCCGGGAAGTATTTCGCGACCAACCCCGAGCCAGCAGCATCGTTATGTTGCCGGCCGAACACGGTTCCAACGTGTTCTGGATGGATTCCGAGCAGTTGGGAGACGTTCCGGAAGGGCAACGGGCCGCACGCGCCAGCACTCTGCTGCGGGCCCGCACCGGAAAGAAGTACAACGTGATTCGTGTGGAACCGATCGTCGATTCTGAAAAAGAAGTCAAGGGTTACATGGCTTTCACCACGCCATAGCTGCTACTACCGCTCTCTGGAATCCGTTTTATCGAATAATGCTATCACGCGCTTTCACCACTTTTCTGTTCTTGATCAACCTGTCCGCCGCCGCGGATGGTCCCAAGGACGCGATCCTGGCGCGCATGGATAAAGCGGCGAGTGGATTTAAGAACATGACGGCTCGAGCTACCTACGTCACCCACACCGATGTGATCAACGAAGACAGCCGCGAAACCGGCACCGTGGTGATGCAAAAAGTTGCAGCAGGCGAGGTACGCGGCTTGATCGATTTCCTGGGACAGGACAAACACACCGTGTCCATCGAAAATCGAAAAGTGCGCGTTTACTACCCTAAGATCAAGATCGTACAGGAATTCGACCTGGGCAAGGACGGGGAACAGTTAGATCAGTTCGTAATGATTGGTTTCGGCACTTCCGGCACTGAACTTGCAAAGGACTATGACGTGAGCGTACTCCCGACGGAAAGCGTGAAAGGCTTCGAAGGTGTTCAAACCATTCGACTTCAGTTGATCCCTAAGACCGGGGAAGCACGCAAGTATGTAACCAAGTTGGAGCTATGGATCCCGGAAACCGGCGATCCTTACCCGCTTCAGGAAAAGATTTCCGAGCCCTCCGGAGATTATCGGCGTATAACCTACACTGGCATAAAGACTAATCAGCCTCTACCAGCGGACGCACTGCAACTGAAGACACCTCCAGGGGTTAAAACAGAGTATCCAGGAAAATGACAGCCATCGACCATATACCGTCAAACGACGTGTCCAGCCGTAACAATCGCAGCACCGGCGGCCGGCTCACTTTTTTAGATTGCGCGCGCGGTTTGGCTGTAGTGATCATGCTGCAGGGTCACGTCTTCCATTCGTTCAACCGAACGGATCTGAGGACCGACGGACCTTTCATGCTGTCCCAATTCATGGGCGGTATCGGACCCGCGATTTTTTTGGTCCTCACGGGCATAACGCTGGCATTCTTGATGGACCGCCGCGAGCGCCAGGGGCTCGCTCCTGTGGCTCGCTGGGGCGCTGCACTGCGGCGCGCAGGTTATCTGTTCTCGCTCGCGTTCCTGTTTCGTTTACAGCTTTGGCTGTTTGCCTATCCGCAAAGTCCGTGGCCCGATCTGTTCAAAGTTGACATTCTCAATTGCATGGGATTCGCCATCGCACTGATGTCGGTGATGTCAATCTTCACTACCGTGGATCGTGTGCGACTGTGCGCTGGATTGGGCCTGGCCATCGCGATCATGGCTCCGCTGGTTTCATCCCTTGACTGGAGCTGGCTGCCGCCGCAAATCTCCGCGTATTTTGTTCCGAGCTATCAATACTTCGCCTTCTTTCCTTGGGCTGCATTTATCGCATTCGGCCTCAGCATCGGCAGCGCGCTGCGGATTGCGAAGCCTGAGCACATAAATCGCATGATGCAGTGGGGCACGCTGGCTGGCTTCGCTCTTATTCTGGGCGGCCAGTATTTCTCTAACCTGCCGTACTCGCTTTATCCCAAATCTGAATTCTGGCTCAATAGCCCGGGACTGATTATCATCAAACTGGGCGTCGTGATGCTGTTCCTCACTTTCACTTTCGTCTGGACCGAATATGCAGTGGGCGCAGCTTCCTGGAGCTGGATCCGCCAACTGGGCACCACTTCTCTGTTGGTTTATTGGGTGCACATTGAACTCGTCTACGGGCGGTGGTTCGGATCGTGGAAAGAGACGCTCAACAACGTCGAGTGTGCAGTGTGCGCGGTGATTTTGATTGCGCTGATGCTGGGGCTTTCCCTGTTGCGGACCAATTGGCGGGGCGTCAAGGAATCGGTGATGGCTTGGTTTTCTTACGGCAGCCCGCGCCGGGTTTCGGGCGATTGATCCACTAGCGCGGGGCCAACGCCGGCCGGCGGCCCAGCACGCACACCGTGGGTACCGGCGGCATCTGATGCATCTCAAGGTGGACGTCCTCGAAACCCGCTGATGCGAGCGATTTGGAAAGACCGATTCCCGCTTGGCGCGACGTTTCCTCCGTAGCATTTTTGCTGCGAGGCTGCACCGCCAGCACCACCCATCCGCCGGGTTTCAGCACGCGTCCCACTTCCGTGAGGGTCTTCACGGAGTCCTTCCAAAATTGAGCGGAGTTGATCGCGTAAACGCGGTCGAAGTGATTTTCCGGATAGGGAAGTTGGGCGGCCGAGCCTAGTTTCAGCTCCACTTTTCCCGCACTGATGGCCTGCGCGTTCCGGCCGGCCGCCATCTTTACCATCACGTCCGAATGATCCACGCCGGCCACGAACGCAGCGGCCTGGCTGGCGCGTGCGATATCAGTCCCGGCGCCAAAACCGATCTCGAGCACGCGGTCCGTTGGCTTCAGATCCAGCAACGAGAACACCCAGGTGCTGCGATGGCCGTTCCTCATCGCCATCAGTTGGCCCGCGATCCAGCCCATCGGTCCAGAGGGCTTGGCAAATTGGTCACGCCAGTTCATGGTTAACAGTGAAGGACGAAACTTCGGCTCCCGAAGTTCCATTAAACCAGTTAGTCCAGCGTCTCCCGTCTTAAGCGCGCTTCAATCATCTCGAATGGTTCCTCGGCCGGGGCGAACACCTCGTTCTTGTTCTCTAGCCCGAACAGGCCGAGGTCCACCAACCGGCAATCCTTGTTGGGTACCCAAAGGTGAATTTCGGCGATATCCTCATAGCGTTCCAGTACTGCCTCGGCCATGGCATGCAGGGTGTACTGCATAGAGCGGCTCTCATGCTCGACAAAAGTATCCAGGATGGCCTGCCGGATGCCGTGCCAGTAAACGGAAAACGGGATCTCGTTGTCCGAATACAGCCAACTGGCTTTCACCGCGGTGGCGAGAATGCGGTCGGAAGTTTCCTTCAGCGTAGTAAACGGATCGTGCAGGTAGCCTTCGAAGCCGGATCCGGTGGTCTTGACCACTTGCAGATTTTCGATTCCGGATTCGATGAAAACCGTATCGCGCGTACCGGTGACGATGGTGGTGCGCCGTTCGGGACCAGCCGGCGTGAAGGACCAGGGATGCTGTTTACCTCCGAACGGAATGCGCGTCCACAAATACTCGGCGATCTCAACACGCACGCGTTTCACCTGCGCATTGTCGGTGAGAAAATGGTTGATCAACTGTTGCGCGAAATCCTCGATCTGCTCAATGGTGTAAAGTTTGGCGAGTGCATAGACGGTGTTCTTG
This sequence comes from Bryobacteraceae bacterium, assembly GCA_050011295.1. GTDB lineage: Bacteria > Acidobacteriota > Terriglobia > Bryobacterales > Bryobacteraceae > Palsa-89. Next base: position 32,886 of record JBEKJJ010000027.1, read on the forward strand.
ATGGTGTCGGCGGGCAGGATGCTGCGGTTATCGCCGGTGGTATAGCTGCTGTCGAATTCGCCTTCGAATTGGATTCCGACGGAGAGTTCCTTGAGGTCGTGGCGGTCTTGCAGGCGCCGCACCTTGATTAACCGCACATTCGCGGCGCCGTAGTTATTTTCAATCAGAGTAGTGGACATCGAAACTGTAGAACCTTGAAGCGTACCATGTGGGACAAGCCTCTGGCTTGTCGATTGGCGAGGGTACTAGAACTTTAGTCCCGTTTACTATTAAGGTGTTCACCTGCTAGCTTAATAAGGCGAATGCCTGACGCGTCGACCCATATCTCGGAAGTGGGGGCAAGCCAGCTGAATCAGGCATTGATGCATTTCTCCTACCTGCAAGTCCTCGATTTTCTAACCACCGTCGCTTTCCTGGTCAACGGAGTGAAGGAGGCGAACCCGCTGGTGCGTTTAGCCTTGAAGTTCTCGCCCAGCCCGATCGGCGGACTAGTCTTCGTGAAGCTGCTGGCGATTCTGCTGGGAATTTATTGTTGGCGGATGGGGCGGCAGCGGCTGCTATCGAAGATCAATGTATATTTTGCGGCGCTCATTGCGTGGAACTTGATCGCGCTGATTGTGGGTGCTTTGACCAGAGGCTAGGTGCGACTTGCAGATCCACTCGGTTCAGCCGGTCTTTGGGTTCAATATGCGGTTCACGTGATCAGGGTCTCTGGCAATGAGCGTTAGATAGGCTTTCGAGGGTTGATCCGGTTCGGCACGGCCCTGCTCCCAGTCCCTCAGCGTGCCAAGCGGGATGTGATAACGAACGGCGAATTCCTCCTGTGTCAACTCCAGAGCGCGGCGAATGATTTTCGCCTGCGGTGTCTGCTTCATGCGTCTGAGATCAGTCTCCGTCAGAGGTTGCGCATCCCGATCCGCACGGGCAGCCCTCTCGACCGCTTCGGCAGACATCGGTCTAGGCATTTTGCCGGAAATAGTCGTCTTGTTCATCCTGCGTTGCCCTCCGGGCTGAAATGATTCGAATACGGTCCCCGCGTTCGACAAAGGCTACAAACAAGAGAACGTCCTCTTCCGCCATACCGACGATTACAAAACGCTCCTCGCCATAGTCTTCCCGGTCATCCAGGCGTTCAATAGCGAACGCGTCCCTAAATACTTTCGTGGCCAACTCGAAGCTCACACCGTGGGCCCGCAAGTTCGGCTTTGGCCTCGTGCCACTCAAATTCCAATTTCATGATACTACGGGATATCAGTAGCCCCGTCCGGGGGCTCCTAGCTCTCAATTCGCGTGCGATTCGTAGGACCCCGAACCGATGATTGCAGTCACGAAGCCGGCCCGTCCTTCCTGGACTTCCACGCGCTAAGTATACGACCTTCGTGGTGTTGGCCGGATCGTCACCTTCAAGTGGTGTTACTATACTCGTCCTAGGTGCCTTGAACATGCATGCCTACGATCGCGCAGCTCGGACCGTATCGCGTGTTCTTTTAAAGCAACGAGGGCCACGAGCCGCCACACGTCCATATCGAGCGGGACGACGCCGTTGCAAAGTATTGGCTGGCGCCTGTCGATCTAGCGAGCAACTACAATTTCAGAAATCACGAATTGAGCAAATTGCAACAACTCGTTGTGCAGAATCGGCAGGAATGGCTGGAGAAATGGCGTGAGTTCCATCGGGATTCATCCGCGAGCTAGTGTCGTTTCAGTCGACGGAGAAAATCTGAATGTGCGACTCGACGATGGCCGTGCGGTTTCAGTGCCCCTAGCATGGTTCCCGCGGCTGTTGAAGGCGACTGCTGACAAACGGCAGAACTTCAGACTCATCGGCGGAGCTGAGGGCATTCGTTGGCCGGATATCGATGAAGATCTCAGCGTTGCCGGCCTGTTAGCAGGGTCGCGTCCACCGGCGATTCGTACGTAGCTCTTAATTCACGCGAAATTCGTACGAGCCCGAACCGATCATCGCAGTCACGAATCCGGGTGGGCCTTTTTGAACCTCCACCGGCTTACCGCCTTCGGTCACCTGACTGTTCGCGCCGGCAGGCAGATAAACTGTCGCCGTGGTGTTGGCCGGTATCGTGACCTTGAGTGTGAATTGGCCGCCGGGCTCGCTGCGCCAATCGCTCGAAATCTTGCCGTAGATGGAATCGTATTCGCCGTGCACGCGGGTGAGGCGCGCATCCGGCAGCGGATGAATCTCAATCTTTTGAAATCCCGGCGAATCCGGAGCCGAGTCGATGCCTGCGACATGTCGATACAGCCACTCCACCACCGCGCCGAACGCGTAGTGATTGTACGAATTCATGCTGGGATCGCCGCGGTCTCCGTTCCAGCGTTCCCAGATGGTGGTAGCGCCCTTCGAGATCGTATAGCCCCAGGACGGATACGTGTCGTTCAGCAACAACCGGTAGGCCACATCGGCGCGGCCGTTATTGCTGAGGGCTGACAACAGATAAGGAGTGCCGACGAATCCCGTGGAGAGGTGCCAGTTGCGCTTTTCGATATCCGCAATCAGGCGATCCGTCGCAATTGCCTTTAGCGAATCCGGCAGCAGGTGCATGTACAGCGCCAGTGCGTAGCAAGTCTGGCTGCCATTACCCACCTCGCCGTTCTCACGAACGAATTGCTTTTGGAAGGCGCTGCGGATTTCATCAAAAAGCGAGGCGTACTTTTTCGAAACGCCATCTTTGCCGGCGGCGAGCGCCATCTGGGACATCAGGCCCGCATCGTAGGCCCAATAGGCGGTGGCGATCAGATCCTTGGGCGTTTCGCTTTCGGCCGGAACCCAATCGCCAAAATCGTTGTTGCGGCGGTGATTCCAAATAAAGTCCGGATTCGCGCTTTGGATATAGTTCATCCAGCGCTCCATCGCGTCCCAATTCTCTTCGATGATGCGCCTGTCGCCATACTGCTGCCATTCGGTCCAGGGGATAATCACTCCGGCATCTCCCCATGCGGGTGCGCCGTCTGACGGATCAACTACGCGTGGCGATACGTCCGCGAAACCGCCCTCGGGGGATTGCGCCTCCACCACGTCGCGCATCCATTTGTGCGTGAACGCGGCCATATCCATATTGAAGGACGCGGTGCGCCAGAAAACCTGCGCGTCGCCCATCCAACCCAGCCGCTCATCGCGCTGCGGGCAATCGGTGGGGACGCTCTCCAAATTTCCGCGCTCGCTCCACAGGGCATTGCGCCAGAGCTGATTCAGCATGGGGCTGGAACTGGTGAATTTTCCAGTAAACTCATTCGCGGTGTGGAAGACCTGGCCGGTGATAGCGTCCATCGGCGGCTTTCCGGGATAGCCGGTGACTTCAACGTAGCGGAATCCGTGATAGGTGAAGTGCGGTTCAAAAGACTCCGCTCCACTGCCGCGTAGGATACACGTGTCAGTGGCTTCCGCGCCGCGCAGATTGTCGCGATAGATGTTGCCATCGGGCTTCAGGATCTCGGCGAAACGCAGGCGTATTTTTGTACCGGCGGGGCCCGAGGCCTTCAGTGCCGCCCAGCCCACCATGTTCTGGCCCATGTCGAAGACGTAGACCCCATCGGCTGGAGATGCGACCTTCTTCGGCTGCATGGTTTCGGTCACCTGAATCGGTGGCGACATTTGGCTGGACACGACTGCCTGGGGGGCGTCGGAAATCGAGGCTGCGATCCATCCGGCGTCCTGAAAGCCAGAAGTGTTCCAGCCCGGCTGCTCCAGGCGAGCGTCGTAAGTTTCGCCCGTGTAGAGTTCCGATCGCAGGATCGGCGATGCGCTGGTTTTCCACGTTTCGTCGGTCGCTATGGTTTGATGCTGACCATCGGCGTACTCAATCTCCACTTGCGCGATGAAGCGCAGCGGCGGCGGGCCGAAGTTGAAGCGCAGTCCATTCCAGCCCAGGCCGCTTCCGTACCAACCATCGCCGAGAATTACGCCGATTGCATTCGTTCCAAGCGCGAGGGACTTGGTGATGTCGTAGGTCTGGTAGAGTACGCGTTTTCGATAGTCGGTCCAGTCTGGAGTGAGAATATCTTTGCCGAGGCGCGCGCCGTTTAAGAACAGGCAGTAGCTACCGAGGGCGGTAGCGTAGATTCTGGCGGAGCGGACGGGCTTGTCAATGGTGAACGGTTTGCGGAAGAGTGCGGCGGGACCGGGAAGATACATCTTGTTCGGATCAGCGTTCTGTTGGTTGGGGCTCCCCTGCCAGCGATCCGAGGGAATCCGTTCCAGGGTTCCGTCCGCGTGCGTGAGTTTGACTAGCGCGGCAAGGCCGGCCGCCTTCCCTGCCTCGGCCACCGTCACTTCGATCAAATTCTTTCCGGTTACCAAGAAATCGCCGATATCGATCCGCTCCACCTCCTGCCAGTCGTGCCAATTGGCAACTTCGTGCCCGTTGATGCTCGCCATCCAATTGCCGCGAGCAGTTAGCAGTAGGACGGCATCGCGCGACTTTTGAGCGATATCGAAATTCAATCGGAATTGGCCCGCATCTCGGCCCTCAACGCCGATCCATCGCATGGCGGCTCGATCCGCCTCTTGCTCCGGATCCTTCCGGCTGATCCACTTCGCGCTCCAGTCGGATTTTGCCAGCAGCCCCATTTCCCACCAGGCGGGGATGGCTTCGGATTGCTTGCCGGCCGCGTCCCAGACACGGACGGCCCAGTAGTAGCGGCGGCGAGATTCGAGTTTCGGCCCGGCGTAGACGATGCCGTTCGATTCCACCGAGTTCTGTTTGCCGCTGTCCCAGACATCCGGCGCGTTCAATAGCGCTGTGCTCGAGGCCACCAGAATCTGATAAGCGCTTTGGCGCCAGTTGCGTTCGGTGTTGTCGCTCTGCCAGGAGAGGCTGGGACGTTCGGCATCCATGCCCAGAGGATTGTTCAGATGCTCGCAGCGAAGGTGAACAGGCGTGGCGTGAATGGCGCTTGCCGCTAGCAGCGCGACGAAGACTTTATGCAAGCAGTTCATCCACGGCCCTTCCTTTGCCGTTATTGGTTACATAGAAGGGCCGTCCCTCAGTGACGTAGTTTGTATCGGCGGGGATTCCGAGCGCTTTGAAAATAGTCGCGTAAGCATCGATCAGTTTTACTGGTTTCTCCACCGGCTCCAGCGGATGCTGGTCGGCCGTGCGGCCGTGGACATAGCCCCTTTTGAATCCGCCGCCGAAAAACAACATGCAACTGCAGGAGCTGAAGTGGCCGTGGAATCCGTACATCTTCTCGTTTTCGATGATCAGCTTTTCGCCCGTATTGCGTTCGGCGAATCCGTCCGGCTCCTGCCCGGCCGCCGGAGCTGATGCGATGGTGCGTCCGAATTCGGTGGCGATTACCACAAGTGTTCGATCCAGCAAGCCGCGCTCGTCCAGATCCTGGATCAGCCGCGCAATTGGCCGATCGATCTGCTTCTTCATCTCCACCATGCGGCGTTGGCCGCTCTCGTGCATGTCGAAACCTTTGAAAGGGCCGTACTGATATTCCACCTGGATGAAGCGCGCGCCGGCTTCGACCAGGCGCCGGGCCAGAAGCAGCCCATGGGAGAAGCGGTTGCCGTGAAAATATGCAGGATCGAGCAGCGCGGTTTCGGCGATCTCCGGCTCGTAAGCTGCGATTGCTTCGGGTTTTTCGTCGGCTCGATAATCGAACGCGCGCTTCACCGGCGAATCCATCATGGCGCGCGCGTCCTCCATCACTTTGAGGTAGTCGCTGGCTTTATTGGATTCGAGCAGCGCCTTTTGCGAGAGGCCTGTAATGGCTTCGAGATACTGCTGGCGGCGATCCAGGCGATCCATTTTCATGCCAGCGACGGCGTTCAGCGTCGCCAAACCCTTAGCGGGGTCCGGAATCATGAAGGGCGCGTGATTGACGCCGTAAAAACCTGGGCCGATGTATTCGCTGATGAAGAGTTTTTCTTCGTCGCTGGTGTCCACGTCGCGGCCGATATAGATATAGGCGGGAATCTGCGGATTTCTTCGCCCCAGCGTGCGTCCGACGATGGAGCCGATGCTGGGCGCCCTCACGCCTGGCGGAAACAAGTAGCCGGTGTTGGCGTAATACTGCGCTTTGAGATGCACGGCGCCGAACTTGGTCTCGCTCGACAGCGTCCGTAAGATCGCCGCGCGGTTCATCACGCGGGCCATATTGTCCAGACCCGCGCCCAGATAGATTCCGTCGGCGGATGTTGGAATCTTTTCGCATGTGCCCAGGATCTGGCTGCCCTTCATGCCGGCAACATAGGGTGTGAATTTCTTCGGATCCCATAAATCGGTTTGCGCCATGCCGCCAGGGAGCCAGATGTAGATGATGGAGTCAGCCTTGGGCTTGATCTTCTCGCCACCGCGGAGCGATGCCGCAGCAACTCCGCTTGCAATGAATTCTCTACGGCTCAGTGGCATGGATCGACCTCAGTTGACATATGCAAATCCTGCGCTCGCGAACATTGCCCATAGCATGTCACCCAAACATTCGGGGACTCCTGGATTGCTCTTCAGAAATTCCTCGCCGGCCTGGATCTCGGCGGCTGTGGGCGGACGGCTGAATACGGCCCAATACAAGCGCTCCACGCTGGGTGACTCTTTCAGAATTTGCGCGTTATATACGCGATCATGAAACTCCTGGCCATTTAGGAGCTCTAAGGCCTGCACCACCGCGACATCCTCGGGACGTCCGGTACTCACCTCGTTGCGGGCAGCGGGACGTCCCAGCGCGCGCGTTAAATCCGTCGATGACGGCTGCTTGTAAAGCCGCTCCGTTGGATTCAACTTCTGAAGCGCGGCCACCTGAATACTGTCGAGCAGTTGCTCAGCGGTCAAACGGCGCAGTGATGGCGACCGGAAATATCGCGGCACGGACGGCTTTCCAATATCGAAATGATCTTCGAGCGCTGGATCATATTTGAGTTGATAGGTGCGGCTGTTCAGGATCAGGCGGATGGTGTGTTTCAGATCGTACCCGTGCTGCATGAAATCGTAGGCCAGCCAATCCAGCAGCTCCGGATGACTCGCCGGGCGGTCCGCGCGATAGTCGTCCACCGGCTCGAATAGTCCGAGACCTAAGTAGCGCTTCCACAGCCGATTGACGATGGTTTTTGAAAAACGATCGTCCAGCGGGTCCGTCAGCAGTTGGGCCAACCTGTGCAAACGCGATGGTACGTCCGCCGGCACGTCGTCGGGAACGTCGGGCAGACGAAATGGAAACGACGCGGTGACGAACTTGCCGGTGTGCGCCTCGCAGCGAATCACTTCCAGATCCTTCGCCGCGAAAAGGCTGGCAAATGCGAGGAAGCGTGTTTGCGGCCATTCGGAATTCAGGAAGTGATTGTGACAGCTTGCGCACTTCATGCCGGTTCCCAAAAACACTTGCGCAGTGTTGGCCGCGGTCTGGATCGTATCGAGATGATCGGAGTTTAAAACGAAGGATGGGTAGACGGAATAGTCGCCGTTCAACTTTTCCGGAACTGGTTTCTGATAGTTCGGCATGTACGGATCGATCAGCTCAGCAGCCATTACGTCGTACGGCTTGTTAATCAGAAAGCTCGAGTAAATCCAATCTTGATAATTGCCGTGGCGGACGATTCCGCCCACTACACCCGTGTCGGTGCTGGCGATGGCTTCTTCCCAAAACGGCGTCCAGTTGGCTGCGTAGTCGGCGTCGCGCGCGAGCAAGACGTCAATCAGCTTTTCGCGCTTCCAGGGAGAGCGATCGGCGAGAAAACTTTGCGCTTCTTGGATGGTAGGGATGACACCGATCAAGTCCAGATAGACGCGCCTCAGAAATTCGGCGTCTGCAGATAATTCAGGGATTTGTTTCGTTGGCCATTTGGCTTGGATGAACCGGTCGATTGGGTTGGCTGCGCCTGGAGGCGGCTCGGCGGGCTTGGGCAAATATTTCAACCGCAGGTTACGCCGCAGGATCATCAATTGTTCGGCATTCGCGCTGAAAAGTGCTTGATTGAGCAGTTTCTCGGAATCCGAGAGAGGTCGGGCTTCAGCCGATTTCGTATCCGCAGGCGAGTCATCTTTAGCACCTTCGGCGATCCAATTTCGAATGGCGCCGATTTCAGCGGCACTCAGCGCCGGGAGTTCTCTCGGCATCCGAGGTTGGCGTTTGCCGGTGAGATACTCGATCAACGGGCTAGAGTCCGGCTTGCCCGGAATGACGGCCGCACCCGCCTTGTCACCGCCTTTGAGCAGTGCAGCAACGCTAGTGACTTCGAAACCGCTAGTTTTCGCATCCGCCGAATGACACATCGCGCAGCGGTCTTCGAGCAGCGGGCGGATGACTTTTTGAAAGCTGACCGGCGCTGCTTCAAGCCAATGCACGCATGCGAGCAGGATTGCGGCGTGAGCTATCCGCATAGCCCTATCGTATATCATGAGTCCCCTTGCTGGCGGGCGGTAGTGCGCTAAATCTGTGCGCCTCGAATAGCACGCATCCGTAAGCCTCGCTATCCTTATAGGTGGTAGAATTCGTTTCGGTGGTGCCCCCGGCCAGAATTGAACTGGCGACCTGCCCGTACGAAGGGGACGCTCTATCCTACTGAGCTACGGGGGCACCACTTCATCAGTCTACACCACTACAGCACAAAGACAAGACACTAAGCCCTGTCATCCCTTTTTGTCCTTTACTGTATTGCGTTTCGTGCTCATAGCTGTTATGCTTGTTTTTCATGGATTATGCTCTCCAGCGCAGCATGGAACGGGCGGTCGAGCTGGAACGCACGCGGCTGGCAAAAATCGAGCGCGTGCGGGAGTTCGTCAACAGTTGCGATGGAGATCAGCTCAGATTCCTTGGGGAAATTTTTGGAAGCGCAGTAGATCACGATCCGAAGAGAGCGCCCCCGAAGTCAGAACCGACCCCGGCCATCAAAGGCCCCGAATCTGGATCGACAGCGGGTCGGGGCGAGCCTAAACGAAGATGGGGTGTTCTGTTTCCAGCGATTGTTAAAGTCATCGAGGGGATGGATGAGGTTACGAGTGTCAATGTCCGCGAGGCACTTAGGGCTTCAAACTTCAAGTTCTCCTCAGCACGTGCCGTGTCATCGATAGCCTCGGTTTTGCGGCAACTGGAATTCGAAGGCGCGCTCAGGGAAGTATCAAAGCCAGAAGCTCGGCCTGTTGTTTACAAGAAGGACGTGCGTGCCTTGAAAGCGACAGTGCAGAGGAAACGAATCTCAAACACCGGCGGCAAGTTGGCTTCCGAAGTAATACGAACGATTTCTAATGCGCCTGTTCCCTTCACCACTGGTCAGATCATAGAAAAGCTAAGACGTGGGGGATTCAAATTCGATACGGAGACTCCGGGGGCATCGATTAACGCCGTGTTCGCCAGGTTAGTGAAGCGGGATCAGATAAGGATCTTGAGCAAGGGCATTGGCCCTAGGCCCAGTACGTATGAACGCACAGCAACGTGGAGTGAAAATGAACAGGACTGATACTATCACCCGCCGAACCAAAGGCGTTCCGTAAGTAAGGATTCGGGGCCCACCAGGAGCACGGGAGCCTTTCGGCTCCCGCGCCTAGTTCAATACGCGGGCGTGGCGGAATTAGCATACGCACCGGTCTTTAAAACCGGCGTCCTTGTCAGGGAATTGTGGGTGCAAACCCCACCGCCCGCACTATTGTACATCGGCCTCACCGGCCTTTTTCTTCGCCCATCGAGCCTGGACGGCGTTCCGGGCGCTTTCGCTCCTTTGTTCGGCTGTCATCTTTGCAGCCCGCGCGGGACCACCTTTCAGTCCGCCTTTCTTGCCGATCTTGGCCAAGTAGGCGCTGAACTCTTTGGGAATCTTGTGTCCCGCCATCAGCCCATTCTATACGGGAACCGCTCACGTAGTCAAGTCAACTACCTCTTGACTTACGAGAGCCGCTCACGTATAATTAAGGCATGAAACATAGAGCCCCGGCAGTAGTTGAAGCTACCGCCGGGACTAGAACCGCACAGCCGAAGCCATACGAGTCCATCAACTCCAGTATCCGGCTTTTGGCTGTGCATCTCAAGGAGATTCACAATGACGTGCCACAATTGCCGGATCGAATGTAAGCGCAAGGGATGCGACCGCAAGGGTAACCAGCGGTATCAGTGCCGCCAGTGCTCCAAATGGTTTCAGGAGCCGCGTGAGGATCATCTGGACGGAATGTACATGCCCGTCGAGAAAGCCGAGCTGGTGCTCTCCATGCTGTTTGAAGGTAACTCTGTTTCGAGCGTCGAGCGCATCACCGGCGTTCATCACACCACGATCCTGAAGCTCCTGGTGCTGGCGGGTGAAAAGTGCGAACGTGTCATGGCGGACAAAATCCGCAACGTACCGGTACGCGATTTGGAACTTGACGAACTCTGGAGTTTTTTGGGTAAAAAGCAAAAGCGGGTCCGCGCGGAAGACGATCAGAACCTCGGCGACTGCTACGTCTTTGTTGCCATCGAGCGAAACACGAAACTAGTCCTCAATATCGCGATGGGCAAACGCGACCAGGCCACGACAGATATTTTCGTGGAAGGCATCCGTCATGCGACCGCGCGGACTCCGTTTCAAATCACCACGGATGGTTTTGCTCCCTATCGTTCGGCGATCACCACAACGTTGCATGATCGGTTGACCGGCTTCGCGCAACTCATCAAGGTGTACAAAGCTTCCAGTGAAGGAGAAGGCCGGTACAGCCCCGCTGAAGTAGCTTCCGTGGAGACCGTCCCAGTCTTCGGGCAACCCGACCCCGAACGCATCTGCACCAGTATTGTGGAGCGCCAAAATTTATCCGTAAGGATGGGCACGCGCCGCTTCACTCGCCTGACGAACGCGTTCAGCAAGAAGTGGGAGAACCACTGGGCGGCTGTCTCCTGCTGGTTCGCGTTCTACAACTTCTGCCGCGTTCACAAATCGCTTCGCACTACGCCAGCGATGGCCGCTGGAATCTCCGATCACATTTGGAGCGTGCGGGAGCTGCTGGAAGCCGCGTGAGCGACGGGGCTGCCCTACTTACTAATCCCCAGGCGCACACATTTAGCGGACTACCTGGCGGGCTTGAGAAAAAATCGGCATGCGTACGGGATTGGCAGGCGAAAGCGCCTGCCCCACGTTGACGCACAAGGATTTACGATTGGGTGGCGCAGGTGCTTTCGCCTGCGAACCGATTTTTTCTCGGGCCCCGACGCGCGGGGGGACATCTCACCTGCACTAACTCGTAATGGCGATGGTGACCGTATCGGTGCTGCCGTCCGGCATGGTGATCTGCAACGTCACATCGTCGCCAGGTTGCACGCCGCTGGGCACTTGAATGTTGATCTGGTATTGGCCCGCATTGCCCGGCGCGATGCCTGAAAAGCTCACAACCGCCGGGACTCCGCCGACCTTGACTACCGGCGTCTCCACGGTCTTATACAACACACTGCCATCGGTGGGCGCGAGCGATCCGGTGGGTAGTACGTTGCCGTTGGGATCGCCGTTCGGGGTCGCTTTTCCCAGCCCCGTGAGATAGATCTCGATCTGATCTCCCGCCTTGGCCGGCTTGCCGCAGACGGAGGCCGTGGTCACCGATGCGCAACTTGGGAATCCTAGCGCCGTGGCCATCGACAGCGGCATCACTTTCCACGCCGTGTTGGTAAATAGCACCGCTCCGTTCATGCGCTTGGGATCGGACGGATCGGCGATGCGGAAAATCCCCACCGAGTCGGCTGTCAACGGCAACTGGAACGGCACGCTCGCCCCCTCGCTGGTCATCACTTCCACTGCGGCCGTTCCCGACGTTCCTAACTCGGACGGCAGTACGACGTTGATCTGCCCACCCGTGCCGGCCACAATGTACAGCGGTATGGCCGTGCCATTCACCAGTACCGACAGGCCCTGAAAAGACATGGCCGGAAAGATATTCGAGGTGGTGTTTGCGCTGCCGAAATTCCTCCCGAATATACTCACGAAGGAGTTGGCGGCTTGTGGATTATTCCCGGCCTGGAACGTAGCGCCGTTCACGATTGCGTTGATGATCGGGACCGGCGGCGCCACCACTAGCGTTTGCGAATTGCTGGTCGATCCTCCTTCGCTAATTGTCACCGGTTGATTCCCCATGGCCGCATCCACCGGGACTGTGAAGACCACCTGATAGAAACCCGTTGTCCCGCCCACGAAAAGCCCGGCGTAGCTGGGTTGCACCATTTTGCCACCCACCATCACTTGTACCTGCTGCGTGGTGGCAGCCTGAGCCGTCGCGACTGTATTGGTCGCCTGCGCCGGATTGGTGGTTCCCAGTCCGATCGCCAGTAAATAGACCTGGGAGCCAGGAACGGCTGGATTTGCGGCCGTGATCGGATTATTGGATGTGTCGTAGAAGGAACTGCCGGTCTGCGATTGGGGCGGTTCGATTTCCGGCGCCAGCGCCACCAACTTGATATTGAAAGCTGTCGATGCCTGACCTTTATAAGTGACCGTGAGAGTGGTTGCTCCCAGTGGCGCGTCCACCGGCACCTGGACAATGAGATTGGTCGAGTTGATGAAAGTAAGGACCGGAGCTGCTTCGGTGCCGATCATCACCGTGGCCGAATCCGCGGTGCTATTTCCGAAGCCGGTGCCCACCACTTGAACGGGCATCCCAGGCGTCAGATTGGTAGTGGCCGCTGCCTGGTCGAAGACGTTAGTGACAGTGGGCGCGGGCGTGGCGGGGGTAGCCGCTGTAACTCGCAACTGATAAGGCCCGTCACTTACGCCAACATTGGGGAAGACTCCTGAATTGAAAAAGGTGTACTCGTTGGCAGACCCAATGCCGCTAACGTCGGTGGTCCAAGCCCACGCCGCAACACTATTATTAGAGGAAGTGATCAGTATCCAATAGCGAGTGTTCGCAGTCAACGAGATAGGTGGGTTGACCGGAATATCGAAGTTCTGGTATGCACCGCTGGCAGGAAGCGAGCTGTCCGGCACAGTTCCCAGTTGAGCCAGAAGAGTTCCCGGCCGAAGTACGTTGTTACTGTAGAGCGCAATAGTGACTGCCGCGCCAGAGGAGGCCGCGGGTCGAAGCCGTGGGAAGCCCGCCCGCCGGTTTATCAAGGCTTCCGTTGTGGTGTCATTTTGGGCGATGTTGAGCTTGACCATAACGTCCGTCAGCGAAACGGCGGAAGCCCCGGTGGAGAACGACTCTCCAAGTGGCCCGACCATGGTCACGCTATCGCTCCCCGCGTTGGCCGCGTTCAGTTCATCGAAGAGAATGATCGACTGTCCAAACGAAGAACTCAAGGTTACAAAGAGTAAAACTACGGATAGAAAACAAGACTTCATCTTTTGGCTCCTCCAGGGACTCCAATACATATAGCGCAAGGCGCGAGGAAACAACATCAGAGTAGGACCCGATTGGTGGGCCAGCAGGCCCGTGGGAACTTGCTTCCAGGCTTATTTGGCGGCAGGGGTCCAGCGGACGCCGCGGGCCAATTCCAAACCGACCGCGTAAGTGGTACCCTGGCGCGAGCAGTAACGCACGGAAGCTTGCCCATGCAGCTTGAGAGGCTCTGAACGCAGGGTAACGCAAGATTGAACGGCCAAAGCTTCCGGCACTTTCAGGCGCACACCCATTTCCGAGATATCCATCGCAACCGCGTTGGCGAACTTATCGTTGCCGGCCGGATCACACCACATGATCTTGACCTTAGGGCTGCAGGCCTCGCGGTTGTGACGCCGTAGATCGTGTCGCGTTCCCATAAGTGTTTCCCACTACAAGCATAGGGACATTAGGGGGGCAGGACATGAAGCATCCGTACTGGGCCGCGCGGAACGGAGTACTAATCGGCCGACATCGCGCTCGCGCCGGACTCCACTGCGGCGGCCTGCGCCGGAGTGATGACGGCCTGCATTCCCGCCGAGATAACTTGTTGAGCACGAAGACCATCGCGGTGCGATGTGGGGAATGGTTGATTGGCCCGGCAGCACTCGATGAAGGCCGCGACCTCAGCTTTATACGCCGGCCCAAAGCGATCGATGAACTCAGGGAGCGGACGTCCGTAATCCCGCATTTGGAATACGCGGTGGGCCAGCGGTTCCTTGCTACCTTGGCGGCCATAGGCTTCCACCAGGATCTCAAAAGGCTTCTGATCGAAACGGCCGACGTGGATCTGTCCCTCCTCGCCGAAAATCACGGTTTCCACGCGGTAACCGGAGACGTGATTGCGGGTCACCTGCACCTGGGCAATCATTTCGCCATCGAACCAAAGATAGAGCAGCGCGTCGTCGAAATCCTCGTCGGATGTGGTGAGGCGATGGCTGTAAATGCGCGATCCGATGGCTAATGCGGCGCGGGGCATTTGCCCGGTGAGCCACAGAATCTCGTCGACGTTGTGGACGGACATATCGGGCAGAATTCCGCCGCTCTGGTATCCATTGGGAGCTGGGTTGGAATCCTCAAGCGACGAGTAGATTTTGAAAATGCGTCCGATGGCCCCGCTCTGCATCAGCTCTCGCGCATGCTGATTGGGCCCGTCGAAGCGCCGTTGGAAGGCGAGCATCACGGCGTGGGGATGATCGCGATCGAGTTGAGCCGCGAATTCACGATCGCCATCGAGGGTGCCCGTGAGCGGTTTCTCGAGTAAGACCCTCTGTCCGGCCGCGATTAACGTCGCGGCGTTCTCCCGGTGGTGACCGGTGGGCGTTACGACCACGGTAGCGTTCGCAACGCCGGCCTTCGTGAATTCCTGAAGCGACGTAAAAATGGGAACATCACAACCGAGACTGGCAGCTACCTGGCGAGCACGCTCAGCATCGATATCCACCAGGGCAGCCAGCGAGCAGTTCCCGGTTTCGCGCGCCAGTTCCTGAACATGCAGGGCATGGATGGGGCCCATGCGTCCCACACCGGCTACGGCTACTTTGAGGGTTTCAGACATAGGTTTGAGAGCGGCGAAAGCTCAGTGTACCCCACCAAGGGAGGGTGTGATGGAGTACTTGAGTGCCGCCTCTCAAACCTAGCTGATCAGACCTGGCTGATGCCGTGGAGCAGCGCGAAGAGAACTAGCTGGTTTGGGCGGCCGCGGTCATGGCGCTGGCGACGCTCGAGAATATGGTGGAAATGCTGGTGGCGATGCCCGGCATGATGGCGCCGGCGGCAACGGCCACAAAACCGGCCATCAGGGCGTACTCGATGAGATCCTGTCCGCGATTGTCCGACCAGATCTTCAATTTCAGGATTGCATTCAAAACAGCAGTCATTTGTTTTCTCCTCTTTTTTCTTTCCCGCTTGCTCCGGGGATGATTCATTCTGCCTGCGGAGGAGATTTGCGAGAAGAGGCCAGTGGTACCGATTTAGCAGGGCTAGTCGGCCTAGACATATTGCCCTGTTCGGAAGCACGGAGCAGGAAGAAGGTACTGGGAGAAAGGTCAGTGGGTGGGCGCTTCGTAGCTGGCCTTGAGCGTACCGAACTTCCTCGCCACATCAATCAGCGTCGGATAGAACTGCACAAAGGTGTTTTCGACGGCCGCATTCTTGCCGTGACAGGTCTGGCAGACGGAGCCGTTCGGTATCATCCGGGCCGTCTCTTGAGGCTTCCCCGGCGTGTTGCCAAAGCTGTAAAACGCCCATTTGTCCGGATACTTCGCCGAATCTTTCACTTCGGCTTCGATGGCGATTAAGCCGCTTTGGAAGTGTCCGCCCTGGTTGATGGAACCGTGGCTCAAGGCTTCCCGGATTTCCAGGATGAACACGGTTTTCTCGGGCCAATGTCCGGTCGAAAGAAATTCTCGATAGGAAGCCGGGGAAACGAACACGTTGTCGAAGGACTGCTCAGGCTTGGCTTCGGCGCTATAGGTCATCCCGAGGCCCGAGCTCAAGTAGATCCATTCGCGGTAGTTTGGCCGCATCAACTTGCCGTCGGCGGTGAATTCGGGCCCCTGGGCCATCACGGCGGACGTGCCCACCACCAACGCTAGGATTGCTGACTTCATGCACTCATGCTACATGGATTTGCGCTGAGGCGTTGGCGCGAGAAAACTGTCCGGCGCCTTCAGGAAGCGCTCGCGGCAGCTTTCCATGCAGAAATAATACGTGGTGCCTTTGTAGTCCGCCTTCAGTGCGCCTGGCTTTACTTCCATGCCGCATACCGGATCTTCTTCGAATCCAGGCCTGGTCTTGAAGTTAAGATACGCGGCGTTGGCAGCGCCTGTCGGATCCTTCCAGCCGTCGCCTTGATACTCCATATAGTAGGCATTCTTCTCCGCCGCTTCGCGCCCGAAGTAGCGCTCCACCACGCGCATCGCGAGATCCATGCCGGACGTCAGACCGCCCGCGCTTGCCAGATTTCCAGTCTCCACAAATCGAGCGCCCCGCTTCAAAGCGATCTTCGGAAACTGCCTCTCGAAAAGCTTGTAGGAATTGTGATGCGTGGTAGCAGATTTCGGTGCATACCGACATGGTGACATCGGCCGTCTGGCTGGATTTGCGGATCCAATGCAGCACGGCAGGGCTGTCGTCACTTTGGGCGGGGATCACGATCACTTTCGGACGAGGTGCGTTGGCGAAAGTGAAATCCGGCACAATCTGCATGCCGCCAGAAGCGTGGACCAGGTTAGAAGAAGCTGCGACGGTATAGGGATGGAACGGCATCCGCTGGTCATCGAGCATAACGTCCTGGAACACTTCCCAGGGCCCGGCGAAATCGATCACCACGGCGCCGTCGGAAATCAGAAATGCTACGGGGATTGTTCCGGTGGCAGGCGGCGTGAGCGGATTCACCACACTTTCGGCCGCGCTCGAGCGCTTGCTTCCATAAACCAGAGCGCTTGAAGCCACCAAGCCTGCGCGCAAAAGATCTCTACGTGTCATAGTGGGTTCCTTCCTTCTATTCGCTGCGCAGCGCGCGTAGCGGATCAATTCTCAAGGCTCGCCGGGCAGGAACATAGCAAGCCGCGAGCGCAGCCGCACCCAAAACCAACGACACACCCGCGAACGTGATGGGATCGGTGGGCTGCACCTCAAAGAGCAGGGTCTTCATCAGGCGGGTCAAGCCGATCGCCGACGCCAAGCCGATGGCGAGACCAATCCCGACCAGAGTCATACCCTGCCGCAGGATCATAGCCAGAAGATCACCAGGCTTTGCGCCTAAAGCGACGCGAATACCGATCTCATTCAAGCGCTGATTGACCGTGAGCGCCAGAATTCCGCCGATTCCGAAAGCTGAAATTGCAAGCGCCAGCGCGGCGAAGATTCCGAGCAGGTCAGTCATTACCCGGGGCGAAGCCATGGACGCGTTGCGCGCATGCTCCAGCGTTTCGACGTTTGGAATAGCGGTCTGCGGATCAACTTCTAAAATCGCTCGCCGCATCTGGTTCGCGATGTTCATTCCATCCTGGCTGGTACGAACTACGATGCTTCCGATAGCCGGCGTTTGTGCTTCGGCAACGTATGTCTCGGCGCCAGGCTCCTTGTCCAGGCCGAATTCCTTCACATCGCCCACCACCCCCACCACCTTTATCCAGTGTTCGCCCTTATCAAAGGAGACTCGACGCCCCAGGGGATCCTCATCGCGCCAATAGCGCCGCGCCGCAGTGCGATTGATCACTACCACGTTAGGAACTTTATCGTTGTCCGCTTCCGTGAAGACGCGCCCGGCGATCAGGGGAATGCCCAGCGCCTTGAAGTAATCGGGAGTGATGCTCCGCAAGGCGCTAAGCGGCGGCTTCTCCCCTTCCCGCTGTGGATGACCCTCAATCGTCATTCCCTCATTCGGTCCACCGGTGGCGTTGTCCGGGTCCAACGGATAGCTGGACGAGATCGCCGCGGCCAGCACGCCGGGCTGCGCTTGGATCTTTTCCAGCAATTGGTTCGAGACGCGCCGCGCGAGTTCTGGCTTATTCATGTATTTTGACCAGTTGAGATCCACTGTCATCGCCAGAACGCGTTGCGGCACGAAGCCGGGATCCACATTCCGGAGTTTGCTGAAGCTGCGCAGCATCAGGCCCGCGCCCACCAGCAGGAGAAATGAAAAAGCCACCTGGCACACCACCAGAACGTCGCGCGCATGTACGCGGTGCCGTCCCACGGTGGATTGCGTGTTTCCGTCCCTCAAGCCCGCGGCCAAATCCTGGCGCGAGTAGAGCGCCGATACCGATCCCGAAACAATGCTGGTGAGCAATGCAGCCGCGAGCGCGAACAGCAGCATGTATCCGTCCACTTGAATTTCCCGCGCGCGCGGCGTTAATCGCGCGGTGAAATCCACCAAGAGTTTCAGGGTCTGCGATGCGAACAAAACGCCCAAACCCGCCGCCAGAAGTCCGAGAATGAGGCTTTCCGTAAATAATTGCCGCAGCAAGCGGCCTTTGCCCGCTCCGAGCGCGGATCGAAGCACCAGTTCCCGTTCGCGTCCGGCCATACGTGCCAGGGTGAGGTTCGCGACGTTGGCGCAGGCGATCAAGAGAACACAACCGGCTGCGCCCAGCAATACTAACAGCATCGGCGTGGCGCCCTTAGTCAACTCCTGGCGCAAGGAGTTTGTGGCCGTGCTGATCCCGGCTTCTTTTGGATAAGCGTCCGGGTGCTGCTGAATCATGCGCGATGAGATCAGCGACAGGTCGGCTTTGCAATGCTCCACGCTGACTCCCGGCTTCATCCTTCCGAACAGGCTCATCATGCGGCTGTTACGATTCGAGATCATGGCCGGGCTGGACCGGTACGGACATGCCGACGTGGGCATGTACACGTCGTTTTCATTGGGATATTGCGGAACCGGGGGCAACACTCCGATTACCGTGTGCTCGCGATCGTTCATCTGGAATGTTCTGCCCACGATATTGGGATCGCCACGCTCATGCTTTTTCCAGTATTCGTAACTCAACAACAGAACCGCGGGCGCTCCCGGCTGATCGTCGGTAGGCGTAAAATCCCTACCCAGGATCGGTTTGACGCCAAACATCCCGAAAAAGCCGTCGGACACGACGCCCGCGCGTACGCGGCTGGCTTCGTCTTTGGACAACAGCATGAATTGCATGCTGTGGTATTCCACCAGGTTGCTCAATGTGCTGTTTTGTTGCCGGTAATCTTTGATCTCGGGAACCGAGTAGGTGATATTCGCGAGCCCGAGCCTGTCCGCTCGCTGATGCAGCATCACTAACTGATCGCCCTGTTGGTACGGCAGCGGCTTCAATAACACGGCATAGATGACGCTGACGATCGCAGTGTTCGCCCCGATGCCCAGCGCGAGCGTAATCACAGCTACGGCCGTGTAGCTCGAATTCTTCCGCATCATGCGCAGCGCATAGCGCACGTCCTGCCGCAGCATGGAGAGATGCTCGGCCGGCGCCGTAGTAAAAATTCCTGCGATGGTCTCCCACCACAGGCGGAACAAACCGATCTTTCCGGCTTGTACATGGGCGCGCTGCTCGCGAAAAGCCTGCTCCATTTCGGGGCCGAAGTCGCCGCGGAAATCGAACGGAAACAGCCGCAAGAGCGCGCGATAGAAACGCTCGGAAAGGGTTTGCTTTTGGTTTTCCATCGGATGCTCCTTGCGTTAGGCCGGCCTCAGCCGCTTCAGAAAATGTTTCTCGCGAGCCGTGGCGATCAGCCGTTCCATTCGCTCCGCTTCTTCGATGGCAACCTGGCGTCCCGCAGAGGTTAGGCGGTAATAACGGCGCCGCTGGTCGTCTTCTTCCACCGGCGGGCGATGGCGGCACTCCTGAATGGCGCCCTCAATCAGAAGACGTTTGATGATGGCATACAGGGTGCCGGTGCTGAGCCGCACGTGACCATCGGTCTGCTCTTCAACTTCCTTCAAGATGGCGTAGCCGTGCTTTTCGCCGTCCCCGAGAGCTAATAGGACCTGAAACATGGCGGGTGTTAGAGAAGTTTCCATAAGCGCGCTCCGTTCTGGCGAATGCCACTATAGCTGCATCAACTATATCGACAACAGCCATAGTTTGTCAACTTATTTTCCACACTTGTGTAGCCGAGCCGCGACCTGAAGGGAGCGCTACCAAGACCTTGGCAAACTTGGACGTGTCACGCTCCCTCCCGGTCGCGGCTCGGCCACAAGTTATCATGAGTAACTGTGCCCAACGAGATCGAATTCGATCATCAGATTTGTTCCAACCTGGCCGAAGCCATCACTCGCGAATGGCTTGAGACCAATGGCATCGGTGGATTTGCTTCATCCACCATCATTGGCCTCAACACACGGCGCTATCACGGATTGCTGGTTGCAGCGACGAAGCCTCCGGTGGGCCGCCTGGTGCTGCTCTCGAAGCTCGAGGAAACGCTCATCCTGGACGGCGAGCGCTTCGATCTGAGCGCCAATCAATACGCCGGCGCGATTCATCCGCATGGCTATGTTTATCTAGAGGCGTTCCGGGCGCGTCCGTTTCCACAATTCACTTTTCGTGTGGCCGGGATCCAGATTGAAAAGTCCGTGTTTCTGGTGTGCGGACAGAACGCCGCAGTGATTCGCTATCAATTCTCGGGCAATTTCGAAGGCCACAACTGCTCGCTGGATGTCCGGCCCTTGATTGCCTTCCGCGATTATCACAGCACCACACACGCAAATGACGCGATCAATCGTCACGTGGAGGAACGGCCCGGCTTGGCGTCCGTCACGCCTTATGCGGATCTGCCGAGCCTCCATTTCGCGCACAACGCCGACACGCTGGCTGGCGACGGCTTTTGGTTTTACAATTTCAACTACGAACGGGAGCGCGAGCGGGGTCTGGATTATCAGGAAGACCTGTACAGCCCCTTCCTGCTGCATTTTGACGTAGGGAAAACCGCTTGCCCCACTGTCATTGCGTCTCTCGAAGAACGCTCGGTTGCCGAAGCCGAAGCCCTGAAGACACGCGAGCTGGATCGCCGCAAGAAAATTGTGGCTGCCGCTCCGGCGAACGGTGCTTTCGCGCGCCTGCTGACGGCCGCCGCGGACCAATTCGTTGTGGCGCGTGGCGAGCAGAGATCGGTGATCGCGGGCTATCCCTGGTTTGGCGATTGGGGCCGCGACACGATGATTTCGCTGCCGGGACTCACGCTGGTCACCGGGCGCTATGACGACGCACGCAGCATCCTGCGGGGCTTCGCCGCGAACATCGACCGCGGCATGCTGCCGAACCGTTTCCCGGATGCCGGCGAGGCGCCGGAGTACAACACCGTGGACGCCACGCTGTGGATGTTCCATGCGGTTTTCGAATTTCTGCGTTACACGCGCGACTACGAGTTCGTGCGGACGGAATTATATCAGCCGCTAACCGAAATTCTGGCATGGCACGAGCGTGGAACGCGGTATGGGATTGGCCTGGATTCTGATGGATTGCTGCATGCCGGCGTTCCGGGCGTGCAACTCACCTGGATGGACGCCAAGGTGGGCGATTGGGTGGTGACGCCCCGCATGGGAAAGCCAGTGGAGATTCAAGCGCTCTGGTATAACGCGCTACGGGTGATGGAACGGCTGGCGGCGGGATTCGCCGACCATGACCAGGCCGCGCATTATGCCGCCCTGGCCGAACGCGCCCAGTCTCGATTCCAGGCAGTCTTTTGGAACGAGGAGTCCGGATGTCTCTACGATGTGGTGAGCGACAACGGGCCGGACCATTCCATCCGCCCCAACCAGATTTTCGCCATCAGCCTTCCGCATCCCATTCTTGAGCAGCACCTGGCCCTACGCGTAGTCGATGTGGTGGAGTGGGAGCTGCTTACGCCCTACGGCCTGCGCACGCTTTCTCCGCGCGATCCCAACTATCGCGGCAGATTCGGTGGCGATCCATCTACGCGCGACGCCGCTTATCATCAAGGCACGGTGTGGCCCTGGCTACTCGGACCATTCTTAACCGCGTACGTGAAAGTGCATGGCGATGACCAGGAGGCGCGCCACCGCGCGGACAAATTCTTGGATGCCCTACGCTCTCACCTGTGGCAAGCCGGTCTGGGACAGATTTCAGAAGTCTTCGATGGCGATCCGCCGCATCAACCAGGAGGCTGTATCGCGCAGGCCTGGAGCGTGGCGGAGATCCTCCGCACTTACGTCGAGGACGCGCTGGGGAAGAAACCCGGTTTCTAGCTTCTGGTTTCTGGTTCCGTCAGGATTTTCGGATTCGTACGCCGCCATTGGTGGTTGTGACCCGAATGGTCGGGCCGCCATTACCGACATCGAAGGACAGATTCTTATCAATGCGCCCGTGGAGGGTTATGGGGAAGTCAACATTGACGCCCCCGTTTATAGTCGACGTTTCGATATGAGCTGAATAGCTGGAGGGGACGTCGAGCTTGACGCCGCCGTTGGTAGTCTCCACATCCAGGCCCGAGCCATCCCAACGATCGCCGGCCAGTTCAACCGTCAGCCCTCCGTTGGTGGTGCGGCCGTGGACTTCGCCCGCCAACCGTATCAGCGTCACGCCGCCGTTCAAAGCTTCAAAGTCTATGCGGCCGCGCAGGTCCGCCAGATGAATTCCACCGTTGAAAGTCTTCAGCTCCAGATCAGTTTGGCGGGGCGCGAAGATCTCGTAAGAAACCGACCAGTTGTGATGCTGGTCCATCTCAGGGCCCTCGGCGTGGATTTGGCCGGATCCGGACGCGAAGCGAATTGCTGAGACCATGCTCCGGGCTTCCGAATCCGTTTCCGCCGCGGTATCGATGCGGGCGCGCACCCACACGTCCGGGCGGTCCCAACCGCTTACTCTGATTCCGCCGTTCATGCCCGGATCGATCCGAATGGCGCCCTTCGAAGCTGCGAGAGTCTGCTCCTTCATTTCGCAATGGCTTACCAGGTGATCGTTGTGGTTTCGCTCGTCGCAATTCAAGCGAGGCGTGGGGGTCTGGGCCAGAACCGGCAGGCCGGAAAGCGCTAGAACAATCCAGAAATTTTTTCGCATGATCTTCCTCTTGCGGTTTAGACGGAGTAATCCGGATTCGGTGCCTAACACATTTATCCTGCCGGCTCGACAATAGCCGACATGGACCCCTTCGACTTGGGCATGCGCCAGTCGGCGCCGTAGGCATGGATCTGGTCCCGGCCAAATTCAGCCTGGGGTAGTTCGCAAGTCATAACGATGGTCCGCCCCGTGGTATCCACCTCCACGGCGTGGTTCCAGGCGCTCGTTTCGCCGCAGGCAAACAATTTTTGGAGCATCTCAACCACGTATTCGTAGGTGTGCTGATCGTCATCCAGGAGGACGACGTTGTACAGGGGTACTTTTTGGACGTGGATTTCCTTCTTGATTTCAGGAACGGAAGTGACGCCCGGCATGTCCGTTTAACATCGTAGCGCAGGTTCCGGAACGGGCCGCGGTGTTATGATTGAACTGAAGGGGGGCGCAACGGATTCGACGGGATTGAATCGTTGTGGGAAGGCGTGCCGGGTTCCGAGCTCCCGTAAAACGATCGGAAAACCAGAACTGCCAATCAGCAGTTTGCATACGCTGCCTAATTAGTTAGGTAGCCGCCCTGGGTGCTGGGCCTCGACGGCATCCTAAGGACGTCATCTTCGAGGATTGGGCCGAGAGCTTCTGTCCGGAGCAGCAGGCTGACGACAATCGGGCTAAGCCGTCGTTTTCTTGCCGGTTCTAATGCGGCGGCCGACAATCACCGAATCGGAAACGCACGTAGTTCTTTTCACGGCGGGCTTTCTCGGACGCGGGTTCGACTCCCGCCGCCTCCACCAATCAAAAGCCAGCCAATGTGGCCGCGTAAAAAGGCGCCACGCCCTTGCTCTAGGGTGAGGAATTGTGCGCAGAACTGGTTCTCCCCGCGCACGGCGATCTAGCCAGGCGAGTAAGTTACCTGTGGTGATCGACGTGCCATTGATCACGGGAGCACGAGAATGCGCATCATCTTCCAGGATCTGCGCTATGGCATCCGAGTTTTGAAGAGCAGCCCTGGTTTCGCGGCGATTGCTGTGTTCACGATGGCGCTGGGGATAGCGGCGAACACTACCGTTTTCGGTTGGATGGACGCCTTGCTGGTGCATCCAGTTCCCGGAGCCAGCGCGGGCGACCGGCTGGTTTCGATTGAAACTCTATCGCCAACGGGCGAGTTCAGCACCACAGCATGGCGCGACTACCTGGATTACCGCGATAGTCTGACGCTGACTTCCGGTGTTGCCGCGTCGTTGTTCAACGCCTTCGCTGTAGGCGACGAAAATCCACAGCGCGTCTCGGGCGAGTACGTCTCAGCCAATTACTTCAGCGTCCTCGGCATCCATCAGGAGCTCGGCCGCGCGTTTCTGCCCACCGAATGTGGCGACACATCCGGATCGTGTCCAGTGGTAGTAATCGGACACAATCTATGGCAACAGCGGTTTCACGGAGATCGTACGGTGCTGGGTCGGACGCTTCGCGTCAATCGGCATGAGCTCACTATTATCGGTGTCGCTCCGAAAGAATTCCGGGGCTCCATGCCCGGCATGGCTCTCGGGATCTGGGTACCGATGGTAATGGCGCCTGCGCTGAACGGCCAAGGAACATGGCTGCTCACCGATCGCACCGAACATCAGATGTGGATCACCGCGCGTCTCAAGGCTGGCGTCGGCATGGCACAGGCGAATGCGGAGGTTGAAGCGTGTGCGCGCCGCATCGCGAGTCTGGCGCCTCTGACCAACGGCGGCTTCAGCGCCCGTCTGATGCCGGTGTGGAAAGCCCACGTCGGCTTACAGGGATACCTGCTCACACCATTGCAAATCCTGATGGCGGTGTGCGGGGTGGTGTTTCTGATTGTGGCCGCCAACGTGGCCAATCTGCAACTCGCGCGCGCCACAGCTCGCCGCAAAGAATTCAGCATGCGCCTGGCGCTGGGCGCCGGACCAGGGCGCTTGATCCGCCAACTGGTGACCGAGAGCCTGTTACTCGCGGCAGGCGGCGCGGTGGCCGGCGTGGCACTGGCGTTGTGGCTGGGCCAGTCGCTCGAATGGATGCTGCCCCGCACGGAGTTTCCAATCAATCTCGACTTCAGCCTGAACCCGGACATCTTGGCTTTTGCGATTGTGCTGGGCGCCGTTCTGGCGGTGCTGACCGGCCTTGCGCCCGCACTGCAATCGCTACGCGTGGATGTAAACGAGAGCCTGAAGGAAGGCGGCCGCAGCGGGACTTCCAGCGCGGGCCTTCAAAGGCTTCGCGGAACGCTGGTTGTATCTGAAGTCGCATTGGCAATGCTGGCGCTGGTGGGCATGGGGCTGTTCACGCGCAGCTTCCTGAATGCGCGGGCGATGAATCCGGGCCTCGATACCCGCAAGCTGCTGTTCGTGCAGTATCATGTGGATACTTTTTGCTCCACCAGCGAGCAGCGTGAACAGTTCTGCGTCCGTCTGCATGACCGCCTGATTTCGCGGCCGGGGATCGCCGCAGTCGGCTATAGCTTGGACATCCCGCTCGCTTTCGGCAACAGCTCCTCGGCCGAGCTTCAGATTGAAGGATACACGCCGCGCCGCAAGGAAGACACGCGGGCCGGCAGCGCCACCGTGTCGCCGGGATACTTCGACGCGCTGGGCATTCCGCTGCTGAGTGGCCGCGACTTCAGAGAACAAGACACACCAGAAAGCGCCCAAGTGGCCGTCGTGAACCAGACCTTCGTCCGCCGATTTTTCGCCGGCAGGGACCCGGTGGGCGGGAAAATTCGAGGGAACGAAAACGGCCCATGGGTCAGCATCGTTGGAATGGTGAAAGACAGCAAGTATCGCTCGGTGACAGAAGCGCCCACTCCATATTTCTATCTGCCGTTTCGCCAGTCGCACGGTGGTGAGTTTTGGACGGCATTTTTCATCCGAACGGTGGGGCCGGCTCGCGATCAAATCGCCGCGGTACGGCATGAGGCTTCGCTGGTGGAACCGAGTGCGGCGGCGTTCCCAGTGATCCCGTTCGAGCAACATGTCAGCGCCTCGCTGTTTCCGCAGCGGGTGGCCGCGGCTCTGTTAAGCGTCCTGGGCGCCATGGCATTGCTGCTGGCCGCGTTGGGGCTTTATGGCGTGCTGGCCTTTGCGGTGGGCCAGCGCGAACATGAGTTCGGGATTCGGATGGCGCTGGGCGCGCAATCGCGCGACGTGTTGGGAACGGTTGTGAGGCAAGGTTTGTTGCTCGCGCTCGCGGGCGTCATAGCGGGTGCGATCCTGGCGCTCGGGGCCGCGCGGATGATTGGCGGGTTGCTGGTGAATCTCAGTGCGAGCGATCCACTGATCCTCGGCGGCGTGTCTGTGTTTTTGTTGGTGGTGGCGCTTGCAGCCAGCTACCTGCCCGCGCGCCATGCAACCAAGGTGGACCCGCTTAGTTCACTCCGGCAACAGTGATCGTCGCTTCGAAACAATATTAGCCAATGCCTCTCGGGACATCCGGCAATTGATCGATGTTAGAGGAACAATACAAACAAACTCCTTGACATTCGCCTTCGAATCGGATCATCATTCTCTTCTTACAGTTGTTTCTTCGGTGCCACTTAGGAGGCGACCCGCGTGAGCTATCTCGATTCTCCGCGCCTGCATTTCGTCGGCTGGTTTCAGGCTGATGTTTCCACCATCAACAATGATGTGCGGTTCTTCCAGAATGCGTCGTTCGTACCGGAATATCAGCAACTGGAACAGAACCTCAGTTGGAATCCCGAGGGAACGGGCATCTTCCGGGTATTGGACTGCTCGGTAACTGGTGCGTTCCTCAACGGAAAGCAGTTGACTAGCCCAACTGATGATCCGGTGATCGGCATGACCGTGCAGAATGCTGCTGACCGCGCGCCGGGGAAGCTGGTGGATCTGGACCCACAGCAGCAAATGGTCTCCCAGATCTGGGGCATGCAGGTACGTATAGTCGATCAAACTGGGCAAACACTGCTGGCCGGGGAGTACAAACCCGCGGCATTCACTAATCTATGGCAGCGGCAAAAAACAGGCGTTCGCCGGGACCAGCAATATGCCGCCTGTTACCAATCCGTGCTTCAGAATGTCTCTTGGCCGGACGCTTCCAGCTCTCCTCTGCTGAAAGCTTTGCAGGCCGCTACCGAGGACGGCATGCTCTCGATCGAGTTCAACGTCTACGGTTACGGGCGCGATTCGACGATTCCGCGCTACACCATGGGTCACATCGCCGGCAGTATCGGTCCCTACAAACACGGAGAGCCGAAACACTTCGTACTGGGGCGCCAGATGATCGCTGTTGCACCCAATTTCACGCAGCCGCCCGCGGGTGTCAATAACCTACAGGCCAAATTGGCGCACGACGGCCTCTCGCTAACGGCCGATTTTGGAAATACGTTCCCCATTCTTGACGCCAACAGCGGGCCGATGGATATCGGGCTCGTACAACTCGGCGTCCTCACCGAAGATCGGGACGACGTTCCGGCAACGGTGGACGGCACGCACGCTTTGGTGATCGGCGATGTGCCTTATCTTTCCGACGGCTGGTACACCGAGACCGCCGGCGTACAGACGTTTGACCTGACGAACAATCCTGTCGCGACGCAACTGCTGGCCAAGTGTCCACTGGTGCTTCTGTCGCCGGTGTCGGGCTCGAACGGGTACAAGGTACTGCTGCAGGAATCCATCCATGGTGTATATGTGCGCGCTGACTCCTACGTGTTTCGCATCGATCCCGGTGAAACGCAGCAGGTGGAGTTTTACGCTTCACGCTTCGGAGTTCCACTGGCGAACGCCGCTGTCACGCTCAGCGCGACACAAGGATTCATGGGTGGGAGTGGCGGCGGAAAAGACATAAGTCCACCGATGCGTCCAGCGGCGGCGATTCCTAATATCGGGACGCCCGAAAACGCCATCAGCTATACCTCCAGCGTTACCTCGGACTCCAACGGCTATGCAGTCTTGCCATTCACCGCGTCCGCCGATGGGCCCGGAATGCCGCGCGGCTATATTTCGGGACAGCTCTATGGCATCGCTTACCAGTTAGCGGAACAGCCCGCCAGTTACGTGAGTAATCCGTTGAACTACGTCAGCATTCTCGCCTTCAGCAAAAAAGATGCACCCGACAAACCCACCTGGTACGGCGACATCCAGCAGCTGTTTACACAATACGGCAACCTGTACCCGATCATGGGCCGCTACGTAGTGAACCTCGGAGACTATCGATCCGTTGTTTCGAACATAAAAATTCTAAAGCTGGCCTTCGCCTTGCCGATTGAAGATCCTAACCACATGCCGGTGACGCGCGACCTTGGCACAGGCGATCGTGACACGATTTTGAGATGGCTAAACACGAAAGGCCCGGACGGCCTGCCTTATCTTGGAACGCCCTTGCAATCGCCCGCCGTCATAATGCCCGCAGCCGTGGACGCACTGGCTTCGGAAGCCTTGGCAAACCTGCTGCCGGAGCAGGGAGCGGGCAAGACCGCCGTGATCCTGCAACTGGAGCGGCGCGGCAAGATCGCGCCGGGAACCGATGGAGGTGAGACCAAATGATCCAACTCGATCGCAACATCGTAAGCGGAATTCTCGCCGCCCAGACAGGCCCGGACTTGTATTACTACCTCAAGGAAGCCGTCAAGCTGGAGCACAGCACCATCCCTCCTTACTTGACGGCAATGTTCTCACTCAAGCCCGGGGTGAACCAGCGCGTCGCTCAACTCATCAAGAGCATCGTCGTGGAGGAGATGCTGCACATGACCATCGCCTCCAACATTCTGATCGCCATCGGCGGACATCCAGAAATCAATACCCAGGGCTTCGTTCCCGACTATCCCGGACCGTTGCCGCTGGACATCGGCGGCCTGAAGGTCGGAATCGAGGCGTTCACCATTCCGCTCGTGGATAAAGTGTTCAGGGCCATCGAACAGCCGGAAGAGGAAGTTCCGGTGCATCCACCGACGCTCGGGCTGGCGGAAGTGGAACCGGAGTTCGCCACCATCGGTGCGTTCTACGATGCCATCAAGAAAAAGATTGTGGATCTGGGGCCAGGCATCTTCGTGCATAAGACCGCACCGCCGCAGGTGGTTTCAAATCGTTGGTTCCCGAAGGAGAAGTTATTTCCCATTACGGACCCTGTTAGCGCCTGCCGCGCCATCGACCTCATCAAGCTCGAAGGCGAAGGCACCTCAGTGACGCCTTTCCAAGCGCCCGGCGATCCGGCGCACTTCTACAAATTCGGCGAAATTTTGGAAGGACGCGAAGTGGTTGTGACACCGACGGGGTTCAGCTATAATGGCGCCGCCGTCCTATTCGATCCCTCCGGCGTATGGCCATTACGGCCCAATTGCAAGATCGCCGATTTCGCCGCGGGTACCCAAGCTCGGACGCGCATCGAGGCGTTCGCTTACAGCTACTCCACCTTGCTGAACGCGCTGCACGATGTATTCAACACCAAGCCGGACACGCTGGACGCGGCCATCGGGATGATGTACGATCTGCGCGTTTTGGCGGTCGCGCTGTTCCAGACGGACACCGGCGATGGCAGCGGCCAGACCGTCGGGCCCAGCTTCGAATACGTAAATGTGCAGGGCGGAATGCGGTTTTCCTAGTATCGCGAAACCATGCGTTCGCATGAGTGCGAACGCGGCAAACACGAGTGTTCGCGCTACGCGCGTAGCGCACGCACTATTGCGTGCCGCGTCGCCACTCATGGCGACGCATGGCAGTAATAAAGATTCAGCAACGACAGCCCACTAACGTCGCCGCTTCTTCCCATCCCACATAGGCGCCTGGTCGCCCAACTGCGCATCGGCTTCGGACGAGCCAAACAGATTGCACGCCGGAGGAATCCCCTGGCCGCCCGAGAACTTCGCAACTAGATCCCAAGTCTCCGCCGGGTCCGGACGGATCATGGCGAACTGGGTGTAGTTTTGACTCACTATCGGCGCGTCAGGTGGGTTAAGCGGAAAGCCCGAGAAATAGAATGAATGCGGATGCCGGTAGGGCGCGGCGGATTTATCGGCAGCGTCCGGCTCCCATTCGCTCTTGAACGCGTAGCCAAACAGAATCGCCTTGTCGGCGGTGCGATCGGGACTGGCGCCCACCTGGAAGGGCGGCTTGTCCGAATCCGGATTTGTCCAGAAAGAATATCCCTGCACACGGCCTCCCAGCCGTTGACTGTCTCCCAAACTGTAGGGCAAATGTTTGATGAAATCCCGCCGCGGTGGATGGTTTAAATCGGAGAACATACAAATCGGCGGCATCCCTTTGGGACGGTCCTTTTCGTAAGTAAGAAAATACGCTTTGTCGCCGAGCGAAATAAACGACGAGCTGAAGTGATTGTCCATCGGAAAAATGGGCAGGCTCCATTCTTCGTAGTGCTCCATCATGGCTCCCTCTTCGCCGTTCGGCCCGCGCCAAGTGCTGTCGTAGTAGGTTGCTCCGTAAGAAACCTGGTAGTCGACGCCCGGTTTCAGTGAGGCCGGCGGCTTGCCGTCGTAAGGCGGAGGGTTCTCCGCGTAGTGATTGAAGACGCGGTACATGGTCCACTTGGCCGACCAATACAAGGGATATAAGGGATCGGACGGCTCACCCGGGCCGCGGGGATAGAGACAATCCGGACACTCACAGGGGCTGTATTGCGGTGGATTGTGAACGCCGTAAGTTGGATAAACGACCTTTGGTTGCACTGAGCCACTGTTGCTCATGGGAGCCTCCTAGATAGATTATCCAGGACGCGTAGACTAAGCGCTGGGGCTCTTAATACCTAATACCCGGGCGGCGTTCTCGTTATAAACCTTTCGCAAGATCGGATCGGGTAATTGTATCCCGTAGATGCGCCAGCGCCCTTGCGGCGGCACGCGCGCGGGAGCGTAGTCGAAATATTCGTCGTCCGTTTCCAGGAACCGGAAATAAATTTCGTACAACTTGTCGTTGAAGACTTGCTGAGGAAATTCGTCTCCGTGCGGCACCGCGTCGGTGCCAAAAAGAATTCGATCCTGGTAGCGTTCGAAGAACTTGCGCGAGGCGCGGGGCTGGCGGCCCAGCTCGCCGATGCGCGCACCAATCTCCACGCTCATGTTCGGGAAGCGGTCCAGATTCCCGGAAACATTTTCCAGATCCTCGGCGAAATTGCCTACGTGCAACACCACGAATTGCGTTTTCGGATGCCTCGCAATCACTCTGTTACGCGCCTCAAGAATTTGAGCGTTGCTCGGAAAATCCCTGCCATAGAAGGACCAGTCGAGATGGTTGTTTAATTCCTCATAGCGCTCATTGAACCGATCCGTAGGCGTGAAGAAGGCCACCGGATCGGAAACGTGAATCGCCACCGGCATATTCAGTTGTCCGCAGGCGTCCCACATGGGATCGAAGCGGGGATCATCCACCGTCACCAGCTTTCCCGAAGTGATGTTGTCTCTGAGATACAGGCCCAGAGTTTTCAGGATCTTTAAACCCTTGGCTCCGGCGCGATGCGCCTCCTCGATTGCGCCAGCTTGGAAACTCGGGTAATTCGATTCCTTGAAGCGGCTATACCAGGGCTCCGTGAAAGTATAGAAGCGTCCCGGAAACGCATTGTCGTAGCGGGCAATGGCATCCTGCAGCCCCTTGCCATAACCGCCCGTGAGATTCACCATGGCCGCAAGATTTTTCCGGTCCATCACTGGGAGCAGCTCCGGCGGAGCGCCCGAATAATTACGCTCGTCGGACATCTGGACGCCGTTGGTGGCTAATTTCGAGAACGAGAGATGCGTGTGAATGTCGATCACTGGAAATCGGGCACGCTCCACCCGCGTTTCCTTCACGCGAAGCATGCTCTTCGGTTCGTACTCGGAAATATCCAGCGGTTTCCGCGCGGATTGCTGAGCCGGGGCCGGAGTGGACCCCACATTCGCCGCTGCAAAACCCAGACCGGCTGACGTCAGGAACTTTCTACGCTTCATGTCGTTTTTCCGATCGGCTGCGCCTCGCGTTCGGCCAGGAACCGACGCGCCTCCTGCTCGGTGGGCTGAGCACTGGTTCCTCCCGACGAGAGTGTGGATAACGCGCCGCATGCGGCGGCGAAGGTCATGGCATCACGAAGAGGCGCACCGCGCAGCCAGGCGTGCAAGAACCCTGCGTTGAAGGAATCGCCCGCGCCGGTGGTATCGACAGGTTGCACCGGAAACGCGGGGACTGTCACGATCTTTCCAGATTCGAATGCCATGCAGCCATCAATACCAAGCTTCGCAACCGTAAGAGTCCGTCCATTGGCGATGCTCCGCAAGGCCTGCTCGCGATCCCGCAAACCCGTCACACCTTCCAGTTCAACTTCATTGGGAAAAAATATATCCACTTCGCTTAGTGCGTCCAGTAGATCGCGCCCCCATTTCTCATCTGGATCGTAGCCTGGATCGAGCGAAGTTGTTAATCCGCATTCGCTGGCCAGACCTAGTAACTGTTTAATGCCCGGCCGAAGCCCCTGCTGGATGAAGAACGAGGAAACGTGCAAGTGCTGAAACCCGCGAAAGCTCTCCGGCGTGAAATCCGACGCTGCGAGCGCGGTACTCGCTCCCGGATAAGTGACCAGGGCGCGATCTGTGGCCGATGTTATGGATACCGTGATTCCAGTCTTGAGCGCTGTATCCACCATGATCCTGGAGATGTCCACGCCGCACGCGGCGAGTTTATCCTTGCACAGCTCGCCCCAGGAATCCGCTCCCACCTTGCCCACGAAAGTGACGGCATTGCCGAGTTTCGCTATTCCGCACGCGCAAATCGCGGACGCGCTGCCCATAGTGAGCGTGACATCCTCCACCAGAACCTCGCGTCCCAGCGCCGGAAAGCTGCGATAGTTTTGCAGAATCAGGTCAAGATTCAGTTCGCCGGCGATCAGAATCTTCAAGGGGCGGTCTCCGTGCGATGCAAGGCGAAATTTTGGACCACGCGCTGGATCACGCCGTCGCTCGAAGGTGAATCCGGCTGCAAACCTTCTTTGCGGCAGCGGAAAAACGCCAGAATCTGGCCCACGATAACATCCAGAACCGGCCAATCTTCATCTCCCAACGATGCGCTGCCTGTCGACTCCACCAGGACATCGGCCGGGCCAGCGAGATCGTGCGGTATATGTTCGCCAAAAATCAATTTGCCCAGTCCGAGTTGTTTGCGGCTCAGCTCGCGGATCAAGTCGGACTCGTAGCCTCGAATCTGAGGATCGGAGGAGAGGAAACAAACCACCCAAGTGTCGGAATGAACCAAACTCATGGGGCCGTGCCGCAACCCCAGATATGTCTCGCTAATCGCGATAACACGGCCGGCCGTCATCTCGAGCATCTTGAGGGCGGATTCGCGCGCAGCACCGAAGCGGGAACCGCTTCCAAGGAACAGGACTCGGTTGAAGTCTTTTTCCGCCACGCGAGCCAGCACCGGAAAGCTCGTTCCCAGCAGCCGCCCGGCTCTCTCGCTCAAATCCCGGCACAGCGCCCGATAACGATCGGGAGCTTGTAACAAACCGAGCGCTCGTGCCGCGAGCACCATATTCGTGAAACTGCTGGTCATCACCAGACTACGGTCATTGGTTCGCTCATCCAGCGCAATCACTTGCACCCGCGGATCGTCCCGATAAGTTATAGCCAGCCGCCCTTGCCGGTTGCAGGTGATTACCAAATGCCGTATCCCGGGCTCCACATCCAGCATCAGCGAAACGGCGGCCACGCTTTCCGGGCTGTCGCCGGAGCGAGCCAACGAGATCATCAATCCTGGCCGTTCCGGCGGAATTGCCCTGGCGCCGTGGGTCAACAATACTCCACCTCCCAGGGTTTGCGTGGCGACGCTGAGCGCATTCTGAAGAACCAGACGAACGCACGCACCGGCGTACTCGGAACTTCCTGACCCTGTGAGCACCAGCGACCGAATCCCTTCCACCCACGGTGACAATTCCGCCGCTCTTGCGGTCATCCGCTCCGCCGTGTCGAGCCATGTGGAAGGCTGCTGGAGAATCTCGCGCAGGGTATGAAAGTATCCGCCGCGTTCCTGCTCTTCCCGGCTTTCGCTCAGCAGATCATTGACATGCAAGGTCGCTCCATCGACCGCGCACGGGGCGGTTGTAGTTACTTCGGGCAATTTTCATCTCCTCCGAAAAAACGAAATCAAAAGATGATTTTAGCAAGAGATCGAAAGGAATGATACGGTATAATCGCTGGACGGGGTCGTTCGTAAGGACTGGAACACGGACAGCTATGAAAGTTCGAGGAAATGCGCTGGTTGCGCACGGCGGGGGCCCGACCACCGTTCTGAATTCCAGCCTGGCCGGAATCGTGGAAGAATGCCGCAGCTCCGGGATAGAGAAGCTATACGGCGCGCTGGGTGGCGCAACCGGGATACTGGAAGAAACTTTCGCCGACTTGTTAGCAGAGCACCAGTCGTTCTGGGCGGAGGTTGCGCTTGCGCCAGGATCGCTGCTCGGATCTTCCCGCGCCAAAATCGCGGAGCCGGATTTCGACACCATCCTGCACGTTTTGCGCAAGCATGACATTCGTTACATCTTCCTGAATGGCGGGAACGGCACCATGGAACTGTCGCTGCGGCTTTCCGATGCGATCGCCAAATCGTCTTATGAAGCTTTCGTGGTCGGAGTGCCCAAGACCATCGACAACGATCTGGCGATCACCGACCATAGTCCAGGCTACGCGTCAGCCGCTCGTTTCTTCGCTTACGCCGTGCGCGACATCGGAGCCGACAATCGCGCGCTGCCAGGCATCACGGTAATTGAAATTCTGGGGCGCAATGCGGGCTGGCTCGCGGCCGCTACTATTCAAGCGCGGCGGCATCCCGATGACGCACCGCATCTAATCTACATGCCGGAGCGGGCGCTACCATTCGATCAGTTGGCGGAAGATGTCGAACGCTGCTACCTCCGCTTGGGCCGGGCTGTAATCGCCGTTTGCGAGGGTCAGTTAGACCCAAAGGGCGAACCCTTCGGCGCGGACCAACGCGTTTCGAGTCGCGCGCCGCTGGCGCTCAACCTCGCACATGTGCTTTCGCAGCGGCTCTCGAAGACGTTGAAGGTCAGCGCGCGCAGTGAGAAGCCCGGATTATTGGGGCGCTCTTGCTCGGCGCTGGTTTCCGAAGTGGATCGGGCCGAAGCTCGCTCCTGTGGCCGCGCAGCAGTCCGCGCCGCATTGGCCGGAATCGGCGGGAGGATGATCACGCTCGAACGTAAGCCGGGCCCCGCGTACGAATGCACTACCGGCTTAGCCGATCTCGCCGATGTGGCCGCGCAAGAGCGATTATTTCCCAAAGCTTGGATGCCCGAGGAACCAACCGATGATATGCCGGCCTTTCGGGCATGGCTCGAACCGTTGACCGGAGGAATCCCGGCGCTGCCCGCGCTGGGCGGCGCGGTTTCATCCTCCTGCCTTACACTGAAAGACTGAATGTCCGGTAAACGCTCTAATCTGCTGGCGGGAGAAAGACGACGCGAAATCGTGCGGCTGCTCAAGAACGATGGACGGGTGTCGGTGGGCGATCTGGTCCGCCGCTTCGGTGTCTCGGCCGTGACTCTGCGCGGCGACCTGGAACAATTGGCCGAGAAGGGCATCCTGGTGCGATCGTACGGCGGAGCGATGCTGCCGCAGGAGCCGCATCAGGATTTCCCGCTCAATATCA
The DNA here is from genome assembly GCA_050011295.1 of Bryobacteraceae bacterium. Lineage (GTDB taxonomy): Bacteria > Acidobacteriota > Terriglobia > Bryobacterales > Bryobacteraceae > Palsa-89. Next base: position 68,277 of record JBEKJJ010000027.1, read on the forward strand.
AGAAGACCATCTACCATGCCGAAAAGACCCGCATCGGAAGGGCCGCGGCGAAGCTGGTGCTTCCGCATCAGACCGTAATTCTGGATTCCGGCACCACCACGGCGGAGGTGGCGCGCGCGCTGAAGCGAACCAACATCGAATCGTTGACGGTGATCACTCACGCGCTGAACATCGCGGACGAATTCGTGGACGCGTCGAACATTTCGGTGATCATGATTGGCGGAGTGATGCGCCACGTATCCGGATCGTTCGTGGGTCCGCAGGCGGAACGGTTCCTATCGGAATTGCACGCCGATCACTTTTTCCTGGGCGTGGATGGATTGGATCCGGAAATCGGATTATCCACTCCCGATCTGCTGGAAGCGTTGCTGAACACCACCATGATGCGGATTTCGCACGAGGTTACGGTGGTGGCGGATGCCAGCAAGCTCGGGCGCAGAAGCTTGTCGGTGATCGGCGCCATCAACAGTGTGCGCCGCGTAATAACGGATGACCGGGCGCGCCCGGAAACGCTGGAGGCCATTCGCAATAAGGGTGTGGAAGTGATCGTGGCGTAATTCAAAAGTGCGACAACGCCGCCACATCCCAGGCGGCTTTCTCGCGAACCTCTATGTTGGAACCTGAGTAAGATTGCCGTGCTTCTAACGTGGGAACCGGCTGGCCGGCGCCATCCAGAATACCTGCGATGGTGATCTTGCGCGGCGCGAAGGCGGACGCAATCTCTGGCAGGTCGGTGGACCGAAGAACATTGGGAACAAAGTTAGCGAAGGGGTGATCATACATCTCGGTATCCGCCAGACTTCGCCAGCTGATCAGGTGCTCCGCGAGGTACAACCCGGCGATCTTTGGCGCAAGAGACGCTGCGCAGAGCGCCGGAATAGTTAATTGCCCACGAGCCGCCAGCAGTGGCCTTCCTCCCCACTCGCGAGCTGAGAGAGCATCGATCACCGCTAATAGATCCGTCACTCGTTGTCCCAGCAAACTTCGCCCGAGTATCAGCGATGCCCACGCATAATTCTCTTCGTTCGCGCGCTCACCGGTGTAGGCTGGTGCGCCAGCACTGTATTCCGGCCGCAGATCGCCGATGCCGCGCAGATCAGGAGCGCACACAACCGTCCCTTCCGCCGCCAGCCGTTGGTACAGGCCACCTTCCTGCCACGCGGAATTGCGGCCCCCGGGCTCAACGATAATCGATAGTCGCCGCACGGGTTGCTTCGGCACGAAAATCCAGGCCGGGACCCAAACCTGTTCGGCGCTCGGAATTTCCACGGCGAGAATGTCGCAATCGCGCGATGGCACGCGGCTGAGCTCGCGCATTCGCGATCGACCCTGCATTGGTGCCATCCCGAGCAGGCTCGGCAAATCCGCCGGCTTGGATGGCGTTTTGATTGCCCGCACTTTCTCCCGCGTCGACTGGAACGGCGTCCGGCTTCCTAAATCGCGCGCCACGCTTCCCGATTCGGTTGCCCACAGATTGCGTTCCGATTCCGGTGCCACCGGAGGCTCCTGATCGATTTCCCGGCCGTCCTCGAGCCAGCGCGTGAGCCACCGATAAATCTCCAGGCGCAGCACATAAGAGAGCCCGTGCGGTAGCGGCGACTCGAAGCGCAGCAAATGATCGGACTTCCCGAGCAATTGATACGCGGCTTCGAGGCGGCCGTATTCTTCCAGGCCATTGTCCTCATAGTTCGGTGAATAGGTGCCGAAGGAATCCTTCGCGCTGGTGAGGATCAGCAGAGGCTTGGGTGCGATTGGCCACAGCAGGTCCCACCGGTCTAACCCCAGCGGAGCGGAGCCGACCAAATTCTGCTCCGCATCGTCCGTGGATCCGGGAGGGTGAAAGTTAGCACAGGCGAAGTTTTCCGTGTTGCCCGATGAAACTGCAGCGCAGGCCAACCGGTCGTCCACGGCAGCCAGCATCATGGTAACGGTGGCTCCGCCTGACTGCCCAGTGGATGCCAGACGTTTCGGATCTACCAGCGGATGCGATGCCAGAACATCTAAACTTCGCACGGCATCCCAGGTTTGCATGCCTGTCGCCGTTTCGCCGATCAACAGCATCTGCATTCCGGCTTTGGTGTGCTCGTCGTCCGCGGAAGGCAGTCGGGACTGACCGTTGGGCCCTGGATAATTGATGCGCTCACCCTGACCCATCGGATCGAACGCGAGCACCAGAAATCCAAGCTGTACCAATCCTTGGCAGCAGCGTTGATAGGTATCCCCGGCTTTGCCGTTATTCGTGTGGCCCATGTGGAACAGGACGCCGGGAAATGGGGCGCTGCCGTTCTTGGGGATGTAGAGATTGGCTGAAATCCACTCATTCGGACGGCCTTGGTAAACCAACTTCTCTACGCGATATTTTTCCCGCTCGAATGAGCCGGTGGTGCGGACATTCAGAGGCGTGTGCTCGGGCAACGCGCCGGCAATTTTCCAGAAGGTCTCGCGCGCCCACCGCTGCCGCTCGTGAATCGCGGCGGCGTTGGTCAGCTTGCGGATCTCTGCGGTGCGGCGTTCGTAAGCCTCGGCCGCGAGCGTTCGAATCGCGTCCGGCAGACATTTCGCGTACTCGCGATAGCCGATGATGTTTGGTTTTCCCGCGTGCTGGCCGCGCAGCGCTAGGCCCGTGCCGGCAGCGATCGCGAGCAGCATGTCGCGCCTATTCAACATTGACTCTTTCTTTTTCTTTCGTTATACTTCCTTTGGTTATTCTCCGGCAATACACCCAAGCAATGTCACCTCTGCGGCTAGTCCAATGAAACGACGAGATTTGCTCAAGGGCGCTGCCGCGCTCCCCGTAATTAGAGCACAGGCGGACGTTCCGCCGCATCTCTGGCAAGGTTTCGATTTTGGGTCTGGCCCAGCCGTACGCGAGCGGCTCAACCAGGGTCCGTTCGATGTGGATCAGGACGAGGGCTGGCAAACCATCCTGTTCACCACTGCGTCCGAAAAGCCTCTGCGGAATCCTGGGCTGGGGCTGGTGGGCTACACATGGGAAGAAGGCGGTCCATCGTTGGCTGCGCGGGCCGGCCGCGAGACTCTGGAGCAGCACGTCCAGAAAATGGCCAGCCTGCCGTTCGTGGATGTGCTTTATATACGCTGCGACTGGCGCAATGTGCAGAAACGCCCAGGTAAACTGGATCTGGATCCTGTCTGGGCGTTGACTCTCGCCGCTGCTAAGCAGCACGGATTGCGTGTGGCGTTTCGAATCCAGCTCTCCAATCAATCTTTTCAGCCTGAGCAATTGGCCCTTCCGGAGTTTCTGCGGTCGAAAGTGCCGCTAGTGAAAATCGGGAAGATACCGGGGCAGAATTCGGGAGACTACATCGAGCCACGCTACGATCATCCCGAGTTCCAAAAAGCTTTCGCCGATCTGAACGATTTGCTGGCCACTCAATTTGAAGGTGATCCTTTGATTGAGTGGATGGATCTGATGCAGTACGGTTTCTGGGGTGAAGGCCACACCAGCAATTTCCCGAATCCGTTTCCGGATTATCGAACCGCCGAACGCACGTTTGTGAGCATGACCGCGCGCCAATTGGAAACCTGGAAGCGAACGCCGCTCGCGGTAAACACGCAGCCCGACATCAGCGCGGTGGGAAACCGGCAGGTGCTCGACAACGTAGTGCGGGCTGGGGCGTGGCTTCGCTCCGACAGCATTATCGTGGAGGAGCCGATTCAGATTGAGGAACTGGCCAATCGTCCGCCGTGGCTGGCGTCGATCCTGGAGGACGGCTATTATCGCGAGGCTGATTCATCGAAAATTGAACTGGATTCCGCGCAGGTCAACACTCTTGAAAACTACATGCTGCACGTCCTGGACATCAAGACCAACTATTGGGCTCTGTGGACCGAAGCTGACAATCTCGCCGCCTACAACGAAAAGTTTCCACGTGGTTTCGAACGGCTGCGCGCGAACCTAGGATACCGGCTGCGTCCCGCGTGGGTGTGGCAGCGCAAGCGATACGGCGCACCGGAACTGATCGTGGCTGTTGCGAATCGGGGCGTTGCAGCAGTTCCGGGAGTGCTGTGGCTGCATCTGGAAAGCCCGGATGGAAAACTGAAATTGCGTGGAGCTTTGGATGCGGGCCATCCTTATGGCGGAGGCATCCGGCAGGGCGCGTTCGCTCTTCCCTCGGGTTATGTCGGCAAAATTCTGCTTTCGGCGCAGATCGAAATTCGGCCGGGCGTCGTCAGGCCGGTTGCGTGGGCCTCGGAGCAGCCGTTGAATCCTGACGGATCGATTACGCTGGATGTAAAGGGTAATGCGGATCAGGGCTGGCGTAAAGGTGTTTAAACGACCGGCTTTCTGCCTGTTGGCTTCGGCCATCCTCGCGATGGCGGCCACCGAAAAAGATGTAGCCAGTGTTGCGGAGTGGGTGATCCGGCAAGGCGGTCGAGTGGTTCTTGAAGGGAACCGGACATCTTTGCGCGATCTTTCCGAGCTGCCCGCCGGCGACCTGCACATCACGGGCGTTGATCTAACCAACACGCTAATCGAACCGCAGAAGCTCGAAAAACTCAGCGGCCTGACTGGCCTGCGCGAACTTTATCTGCCGGCTTCCATTTGGACGCCATTCTCGGACAGCCCTCTGGACGCTAACGAGGATCTGAAGTATCTGGCCGGTTTGAAAAACCTCGAGCGGCTCTACTTCAGCCTGCATTTCCTGCCCACTTACAACATCCAGGATAAGGGCTTGGCCTATTTGACTGGACTTACACAACTCAAGGAGCTTCGGTTGTCACAGAGCCAGGTAGTGAAACCAGATCTTACTAAGTTCGTACACTTGCAGTCGCTGGATTTGAATGACTCGACCTTCACGGACGAGGGCATGAAGGGGCTCGAAGGGCTCAAGGAGCTGCGGCGCCTTTACTTGCGCAATACAGCGATCACCGATGAAGGACTAAAGCGTCTGAGTGGACTCACGGGACTCCAGGAATTGGATCTCTACGGTGTGAAGGTCACCGATGGTGGACTCGCTTCCTTGCGGAACCTGACAGCCATGCGGAAGCTCAATTTGTTGGGCGCGGAAATCGATGATGCCGGCGCGGAGATCCTGGCCGGAATGATGCATCTGCGGGAGCTGAATCTTTATCGCAGCCACATCACCAATGCGGGCTTGGCGAAGCTGGCCGCGCTGAAGGAATTGGTTGCGCTCGACGTGCGCTACAGCCGCGTAACAGCGAGTGGCGTTCAGGCCATGCATGCGGCGCTACCGGGCTGCTCGGTGGAATTTGTAGGTGGCGCGGCGGGTCCAACTGCTGGCGTGGCCGCCTTGCGCCCTTCTGGAACAGGTGACAAGGCGATTGCCGAGTGGATTCGAGCGTTGGGCGGGAAGGCTGAATTCAAAGACGGGAAAGTCCGGGCCGTCTCGCTCGCGGCCACGCGCGTGAACGATGCACAGCTCGATTATTTGAAGGGACTCGGAAATATCGAGACGCTCGATCTCTCCGCAACGGAAACGGGAGACCTCGGTCTCCACGCGGTGAAATCGCTGACTGGCTTGAAAGAGCTGATCCTCAGCAATACTACAGTTTCAGATGGTGGATTGGCGGATTTGAGCGGACTGCGGACGCTTCAGACGCTGCGGCTGGCGGGTACGCTGGTGCAGGGTCCGGGTTTGGCGGATCTGAAAGGTTCGACCTCCCTCATCGAACTGGATCTCACTAGTTCTCCCGTGACTGATGAAGGATTGCGACAGATGGGCGAAATCAGCAGCCTCGAGCGGCTGCGGTTGAGCTACTCCGACATTACCGACGAGGGGCTGGCATTTGTCGAAAGGCTCAGTCAACTAAAAGTGCTGGAGCTTGACGGTACCGATATCGGAGACAAGGGCTTGCAGCACGTAGCGATGCTGAAAAACCTGCGTGAGCTGGGGCTCAATAGTTGCCGGTTCAGCGATAAGGGCTTCGAAAGCCTGCGCGGCCTGGAAAATCTGGAGCGGCTGGAATTAGTGCGTACCGCCACAAATGACAACGCCCTGGCCGTGCTCGCAAATCTTAAGAACCTGGCGGTGCTCAATCTGGACTATACCTCGGTGGATGACAAAGCGCTGGATACGCTGAAAACATTTCCCCGATTGCGTGAACTGCGGCTCAATATGGCCAAAGTAACCGATGCCGGTATCGAGGATCTGAAATCGATGCCCAATTTAAGAGTTTTGAATCTTTACCATACCCTGATAACCGAGAAAGGCCTGGCGCAACTCAAAGCCGCGCTGCCCGGTTGCTCAATCATCTTCGATCGCGATTCCGCGCTGCCGGCGCGCCGCGGGAGGGGCTGAACCGGATGCGCCTCGCGTTGATTGCCGTCGCCGCGGTCGCTTGCGTTGGAGCCCGTGATCTTTCATCCTGGATCACCGAAGCGGGTGGCACGGTCACGCGCGATGGATCCGGGCAGATTGTGGCCGCCGACCTGCATGCGACTTGGATCACCGACTCCGACCTCGCCGAACTGGCACGTCTACCGAATCTCGCGCAGCTTGATCTGTCGCTGACACGCATCAGCGATCACGGCCTGGAGCAACTTAAAGATGCGCCCGCGATTACCGATCTGAATCTTTATTCCGATGAGCTGATTACCGATGCGGGCCTCTCTGCTCTGAAGGGTTGGAAGCATTTGAAACGGCTAAGCGTGCGTGGAACGAAGATCACCGACACCACGCTACAGCACTTGTCGGGCGTCACTTCGCTTGAATCTCTCGACGCCGGCTACGCGCAGATCACCGACGTGGGGTTGGAGCTGCTTACGCCGCTGACTAATCTGAAGGAACTGGCAATCGGCGGCAACAAGCTCACAGACGCAGGGCTGCAATCATTGCGGCAGTTGCCGGGATTAGTTTATTTGGACCTGAGCGGCGCCGAGCGGACTGATTCGGGTTTATGGTCGGTGAGTTTGACCGAGCCAGGCCTGGATGCCATCGCAACACTTGGGAATTTGCGTCATTTGCGCCTGAATGGGACGCTAGTTTCTGCGCGCGGTCTGCAAAGGTTAGCGGGACTTACTAAGATCGAGTGGCTGGATCTGGAAAGTTGCGCCCGCATTGGCGACGACGTGATCCCGGTGCTGGCCTCATTTCGCAATCTTCAGCGGGTGGATCTGGCGGGGACTCAGGTTACGGAAAAGGGTGTAGCGGACCTAAGACGCGCTAATCCGAGATGCAAGATTCTGGCTGGAAGCTTGGACGCGGCGAATAAAGCAGAGGAGCCGGAGCACTAAGTCAGCACTTCGGTAAGTTTGCGATTGTAAGTGGGGAATGTCCCGATGCCTGCGTGCATTACTTCATCGGCTAATGTGACATACAGATCCCCAACGGTGCCGGTGTATTCCGTGTGCGTGCCGGTGGCCAGCCTTCCGGCATGGCCAGCTACTATCAAACCCAGCCCGTTATTCTTGTGCGGATTGGCTTCGGCATGCTCGTGTACATAGACCAGGCAGCAGTGATCCAGCAGCGTTCCGTCGCCTTCCGGCGTGGACTTCAAACGGCCCAGCAAATAGGCGAATTCCTCGCAATGCCACTTGCAAATATCGCGCAGAATGCGCTGCCCTTCCACACCGTCCGCGCCCGGCGCTCTACCGTCAGCATGCGTGTAGTCGTGGTGCCGCGCCGCCGTGTAACCGAGCCACGGGAAGCGGCAGATGCTCTGGCACTTGGTCAACATGTACGACGCGACTCGCGTCTGGCGGGTGATTAGGGCTCGCGCTAAAAGATCGCTCTGGAGCTTGGCGATCCGCGGCCAGTCCTTCATGTCTTCGTATTCCGGCGGATCGATGCGGCGGTACTCAGGAGGCAGGCTGGTGATGGCGCGCTCCACATCACGCACCGACGCTAGGTGCTCTTCCACGCGTGCCTGATCGTCCTTGGGCAGATCCTTCTTCAAGGCCGCGGCGTCTTCCAGCACGACATCCAGAATGCTGCGCTTGCGGTTGATCCAGCCTTCTTCGCGGCGGCCAAACAGGCGATCGAAGAGCCGGTCCGGTAACATCTCTGGCGGCAACGAACGATCCATGGCCGCCCAGCTCATGTTGCGCTGGATGCTCTCGCCGAAGGATTCCTGAGCAACGCCGAGCTGCAAGGAACGGAAGCGGGATTCGCCGCCGATCTTGCGGGCGATAACTTGATCGATGGAAGCGCCGCCTGCGCCGCGGCTGGTGAACGGCGTGCAACTCATCAAGCCGCTCATGGAATTGTGATGGCCATTGCCTGGTCCGGGCAGGCCTGCGGCAAAATTGTCGAGCCCGCTAATCACGTGGATATCGTCGCGAAAAGGCGCCAGCGGCGCCAAGCAGGGCGTCAGGCTGAAGCCGGGACCGGTCTCGGCCGGAATCCAATAACGCTCAGGAATTCCGTTGCCGTTGAACCACAGGACGAAACGGCTCTCGATGGGCGCTTCCGCCACTTTGCCTGTAGCTGCACGTTCCGCCGCATAGGCAGTGCCGGTGGAATTGAACATCGAGACCAACGGCGGCAGACCGATCCAGGCGCCACCCGCTAACGTGAACCCTTTGAGTAACTTTCGACGCGAGACACTAGCGCGTTTAGTTATTACGTGCGACATGCGCGGTTCCTTCCTCGCCAGGAAACTCCCGGCCGCGTGCTATAGCAATTATAAGTTCTTGGAAGCGGAATTGAGAATTCCGAAAATGCTCGAGAGCCTGCTCAATGACGGGATGGTCGGCCGGTGTTTCCATGCGCCCGGCCGCATAGCGAAAATATTGCTTCACCATGCACTCCTGGCATTGCGGGGTCTTCGCCAATACAGCGCCTAACTCGCGCGGGGATGAAAAGTGCGAGTCGGGAATGCCGGCCACAAAACCATTCGTATCCATGGTCAAATCTACCGTTTTGGGTGGTTGATGTCCGCCGCCGTGACCTCCATAAAAGCGGAGCTCGTATTTATCCCGCCGTGCCCCGACCGCGTCAAACTTCTCGAAGCCGAATCCGATGGGATCGATCAAATTGTGGCAAGTGGCGCACACCGCATTCGACACGTGCTCGCTCATCCGATCGCGATTGGTCTGCGGATGAGCTTCGGTGGATGGCGCAAGATTCGTATTCACGCCCGCTGGAGGCGGGGGCACATGCTGGCAGAGAAACTGCTCGCGCACGAAGAGGCCGCGGCCAGTCAGTGAAGTATCATCCGGTTTGGCCGAGAGCGCCAGAAAAAGCGCCTGCCCCAGCAACCCGGCGCGTTCGGATTCCAATGGGAAATCCGTGCGTACAAATTCCTGGGCCGGCGCGGGCACGCCGTAGATGGAAGCGAGATCCGCGTTGACAAAACCGTAGCTCGCCGTGAAGGCTTCCATGAAATTGCGGTCGTTCCAGACTAAGTCGGCGACGAATTGCCGTGCTTCCTCGGTCATGGCCACTGCAGTCTCGCGGCTAAACTTGGGATATCGCCGGCGGTCGCGGCTGCCGGTGAGGATGCGGTCGAAGCGCAGCCACTCGGAAGTAAACTCGTCAACAGCTTGGTGCGCGCGCGGATCCGGCAGCATGCGGCGCGCCATTTTCTCGATGCCCGACGGCGTGGAAAGCTCACCATTAGCGGCTGCGTCCATCAAAGCCGCATCCGGCATGCTATCCCAAAGCATGTAGGACAAGCGGCTGGCGGCTGCGTAGGATTTCCATTTCGGATTGGAAGTTGCGTCCAGCCGAAAGAGAAAAGCGGGCGATTGCAGCATGGCTTCCACTACCAACTGCGCGCCCTTCATAAAATCGGTTTCGCTTGAGAACAGCCGCGTATAGCGTTCAACTTCGCCCGCATTCAGCGGTCTTCTGAAAGCGCGCAGGCCGAAACTTCGGATGAACTTGCCGCGGCACTCCTCCGACGCCTTGCAAGGGATCAAGCCGCGCGTGTCGCCGTTGCGGAAGGCATTGCGCGCGAGCTTTTCGGCAGCCGTGCTGTAAGCTTCCGCGAGCAGTGGTGACAGGTTCTGTGCGTCGTACTGATCCTTGAAGCCATCCACGAAGTCCTCAGCCGGAAACTGGCTCGCGGGAGCGGTCTGATCGCCCAGCAAATCGCGGACGGTGTTGTTGTACTGGCTGTGCGTCAGCCGGCGAAGCACGGCAGCCGGCGCTCCAGAGCTATGCGGCGCCTGCTCCATGTCGCTATACTTCATAGCTTTCGCGAGCTCATCTCCCGAGAGCGATGCAAGCGTCAGAATCCAGGCTTTGAGAACTGCCTCTTCAGCGCTGCCCGGCTTGATTCGCAGACCGCCGGTGTGAG
>JBEKJJ010000028.1:0-46019 GCA_050011295.1 Bryobacteraceae bacterium
CGGCCGCTGGTGCCGCCGAGAAAGGTGGCCTGCGCGAGGTCGGGCAGCACCAGATGAGCTTCGCCGGCCTGTTCCGTTTGCGCCAACGCGGGCGAAGGCAAGCTCATCAGAATCACGAGCGCCATGAGCAGCGGCAAAACTAAAAGTGCAGCGCGCCGGAACGAGGGCACGCGTAGGGTCAGCATTCGGTTGAATCCTCCTGTAGATTTGGAAGAATTCCCCTGGTGAGGGGCTCTTACAAGACTGGTATCGCAGCAGCCTGAATACCTTTCGCCACGATACCGCATTGTATAACCCATCCGCAACAGGCGAGCTACATCACCTCTAGAATCAGACACTTGAGGTACAATGTTTCGGGTACGGTCAGGAGAATCGGATGATCCTGGCTCTGCGCCCGGCGCTCCAGAACTCGTAGCGTGAGGCCGGCATCGAGCGAAGCTGTCGCGACGATCTCAAGCAGCATTCCTTCACTCAAATGGTGCGAGCAAGAGCAGGTGACCAGCACTCCGCCCGGTGAAAGCAGCTCAAGCGCCCGGCGATTTATCTCTTTGTAGCCGGTGACGGCGCGATCCAGATTGTCGCGCGACTTGGCGAACGCCGGCGGATCCAGCACCACGGTTTCGAAGCGGCGGCGGCCTGAAGCATAGCCGGCGAGAACATCGAACACGTCGGCTTCCCGGAATTCGACATTGGGGATTTCATTGGCGGCGCGGTTCAGCTCCGCGGCTTTGAGACTGGCCTCGGAACTATCCACTGCCTCCACCGAATCGCAACGGGAAGCCAGGTGCAGCGCGAAGCCGCCGCTTGAAGTAAAGCAATCGAGGGCCCGTCCGTGGGCATAGCGCGCCGCAGCCAGGTAATTCTCGCGTTGATCCAGGAAAATGCCGGTTTTTTGACCGTGGAGAAGATCGGCGTGTAGCTTGAGACCGTTCATTTCCACTTCAATGCTGGCGGGAACTTCGCCGGCTAGGACGCCCGTCTGAAGCGGCAGGGCTTCCTTCTTGCGCACCGCCGCATCGTTGCGCTCCACGATTCCCAACGGTTGGAACAGTTCCTGAATCGCGCTCACTATTTCGGGCTTGGCGCGATCCATGCCCTGGTCGAGCGTCTGCATGCTGATGTATTCGCCGTAGCGGTCAATCACCAGGCCTGGCAACTGATCCGCTTCGCCGTGCACCAGACGATAGGCGCTGGTGTTGGTTACTACTTTTTTGCGATAGGCTTCGGCCGCTCGGAGCCGGCGCAAGTAGAAGGCGAGGTCAATGGTCTCGGCGCGATCCGACAGCAGACGCAGCGAGATTTGTGAGGAATTGCTGTAGTGGGCCGTCCCGAGCGTCTTGCCGTTTGGATCGATCACCAGGACCGCATCGCCGGCTTCCGATTGGCCGTGATCCAAAACATCGCTCGCGAAAATCCAGGGATGGCCGGAAGCGACACGGCCAGCCGCTTTCCGGCTGACGCGCACTGTGTGCAAGTTTCTAGTCTACCCATAACCAGAAACCAGAAACGAGAAACCAGAAACGGATTTTCTTACTTCACCGGCAGCAGCACCGGGACACTGGAAGCTCCGCTCGCGCTGACGATCACCGGCTGATTCCCGGCGGCCAAACCAGCGGGAACCTGCGCATTCACTTGATAGAGTCCCACGAAGCCCGAAGCTAACCCGCTGAAGCTAACCGGGGCCGCGACTCCGCCGATTGTGACCGTGGTGGGAGCGATTGTCTTTTCCTTGCCGGAACCCGCCGCGCCGTCCGCAATTGCCGGAGAAACCGCGCCTAGGTTCGTGCAGAAAATCAACACCACTTCACCCGGCGAGACGGGATGAGCGGTATCCGCCAACTGGAAATTGGCGTGGAGCACAACTCCGAACGTGTCGTTGCCAATGTTGTAAGCGAAGACTCCTGGTTGAGCGCCCAGCACGGGAACGCTAACCGTGGGACTCAGTGCGCCGTTGTTCACCACCTGCAATACGGCGCTGGATTTGCCGGCTAGTTCCCAAGGCACCTGAAAATTGATCTGCTGCTGGCCATTCACGTTGTCGACGGCGAATATGGGCGCGCTCAGCGTGTTGTTTATCTTCACGGAAGTCTCCAATAGTTGAGTGGGCAGCGGTAGTCCCGAGGCCAGGTTGATGCCTTTCCCCGACGTCAGGTTGGATCCAAAGAGCGTGGCCATGCCGCCTGGAACCAGGCCGCCGGAAACAAAGCTGGCGGCGTTGACGATGCCCTGTGGGCCGTTGCCCACCAGAGGACCGGAAGGAGTGAGTTTGCGAACCCGATGGTTGTTCCGGTCGACAACCCAGACATTCCCGCGAGAATCCGTCGCGACACCATAGGGATTGTCGAGCTCCGCGGAATCGCCGGGGCCGCCGTCGCCCGAAAAGCCGTTCGTCGAGCCGCCGGCGATGGTCGAAATAACGCCGAATCCATCCACCATGCGGACCACGTTGTTGAAGTTGTCGGCGATATAAAAATTCCCGGAGTTGTCTGCCGCGACGCCGGTGGGGATGGACAAAAGCGCTGAGGTAGCTGGGCCAAGATCGCCACTGTATCCGTTGGTGGTGCCTGAGCCGGCCACGGTGCTGATATTTCCGTTCGCGTCCACCATACGGATCCGATTGTTGGACGAATCCGCGATGAGCATGTTGCCTGAGCTCGTGAACGTAACGTCCCAGGGGTAGGACATGGTGGCCGAAGTGGCCGGGCCTCCGTCGCCGGAGAAGCTTCCGTTGTTACAGGGATTCAGGCAAATCGGACCGCTGCCGGCCACGGTGGTGATGTTGCCGCCAGAGACTTTTCGGATACGGTGATTGGAGGAATCTGCGATATAGAGATCGCCGGCGGAATCGAATGCCAATCCAGTGGGATTGTTCAAGAGCGCCGCTGTGGCGGCCGCGCCGTCACCGTTGAAGCCCGCGGTATTGGCGGTGTTCACCACGGTGCTGATGTTTCCTTGGCTGTCCACTTCGCGGATCTGGTTTTCGGTAGCGATGAAGATGTTGCCGGAGTTATCCGCAGCCACTGCAGCGGGCGCGTTGACCCCGGCCGATATCGCCGGCCCTCCGTCTCCGGACCCGACTGCGGAACCCGTGCCCGCCAGTGTTTCGATGATGCCGGCCGAATTCACCTTGCGGACGCGGTTATTGATGGTATCGGCGATGTAAATGTTTCCGGCGCCGTCGAACGCCGTGCGATCCGGGAAGTAGAGCGTAGCGGCCAGGGCTTGTCCGCCATCGCCTTGCGCGTGGCTCGCACCAGCGAACGCATAAATCAATCCCGCAGTTACTGTGCGAATTCGATTATTTCCGTAGTCGGCGACGTAGACTGTTCCGGAGCTATCCAGCGCTACGCCCACCGGGTTATCCAACTGCGCAGAGGTAGCCTGGCCGCCGTCGCCGCTGTAGCCTTGCGTGCTGCCGGCGAACAGAGTGATGATTCCGGATGCCGCCGTCACCTTGCGGATTGAATTGTTGACGAAATCGGGGATGTATAAATTGTTCTGCGCGTCCACTGCCACGTCGAGTGGATTGCCGAGCGCCGCGGCGATGGCTGATCCGCCGTCGCCGGTGGCGCCGAACGTCCCGTTTCCGGCGACCGTGTTGACGATGCCGTTCTTCGCGAGCACTTCACGGATCTTATGGTTGAAGCCATCGGCTATAAACAGATCGCCGGCAGAGTCGAAAGCCAGGCCGAAGACATTTTGGAAGGTCGCTGACGTGGCCAGACCGCCATCCCCAGCGCTCCCGGATTGGCCGACAATTCCGGCGAAGGTAGTGATGATGCCGCTCGATACCGTGACTTTCCGAACAGCGTCGTTGGTAACATCCGAAAAATAAAAGTTGCCCGCCGAATCCACTACAACAGTGCCGTTCGTGTTCAGCCCTAACATTGCATTTGTGGCCAGCCCGCCGTCGGCCGTGGAACCGGATTGCCCGTTGCCTGCAACGGTTGTGATTACCCCATTGGCGTCCACTTTCCGAATTCTCAAGTTGCCGGAGTCATAGATGTAGATGTTTCCCGCTGAGTCAATGGCCACGCCGCTGGGCGAGTCGAGTTGCGCAGCGGCCGCCGCGGCCCCATCGCCAGTGAAACCGGATGTTCCCGTCCCTGCGATAGTGGTGATGGTGCCGCTTACAACTTTGCGAACGCGGTGGTTGTCGGTATCGGCGATATAGACATTGCCTTTGCCGTCCAGCGTTACACGCGTGGGATAGGCCAACAAGGCCGCGGTCGCGGGTCCTTGATCCCCGGAAGGATATTCGCCAATCACCGTGTTGATGGTGAAGGGATAGATTTGCGCCGCGGCTCTCTGCTCCGGGCAGAAGCAAAGAGTCGCGGCTAGTACTGCGGCGGACAGGTTCTTATGCAAGCATTACCGCCCTACTTCGCCGGCAACTGCACTGTTTGGCTCGAAACGCCATTGATGCTCAGCACCAAAGGCTGGTTGCCGGACGCCAGGCCGGTTGGGATCTGCATGTTCACCTGGTACAGGGCGACGAAGCCGGGAGCTGTTCCGCTGAAGCTGATCGAAGCGTTCTGGCCGCCTAACGTAGCAGTAGGTGTTGCGACGGTTGTTTCGGCGCCGGTTCCAGGCTCGCCGTCCTTAAGAGCCGGAGAAATGGCGCCCAGGTCAACACAGTAAATCAACACTGTCTCGCCCGCCACAACGGGATGGGCGCTATCCGCCAATTGGAAAGTGGAGTGAAGTACAACGCCGTAGCTGACGCCTCCTACGTTGTAGGCGATTACGCCCGGCTGCGCGGCGAGCACAGGAACGTCGACGGGCAAGCTGGAGGAGCCGTTGGTAATGACCTGCAGCAAGACGCTGGAGAGAGGAGCAATCTCCCATGGCACCTGGAAGTTGATCTGCTGGGTACCGTTCACGTTATCCACAGCGAAAATCGGCGCGTCATACATGCCGTTGAATCTCACGCCGGTTGTTAAGAACTCGGTTTTGAGCGGCAATCCCGACGCCAGATTGATTCCCGTCGCGGTGGTCAGGTTCGATCCAAAAAGAGTGGCCATTCCGCCGGGAACCACGCCGCCGTGGATGAAGCTAGCCGCGTTCACCACCGAATTCGGGCCGGGAACCAGCGGATTCGTCGTAACCAGTTCCCGAACGCGATGATTCAGGCTATCGACGAACAGTACATTCGCGTTGGGATCAACCAGGATGCCCCAAGGTTTGTAGAGCTGGGCGGACGTGCCGGGCCCACCGTCGCCGGAGAAACCGGCCGTGTTGTTACCGGCGATGGTATTGATATAACCGAAACCGCCAACCACCCGGACTACCTGATTGGCGGAATCGGAGATGAATAAGTTCCCCGAAGCGTCCCCAGCCACGCCTAACGGCACGTCCAATAGGGCAGCCGTGGCCAGCCCGCCGTCGCCGCCGTATCCCCGCTTTCCGCCCGTTCCAGCCACGGTGTTGATAGTACCCTTGATCACTTTCCGGATGGCGTGGTTGTTTGAATCTGCGATAAGAATATTACCGGCGCTATCCAGTGCCACGCCGTAAGGGAAGGACAGAGTGGCCGAAGTGGCTGGTCCTCCGTCTCCGCTGAAACCTCCTACGCTGCAGGGGTTCAGGCAGGTCCCTCCGCTGCCCGCGACGGTGTTGATATTGCCGGCCGAGATCTCCCGGATACGATGGTTGTAACTGTCGGCGATATAGAGATTGCCGGCGGAATCTATGGCCAAGCCCTGAGGCGTATTCAACAACGCCGCTGTGGCTGGTCCGCCATCGCCCGAGAATCCAGCCTTGAAGCTGCTACCAGCAATTACGGTGACGTTCCCTTTACTATCCACTTTACCGATTATTTCGTTGCTGCCAGTGAAGTAAACGTTGCCGGAGCTATCCACAGCCACTGCTTGCGGCGCGCCCACCTTGGCGAGAGTGCTGATTATGCCGGCGGGCGTCACCTTGCGAATCGCATTGTTATTCGTGTCCGCGATGTAAAGATTCCCGGCGCTATCCTCTGCGATGGTCTGTGGGAAATAAAGGTAGCCTGCCGTGGCCTGCCCCCCGTCTCCCTGCAAGTGGTCGGCCCCGGCTACTTCATTTATGAGTCCCTGGCTCACATACCGGACGCGGTTATTCAACAGATCGGCGAAATAGACGGCACCCGAGCTGTTCACTGCTACGCTAATCGGACCACTCATCCCGGCGGACGTCGCTTGGCCTCCGTCACCACTGAGGGTGCCTCCCAGTTTTATGTTGCCGGCGATGGTGTTGATGGTGGGAGCGGCTCCCGCAGTAATTTTGCGGATCTCGTCGTTGGAAAAATCTCCAATGTAGAGGTTCCCTGCCGCGTCGACAGCGATACTGTATGGATAGTTGAACAACGCCGCCGTGGCTGGGCCGCCATCTCCAGTGGAGCCAGCACTCCCCGCGGTTCCGGCGATTGTTGTTATGGTGTGGTTCAGGGCCGATACCTCTCGGATCTCCTGATTGAAACTGTCTGCAATGTAAAGATTGCCGCTGGAGTCAACTGCCACGCCGAAAGGGTAGAACAGGAGTGCGGAGGTAGCCGCGCCTCCATCGCCAGTCGACCCGTTTTTCCCGATCGTCCCGGCAATTGTATTGATGTTGCCATTACTTACCGTAACTTCGCGGATCACGGAGTTAAGCGAGTCGGCTATGTAGAGGTTGCCGGCCGCATCCACCGCCAAACCGCTGCCCGTGTGTAAGGCTAACTTGGCTTGCGTGGCTGGCCCACCATCTCCGGTGCCTCCGCCCGCTCCTGCTGTACCCGCAAACGTACTGATGTTGCCATTACTACCCACTTTGCGAATAACCGCGTTGCCGACGTCGGTGAAATACACGTTGCCCAAGGTATCGGCTACTACGGAGCCCGGACCGTTGATCTGCGCGCTGATAGCCGCGCTTCCGTCCCCACTGAATCCGGCGACCCCCGTCCCGGCGATGGTGGTGATTACACCGGTAGCGAGCACCACCTTCCGAACTCTATTGTCAAGATAGTCGGCGATGTAAAGGTTGCCGTTCGCATCCAAGGCTATGCCGTAAGGAAACGACAAGAGCGCTTTCGTCGCCGGTCCGCCGTCCCCGATGGGGTACTCGCCGGCCACGGTGTTTATCGTGTATTTGTATTCTTGTGCCGCGGATCTATTCGCCAGACTCAAGGAAAGCGCGACGCCCACGAGTAGCGTTGACAAAGTTCTTCTCACGACGTTACCTCCGGATCGGACGCCTTGGGGAATCCGCTCGCTCTATATAGCGCAAACCGGTGGAGAATTGCATCAGCTTTTTTCAAGCAAGGAAAATCGATGTCAACCCGTTTCTTACAGCTTCAAACAGGAGTACAATAGCCCTGCGATGCGTTGTTATAAAACTTTTTTCTTCCTTCTTCCTATGTGCGTGTACGCGCAGCCCCAGTACATGATCCAGGACCTAGGCTCGTTGCCCAACTTTCCATCCTGCACCGGCACGGCGATTAGCCAGGCGGGAAACGTCACAGGATACTGCAATGTTGTGGGCGGTTCAATTTTTTTCGGTACGGCATCCCATGGCTTCCTGTATTCCAACGGTGTCCTGACCGATCTGGGTCCGACGGGTAAACCGACTGTTCCTACCGGAGTGAACGATTCTGGACTGGTTACGGGAGCGTACGTCACGATTAATCTGCAGTCGGGTATCACGGTCGCGCCATTTAGCTATCAGAATGGATCCATTCAAACGTTCGCCGGAGTTCCGTCTAATGCCGCGCCCTTTGGACTTACCAACGCAGGGCAAGCCGCAGCGACCCAAATTCTTGCCGCGGGCTTCAACTTCTTTATCGCGAGCCAAGCTTACCTAGTCACCGGGAATGGCACTTCGATGGCCCTCCCAGCATCGGGGGCATCGCAAGCTGTAGCCTTTGGAATTAGTCCCGCAGGTGTTTGGGTGGCAGGAGCCACCCCCAATGTGATCGAGCAGTCGCTGGCGACTCTGAAGCCAGCGCTTTGGCACAATGGAGGATTTCAAGCCTTGCCTCTGGCGCCCAACTTCGACTACGCCTCGGCCACTTGCGTCAACGATTCTGGAATGGCTGCCGGAGCGGGATTTACCTTCGATTTCACCGCGCTTCAGGATCCCAACGCAAGCCAGCACGCAGTGCTGTTCACGAATGGCGCCGCTACCGACCTGGGGACGCTGCCGGCCGATAAGAGCAGCGCCGCCCTGGCGATCAACAATTCCGGAACTGTGGTCGGATTCAGTAGTTCTCAGACTCCGGACATATCGCTCTTTTTTGCCCCCCTGCTTGAATTTGCAGCGTCCACTTCGCACGCTATGGTCTACACCAACGGCACCATGTACGACTTGAACCGCCAACTGGTGAACGGCTCGGGATGGCAGCTCACCGCGGCAAGCGGGATCAATAACGCCGGCCAGATTGTCGGAACAGGAATCATCCAGGAGCAGCAGCACGCCTTCCTGCTGACTCCGGTCGTTCTTCCGCAGATCAACTCGGTGGTGGGTGGGGGCCTGCATGTACCGCCTGTCAACAGCATCTCCGCAGACGGATTGTTCACCATTTTCGGGACTGGTTTTGCCGATTCATCCGTGATGCGGAACGTCACGGGCTCCGATTTGACGAACAACGCATTGCCCACGAATCTGGCCAACGTTTGCGTCGAAGGAGGGACCGCGCGTTGGGGATTGATCTACGTCTCAGCGACCCAGATCAACGCAGTGGCGGATCCATTGTCGACCGCGGGAAACCTGCCTGTTTCGGTGATCACCAATTGCGGGCTTGCGAATGAGACTCCCACGGCGCCGTTCCCTGTTCCCGTGGCAGCCGAAACGCCGCAATTCTTCTTCGGCGTGGGAAATGAGATTGCCGCGGTGGAAGCTACAGGCGCTAACACCGGCGCCGCCATCACTCCTGCAACACCTGCGCACGCGGGCGATATATTAACGGCCTATGGCACCGGTTGGGGCGCCACCACGCCGGCCGCCGTGATTGGTAGTCTGGCCGCCGCCGGGGCCAATATCACGGGGCAGTACACGCTGACGGTGGGGGGCCAGACCGCAGTTGTCTCTTATGCCGGTCTGGCGCCTACTTTCGCCGGGCTTTATCAGATCAATTTCACGGTCCCGTCGGGTCTTACGGCAGGCAACCAGCCAATCGTGCTGACTATAGGCGGCGTTGCAACCCCCACGGGAGCGTTCCTGGCGGTTCAATAGGTAGGTACCGTTCACTACGGGGTACTAAACAGCAAAACCTTAGACTCAATACAAGGCTAACGTTACGGTACCTACCAGCCGATGAGAAACAGGTAGGATCAGGTCCGCGTACCATCCAGTAACCTGCTCCAACGTAAAACGGGGAACTGCGTGAAGATTTTAATAGCAGATGACAGCCTGGTCTCGCGGCATCTGTTGGAAGCCACCTTGCGGAAGTGGGGCTATGATGTTGCAGTGGCTTGCGATGGAGAGGAGGCTTTGGCGCTGCTGCAAAAAGACGACGCGCCTGCTCTCGCGATCCTGGATTGGATGATGCCCGGGATGACGGGCCTGGAAGTGTGCCGGCGAGTCCGGGTGCGCGCCCGAGAACCTTATACCTATATCTTGCTGCTGACATCGAAGAGCCAAAAAGAAGACTTGATCGAGGGGATGGAAGCGGGCGCCGACGACTACATCACGAAACCTTTCGACCAGCACGAGCTGCAAGTCCGGCTGCGCGCCGGAACGCGGCTGGTGGATCTACAAGCGGAGCTGTTGTCGGCCCGGGAGGCCCTGCGGGAACAAGCCACCAAGGATTCTCTCACGCATCTGTGGAATCGCAGCTCAATCTTCGACATCCTCTGCCGCGAGTTGGCGCGCGGGCAGCGCGAACGCTCACCCGTTGGCGTAGTGATGGTGGATCTTGACCATTTCAAGAACATCAACGACAACTACGGCCACTTCGCTGGAGACGCCGTCCTTTGCGAAGCCGCGCGTCGCATGCAGAATGCGATCCGGCAATACGATTCGATCGGCCGTTACGGTGGGGAGGAATTCCTCATCCTATTGACGGGATGCGACGAAGAAGCCAGTTGGGCCCAGGCGGAACGTCTGCGCAAGCAACTTACGCAAGTTCAGATGTCGCTGCAGGAAAGCTCAGTCGGCGTCAGCGCCAGCTTCGGAGTCACCACCGCACTTCCGGATCAACCCTGGACACCGGAGGAGTTGATCCACAAGGCGGACGAAGCGCTGTATCTGGCCAAGCGGCGGGGACGCAATCGCGTGGAATTTCTGGCTCACGGTTCTCAACCAGCACCCGCCATCACGATCGTCGAAACAGAGACCGTGGTGAGATAGCGGCTGCGCGCCGCGAATCCAGAATTCAGAATTCAGGAGCCAGAATGAGGAAGGGCTTCTTCTTGTATTCTGGATTCGGGACGCGAAGCGGCCCTTCTGGATTCTCGCGCCGCGCCGCTACCGCTTTTGCGCTACCTGGAAGTGGCTCAACGTTGCCGCATAGCTCGCCACGCCCTTGTACAGCGATTCAGCCAGCCTTTGCCGATACTCGGCCTTTTTCATAATGCTCTCGTCGTGGGCATTGCTGATGAATCCAATCTCGGCCAGCACTGAGGGCATCGAAGCGCCGATCAGCACGACGAAGGGCGCCTTGCGCACACCGCGATCGCGCGAGTGGACATCGTTTTTGACCGAAAACGAATAAAGCGCCGATTGAATCCGGTTCGCGAACTCGCGCGATTCGTCCACTTTGTCCCTCAGCGCGATCTTCTCCAGCAGATCTTGCAGCTCGAAAATGCTCTTCTGCGAACCGGCGTTCTCGCGAGCCGCTAAATCCAGCGCGGCTTTCGACGTGGTGAAGTTCAGATAGTAAGTTTCGACACCGGCCGCGGAGGGTATCGGCGAAGAATTCGCGTGAATCGAAAGAAACAGATCGGCCTTGGCTTGGTTCGCGATTTCGGTGCGCTGCTCGAGCGGGATGAACGTGTCATCCGATCGCGTGTAGATCACCTCGCTATTCATCCGCTCCTCAATCAACGCACCCAAGCGCTTGGAAACATCCAGCACCAGATCCTTTTCGCGCAACCCCTCCGGCCCCATGGTCCCTGTGTCGTGCCCGCCGTGACCGGGATCGATTACAATCCGGCCAACCTTCAAACCCAGCACGCGGATCATGGAACGTCCACCGGTGGAATTGCGTTTGGCTGGGAGCGCCGCGGTCTCAGGAGCAGGCGCTGGAACAATAGCCGACGAAGGCGCAATTGGCGAAGCTGCCGGCGTCACTTTGGCCAGCACAGCGGCCGGCGCCGGGCGGACCGGTGGAGGCGAGAGTTTGGGAATGACGTTGGCGACATCTGACGCAACGCCGGGGCGGGCCGCGATTGGCGGCGGATCCACGAATAGCGGTGCTGTGCGCCGGGCGGATGCCTCAATCGCGGCGCTAGCCGGTGGTGCTGTGAACGGGCGATACGCCGGCGCTCTTGACTCCGCCACTTCGGCTTCAATGGGCGGATTTGGCGTCGCCGGTGCGGGCGCGCCCGTGGCGCGAACCTCAATGATCAGCCGATTGGGATTGTCCAAGTGAGACGTGGTGGCATCTGCGCTGCGTTCCAGATCCAGCACCACGCGTGTGACGCCATGTTGCGTCTCCGCCACGCGGATTTGCCGCACCAGCGTGTCCGACACCGGGATCACCGTCATCCCCTTGGGTCCCAGCGTGGGCTTGGCGCCCACCAGATCGAAGAAGAGCCGTTCCGGATTCTCCAAACGGTCCGATCGAATCGAGAAGTCACCGTCGGACTCGATCGCGATGCGTGTGACATCGCCGAGCGACCAGAATCGAACCGCCGTGATGTGGTGCGGCTCAGCCCGGTCGCCAGCCGGAAGTAGGGCCACGGCCATAAACAGCGATATCAGAGTGCTCAGACACCAATACGCTCTACATCGCAGGGCTTGCTCGCCGGCAGGCTGGCGGGGGAGATGGAGCATATCTGGATGATGAACCTATCGAGTTGCCAGGTGCAGCCGGCCCTCCGAATCTAGATATTGAACTACGTGCCGGGTTTCTTCCCCGGCGGGCTTTGCATCATCGGCGGATTTGGCCGGTGGGGTGGACATTTCGGCCGCGTGCTTCTTGGCTTTACTGAATTTGGCGCCAACTTTATCTACGTAACTCTGGGTTTCCCGATACGGCGGCACATCGCCGTACTTGCTGACGGCCCCTTCGCCGGCGTTGTAGGCCGCAATCGCCAGCCGGTCGTCCTTGAATGTATCCTGCAGGAATTTCAGATACCGGACGCCGCCCTCAATGTTCTGCTTGGCATCGAACGAATTGGTCACTCCGAACCGGCGGGCGGTAGCCGGCATCAATTGCATAAGACCCTGGGCGCCTTTCGGCGACGTGGCATACGGATTGTAATTGCTCTCCACCTGAATTACCGAATCCACCAGAAACGGGCTGACGTCGTGATTCTTCGCTGTCTCTTCCACCATACTGCGGACGTCTGTCTCCGGCGAATCGCTATCCGCCGGCTTCGCCTTGACCACAACACTTCGGACTAAGCGGCCCGTGCGGGCATCGGATCGTACCACGGACACCGCGCGCGGCGTGGGTGAGTTCGGGGACGCGGTTTCGCCTTTTGCGAGCGGCAAAATCGCGTTTGCCAAAACCACCGTACCGAGAACAAGTTCCGAACAAAATCGCATCCTCTTGTTTTATCCGATTATAACCGGAATTCTCCAATCCGCAAGCGCCCGTCCTTCTGGGCCTGGCCTCCGGGGCCGGTTTTCAGAAAGCCCAATGCTATTATTCTCTCATGCCATGGTCCGGATTCGTGTTGGCCGGGGGCGGGAGTTCCAGGATGGGGCGCGACAAAGCCTTGCTGCCCTATCGTGGAACCACTCTGGTTGAGCACTTGGCGCGGGTTGTACAAGAAGCTGCCGGCGCCGTAGCCCTGATTGGTGCCCCGGACCACTACCGCAGCCTCGGTTATCCGGTTTATCCGGACAAATTTCCCGGGTGTGGACCCCTGGGAGGAATCTACACCGCCTTGAGCGTATCCTCCACGGACTGGAACCTGATCGTAGCTTGCGACATGCCGGGCATCTCCGCGGATGTTCTTCGAACCCTGCTCGGGAGCGCCGAGCAATCGGGCAAAAGTTGTGTCGTCGCCACCGGGCCTACTGGCGATCCGGAACCGCTTTGCGCCGTTTACCATCGCAGCTGCCTGCCGGTGCTGGCTCGGGCGATTGAAGAGAAACGGTTTAAAATGAGGGATTTAGTGGCGCAATTAGACCGGACGTTGAAGCCCGTGGATGCATCCGCGCTGGCCAACGTCAACACGCCCGCCGAGTGGGCCGATTTCGAGCCGAAACCAACCAGATGACCGAAAAACTCCATTACATCGAGTTCCGCCATGTTTATAAGACGTTCGATCACCCCGTTTTAGTCGATTCCAACTTCTACGTCGACGTAGGTGAGACGTTAGCCATCATCGGCCGCAGCGGCGTTGGAAAATCCGTGAGCCTGGGACACATCATGGGATTTATCAAACCCGATCAGGGACGGGTCTTTGTGGCCTATCAGGACATCACCGATTTTGACGAAGCCCAACTGCGCGAGATCCGGAAAAAGGTGACCATGGTGTTCCAATCCGGCGCGTTGTTCGACTCGCTGACGGTGGCCGAGAACATTCTCTTTTCGCTTGAGCTGCGTAGCGACTACGACGAGAAAAACAAGGAAGACGTGGTGGACGGGCTGCTATCGCTGGTGGATCTGCTGCAGTTTCGGGATGTGTATCCGGCGGATCTCTCTACCGGCCACAAGCGCGCCGTGGCCATCGCCCGCGCCCTCGCCGCGCAGCCGGAATGCATCCTCTATGATGAACCCACCACCATGGTGGATCCCATCATGTCGGACACGTTGATCAAGCTGATGCTGAAGCTGAAGTACGATCTGAAACTGACGGGCTTGGTTGTTACCCACGATTTGGACCTGATGCGCAAAGTAGCCGATCGCGTGATGTTCCTCTACGAGGGCAAAGCCATCTATTTCGGCGCCGTGAAGGATCTGGAAAAATCGGATCATCCACACATTCGCGAGTTCCTGGCTATGGACCGGGTGGAGTTGGTGCCCGGCCAGTAGTGGCTCGGAAAGAGCGTCTCCTGTTCGGAAGAGCGCTACCGAACCGCGACCGTAAGGGAGTCGGTGCCTCGGCCATTTTTCCACCGTTCCGGCGACCTAGAAAAAATCACATCGGCCAGAGCACCGACTCCCTTACGGTCGCGGTTCGGTCAGGCTCTCTAAACATGAGACGTGCTTTTCGATTCCAGCGCGCGCCGCAAGGCCCGCAATCCCTCCACGATCGCTCTGCGTTCGGCGGGTTTCGCGCGCTGCAACGCTTCCACCAGCGGATGCACCACCAGCGTGGGCAGCCTGTCGCGCACATAGTCCCGCACCACTTTCGACGCGACAATCAGGTTGACGCGATGATCCTTCTTGTCCTTTTGGCGCTCCACCAGCCCCTGTCTTGCGAGGCGATCCACAATTCCCGAAACGGTGCTGTGCGCGAGACCCACCTGACGGCTGGCTTCCTTTACGCTTAGCCCACCGGTCGTTACTACGGCTTCCATGACGCTGCGCTGCGGACCCGTCAGCCTGCCGCGCGCAAACTCGGCCTCCACCGGCTGTTGCAGCGTGCGCCGGACGGCGCGAAGATGTTGATCGATCTCCTGCGCCAAATGGATTAGTGCTTTATTCGGTTTCATAGGGGTCTCATCAGATTACGAACGGGATCAGCGCTTTCACGCGCCGTTTGTACTCTGCATACTCGGCGCCGAACTGCTGTTGCATGAACTTTTCTTCCAGGCGCGACTTGAACCACCAAGCCAGGAACGCGAGCGGCAATGCCACCAGGCCACGCACTTCGCCCAATACCAGGGCAGTCCCGAGCAACCCCAGTAGAAAGCCCGAGTAAATGGGATGGCGCACTACGGCATATGGACCGCTCTGAATCAGTTGGTGCTCCTCTTTGATGGTGACGTTCGCGCTCCAGTTTCGCCCCAGGAATACACGCGCCCAGATCGCGAATCCGGTGCCGGCCAGTGTGAGCGCTAAACCGGTATATGCGATGAGAGTCGAATCGGGAACGAATCGCCAGGCCAGTGGACCGATGGCCACGCTCGGGTTGAACAGCAGCACAAACGCGGCCGCGGCGAATGAGATATGCACGAGGCGCGATCCCCAGCTCTGGACCTGTGCGGTGCGCTTGGTCCGGGCTGCGCCAATCAGCCAGACGATGCCCACCACCACCCAGGCAGCGTTCACAATATGGTGCAGATTCGGCTGCATATAATCCGTCGTATACGACGCGTCGTGTACAACTCAAATGTAACAAACGTGTTTCTGCTTTGTCAAGAACTGTAAACGCCAGAATGAAGTAACGTAAAGAGAGAGTGGTTCGTCTGGTAGTTTTGCTTCCGATCTCTTTGTAAGGATTCCTATGTTTCTGTCTAAACGCGTCCGGCCAATGCTCCTGATATTCGCCTCAGTGGCGGCCACGGCGTGGGCGCAGCAGGATCCATCGTCTGCGACGCCTGCGTCTCCACCACCAGCAACCAGCCCGGCTCCGATACAACCGGGTCAAACGCAAGCGCCTCCCGACAAGCGTGTATTCGGGGTGTTACCCAACTACCGCACCGCCAATGAAACGGCCGTATATACTCCCATCAGCGCTAAACAGAAATTCGTCATTGGCCTCAAGGACTCGTTCGACTACCCACTGTTTCTGCTGGCAGGCGCGTTCGCTGGAGAGGGGCAATTGACCAATCAGAATCCGTCGTTCGGCCAAGGCATGGCAGGGTTCGGGCGGCGGCTGGGAACGGGTTATGCGGACCAAGCCATCGGAAACATGATGACCGAGGCCATCTTTCCATCCCTGTTGCGCGAGGACCCGCGCTACTTCCGGCGGGGGCAAGGTTCTAAGTTGGGACGTACCTGGTATGCCCTCACGCGGGTCATGGTGACGCACACTGATTCCGGAGGAACCCGATTCAACTTCTCAGAATGGGTAGGAAATGCTACGGCGACCGCCATTTCGAACGCGTATTATCCCGACAGCCGCAGCGTGGGCCCGAATATCGCCAAGCTGTGTGAAATGGTTGGCACCGACGCCATCTCGCAAGTGTTGAAGGAATTCTGGCCGGACGTCAAGCGCAGGTTCTTCCAGCATCACGACAAGACGGCGACGGACATTCACTAAGATTCAAGCCAACTTCAAAACTTTGCTCATCTCTAACATTTCGATGGGCAATGTCTCGTGGGGGAATTCCCTAGCAACTCCCCAACCCAACCGATCGTAAAAGCGCACGGCCCGGACATTGGATTTCACAACTCGAAGCCGGGCTGTCGCGTGACCTCGGCCTGCGATCTCAGCCTCACCCTGAAAGAGCAGTTGTTGGCCGACTCCGTGGTTTCGATGCTCACTTAGCACCCATAGATCGCTGATCCACTGCTCGCTCGTCAACAC
The DNA here is from genome assembly GCA_050011295.1 of Bryobacteraceae bacterium. Classification (GTDB taxonomy): domain Bacteria; phylum Acidobacteriota; class Terriglobia; order Bryobacterales; family Bryobacteraceae; genus Palsa-89. The sequence goes on from JBEKJJ010000028.1 coordinate 16,488, forward strand.
CATTCCGACGATCTTGGATTCCGAAACGGCTACCCAGGCGAGTGACCAGTCTTCTTCATCGATGGGGAGCGGAGGAGAGGCCCAGGTACCACCGTAGACCTCGTCGACCACTGTTTGCACCAACGCTCTCACGGAATCGCATTCGTTGGGCGCCGGCCGTCTTATTTCCATCTGATCGAGACTTCAAGTCCACTCCAAAATCACCTTGCCGGTGTTCCCCGAGCGCATGGCTTCAAAACCCTTTTCGAAATCCTTGTAAGAAAACCGGTGGGTGATCACCGGCCGGATGTCCAGGCCCGACTCGAGCATCACCGTCATCTTGTACCAGGTCTCGTACATTTCACGTCCATAGATGCCCTTGATGGTGAGCATATTGAAAACCACCGTGGTCCAATCGATGGAGATTTCCTTGGCCGGGATTCCGAGCATGGCGATTTTCGCCCCGTGGCTCATATTGGCGATCATCTCGCGGAAGGCGCCCGCATTTCCCGACATCTCCAGGCCCACGTCGAAGCCCTCTTGCATGCCGAGGTCTTCCTGCACTTGCTGCAGCGGCTTTTCTGCTGTATCGACGGCTAGCGTCACGCCCATCTTGCGCGCCAGATCCAGCCGGTAGGGATTCTTGTCGGTAATCACCACATGACGCGCGGCCGCGTGCCGGACCACCGCCGCGCTCATAATCCCGATCGGTCCAGCGCCAGTGATGAGTACGTCTTCGCCCAGCACCGGAAATGACAGCGCAGTGTGCACGGCATTGCCGAAGGGATCGAAAATGGCCGCCACATCCAGATCGACGTTCTCCTTGTGGCGCCAGATGTTGGTCATTGGAACGGCGATGTAATCGGCAAACGCGCCGGGCCGGTTCACGCCCACGCCCATGGTATGCGCGCATAGGTGGCGGCGTCCGGCCAGGCAGTTCCGGCAGCGGCCACACACCACGTGGCCCTCGCCGCTAACAATATCGCCCGGCCTGAAATCATTTACGTTGGAGCCGGTCTCCACGATCTCGCCCACGAACTCATGACCGATGGCCATGGGAACGGGAATGGTGCGCTGGGCCCACTCGTCCCAGTTATAGATGTGCAGATCGGTTCCGCAGATGCCGGCGCGGAGAACGCGGATCAGGACATCGTTGATGCCGATAGTGGGCTTGGGAACTTCTTCGAGCCACAGTCCCGGCTCGCGCTTGCTTTTGACCAGTGCTCGCATGGCAAGAACCAGTCTGGCACGTAGTAGGCCGTTATGCACCGCACGCGCATTCCGAACCGCGACCGGAAGGGAGTTTCCATGGGCCTGCTGGCCCACCAAAGTCCATGAAGACGCCGTGGCGCACGCACTCTTCGGGTGCTGCGCCGAGACTCGTCTCGGCGTCGGGCGGACATCGACACGAGTGTCGATGCAGCACGCAAGAGTGCGTGCGCCACGAGGTGTCTTCAACGGAGCGCCACGACAGCCGCAGTGGTAGCGCTCCCTGCCGGTCGCGGTTCGGTTTGCAGCTTGACGTTGGGTTGGTGTTGCTATATATTGTATTACGACATATGGCTACGCAACCGTTGGACCGCGAGTTGAAAAAGGGCAGCGCAGAATTGTTGATTCTTTCGCTGGTGGAAAGCCGCGCCCGGCACGGCTATGAGATCAGCAAGCTGATTGAAGACCGGTCCCAGGGCACGCTTAGTTTCCGTGTGGCCTCATTGTATCCACTGCTCTACCGGCTGGAGGCGCGCGGCTGGATTCAAGGCCGCTGGGTGGAAAAAGCCGGACAGCGGAGGAGGCGCTTCTACAAATTGACGCGGGAAGGACGCACGGTGTTGGTGGCGCAACGCCGGGGCTGGCAGCAATTCGCCGAAGCCATCCGGCGCATCACGGGGATCGAATATGCCTGAATGGAAACAAATAGTCCGCGAACGATTGCAGGGATTGAAGCTCGATGGCGCGCGCGAGTCCGAAATCGTGGACGAGCTCGCGCAGCACCTGGAGGATCGCTATGATTCGTTACGCTCAGCCGGCGCCTCGGAATCGGAGGCCCGCCGCCAAGCGCTCGAAGAATTGAACGAGAGCCAATTACTGGCCGAGGAATTGCGCAAACTCCGGCGCCCCGTTTCTCCGGAACCGATCGGCGTGCCCCCAAGGGGAGCATACTTTTCCGGATTCGTCGGTGATTTGAAGCTGGCGCTGCGCAACATCGGTACCAAGCCGGCGTTCAGCCTGATGGTGATCGGTATGCTCGCCCTGGGCGTGGCCGGCAACGCAGCGATTTTCAGCATCTTCAACGGATTGTTCCTGCGTCCTTTTCCGTTTCCCGAGGCCGAGCGCCTGATCGATCTGGATGAAACAGCGCCCAAATGGAATCTGCACTACACGGGAGTCTCCAATCCGGATTTATTCGTCTGGCGGGAAGACAATTCCACGTTCGACGGCATGGCTTTTTTTGACAACCGCAGCTTCAATCTATCGAGCAACGGTGCGGCGCAACGGGTGGAAGCAGCCGCGGTCACCTACGATCTGTTGAAGATTCTTGGCTGGAACCCGCTACTCGGACGAAACTTCCTTCCGGAAGAGGATCGCCCCAAGGGTCCCCATGTGGTTTTGCTCGGCTACAACCTCTGGCAGCGAATGTTCCGGGGCGACCGAGACGTTTTAGGGCACGTCTTGAAACTCGACAATGAGCCCTACACCGTGGTTGGCGTTCTTCCACCGGACGCGGTATTTCCGGATCGAGCGGAAATCTGGGTGCCGCTCGGGGCGGATCGAGATCCTGCGAAAAGCACGGGCTGGTACCTCAGCGGCGTGGGCCGCTTGAAACATGGCGTCTCCCAGGAGCGCGCCGCCGCCGACCTGCTTCGGATACACAAGGCTAAGATTGCCTCCGGCTGGAAAGATAACGAAATTACATCACCGATACTGACCCCGCTGCGGGACCGGTACCTGGGCGATTTTCGAATCGTAAGCCGCATCCTGCTGGGCGCGGTCGCTCTCGTGTTGCTGATTGCTTGCGTGAACATCGCCGCGCTGATGCTGGTGCGCGGAGGCGCGCGGGCGCGTGAGATCGCCATTCGGACTGCCATCGGAGCCTCGCGTGGCCGAGTGGTCCGTCAACTGTTGACGGAGAATCTAGTGCTGGCGATAGCGGGAGGCGTGCTGGGAGTCTTGCTCGGCAAGTTGTGCTTAGTAGGCATGCTCGCGCTGATGCCGGCGGACACTCTGCCGCGCTGGATCAGCTTCTCGATGGACGCGCGGTTCGTAGCTTTTTGCGTCGCGGTTACGGGCGCCGCGGCATTGCTATTCGGCCTGGGTCCCGCGCTCCAATCCGCGAATGTGGACACGCGCGGCTCCTTGCAGGATAGCGGCGTACGAGCCTCGCTTTCGCGCGCGCGGCGCGGGACGTTGCGTGCGCTGGTGGTATCGGAGATTTCGCTGGCGCTGGTGTTATTGGTAACGGCCGCGTTATTGCTCGAGGCCTTTCAGAAAGTGCTGCATGTGGATCCCGGATTCCGGCCGGAAAACGTAATTACTTTCGGCATCAGTCTTCCGGATGTGAAGTATAAAGAGGACGCACAGCGCGTGGCATTCTTTGAAAACTTACTGGACCGTTTACGCGCGGTGCCCGGCGTCAAATCCGTGGGTGCGGCTACGGCAACGCCGCTGGGAGGGCACTGGGGCAACTTTTGGGAGGCTGAGCGAAACCCGCCGCTGGGGCCGAACGACAAGAATCCGGTAACGCTTCAAGTGGTGGCCACGCCAGGGTATTTCGAAGCGATCGGCATGACGTTTCTTGCTGGACGTCCCTTCAGGCAGGAGGAGGCAGGACCCCAGCATATTCGCACCGCGGTGGTGAATGAGAGTTTTGCCAAACATTACTGGAATGGCGTGAGTCCAATCGGCAAACGAATACGACGAACCGGGGGGGAGAGAAAGCCAACAGACTGGATCGAGGTGGTGGGAATTACGCGCGACGAGAAGCACTATGGACTCGAGCAGGCGATGAAGCCCGGCGTGTTTCTGCCGCTGCGCGAGATTCCCGTGAACTGGATGAATATCGTGTTGCGTGGTTCCGTGGACCCGCAACTGCTGATTCCACCGGCGCGCACGATACTCCGAGAAATGGATGCGGACCTGCCGATGTACGAGGTTCGCACCATGTCGGAGCGGCTGCGCCGTTCGCTGTGGGGGCGCCGGGCATATTCCTGGCTGTTCGCCGCGTTCGCAGGGATCGCGCTGCTGTTGGCTGCGGCCGGCATCTACGGCGTGGTTTCTTACGCGGTCAGCCAGCGGACGCAGGAGATCGGCATCCGAATGGCACTGGGCGCACAACCCGGTCAAGTGCTGCGCGAAGTGCTGGGAACCGGCATGCTATTGGTGACCATTGGAGTGGTACTCGGGCTCGCGGCAGCATTCTGGGCGGTGCGCTTGTTGCAGAGCTTGCTCTTCGGAGTGAGCTCCAGGGACCCGCTTATTTATGCGGCTGTAGTCTTGGGCGTGGCCGCGGTGGGTCTGTTGGCGAATTTCGTGCCGGCCAGACGCGCCGCGTCGATAGATCCCATGCGGGCGCTGCATTTCGAGTAGCCGCGCGAAAGTTTTCCCGCGCCGCGCATCTAACTGATGTAGACCTACCGATGTAGAGCTAGATGCGCAAATCGCTGACTATCAAAGACCTGCTCAAGCCCCACTCTAAGATCCTGCTGCTGGGGCTCATCGCCGTGATCGGCGAAGGCATCGCGAACCTGCTGCAACCCTGGCCACTCAAGATTGTTCTCGATAACGTACTCAAATCGCGTGAGATACACGGCTGGCTCAACTCGCTTATTCAATCCACCGTTGGCCCGGACCGGCTGGCGGCTCTGGAATTCGCGGCCGCGGCTGTGCTCGCGATCGCTTTGATCGACGCCGTCTGCTCGTACACCGAGAAATACGTTACAACCAGCGTCGGCCAGTGGGTGATGCACGATCTGCGCTTGATGCTTTATCACCGCATCCAGCGGCTATCGCTGGCGTATCACGATCAAACGCAGACCGGTGATCTGCTCAGCCGCGTGACCAGCGACATCGATGCCATTCAAAGCTTCATCGCCTCCGGATTATTGACCGCGCTGCTGAACAGCATGACGCTGGTGGGCATGGTATGCGTGATGTTCTACATCAATTGGCGCTTCACGCTGATCGCGCTCTCGGTGGCGCCGGTACTCGCTGCCGTGGTCTTCACGTACACGCGCCGCATCAAGAAAGCCTCGCGCCAGGTGCGCAAGAAGGAAGGCGAGATCGTTTCCGTTATTCAGGAGGTGCTTTCCTCCATTCGCGTGGTGAAGGCTTTCGCGCGCGAAGATTACGAAGAGAGGCGTCTCGAGGAAGAGAGCTTGGAAGGCATCGAGATTGCGCTGCGGGCCCGCGGACTCAAGGCGAAGCTTGCGCCTATCGTCGACATCATTGTGGCCATCGGCACCGCCATGGTGTTGTGGTTCGGAGCTCGCATGGTGCTGAATGGGACGCTTTCGGCCGGCTCGCTGATTGTCTTCATTTTTTATCTGGGCAAGATGTACAAACCCATGCAAGAGCTTTCGAAAATGACAGACGCCTATTCGAAGGCTTCGGTGGGCTACGAGCGCATCAAGGAAATTCTGGACACCGAAGGCGAAGTGAAGGATATCCCGGGCGCCCGGCGCGCTCCCTATTTCAAGGGCAACATCGAATTCGATCGCGTCAATTTCAGCTACTCGCCGGATGTTCCGATTCTCAAGGACGTGAGTTTCAAGATTGAGCCCGGACAAGTGGCCGCGCTGGTGGGTCCAACGGGCGCCGGGAAGACTACTATCATCGGATTGATTCCGCGTTTTTATGATCCGACGTCAGGAGTGGTGCGGATCGACGGCACGGACATTCGCCAGTTCCGGCAGAAATCGCTGCGCCAGCAAATCAGCCTGGTGTTGCAGGAGACACTGCTGTTTCATGGGCCCATCTGGAACAACATCGCATACGGAAAGCCGTCCGCCAGCCGCGGCGAGATTTTTCGAGCAGCCGAGCTGGCCAATGCCCACGAGTTCATCGAAAAAATGCCGGACGGTTACAACACCATCGTCGGGGAGCGCGGCGTGACGCTATCCGGCGGGCAACGCCAGCGCATCGCCATAGCGCGCGCCATAATTCGCGATACACCCATTCTGATTCTGGATGAGCCAAGCTCCGGTCTGGACGCCGCGTCCGAGAAATTAGTTTTCGAAGCGTTGGACCGCTTGATGGAAAACCGAACCACCATCGTAATCGCGCACCGGCTCTCGACTATACGGCGCGCGAATGTGATTTACGCAGTGAAGGACGGCGCCATCGTGGAGCACGGCACGCATGAGGAACTCGTCAAGCTGGGCGGTGTCTATGCCTGCCTCTATGAGCTGCAGTTCCAGCGCGTGGAAGAAACGGAAGCGCTCGGGGCCAAGAACTGAAGAACCGAAGAACTCTTACTTCCGCCGTTTCTTCGTGCCGAACTCCGGGCCTGTTAAGGCATTCATCTGAATCACCGGGATAAGCGAATGCTGGGGCGCTTCGAACGACCGGCGGGCCTGGAGCGTGAGTTCATGGTTCAACGTCGAGACAAAGTCCTCGATCTGGCGCTGCATGGCGGCCATCTTTTCCCGCATGTTCAAAATAATTTCCACGCCTGCCAGATTCACGCCCAACTCGCGAGTAAGCTGCAGGATCACCTCCAGCCGCTCCAGATCTTCGTCCGTATACAGCCTGGTATTTCCTTCGCTGCGGGATGGCGCAAGCAGCCCCTCGCGCTCGTAGAGACGTAGCGTCTGCGGATGGATCTCGTATTGCTCCGCCACCGCGGAGATCATGTACGCAGCTTTCGATTTGGCTTTTCTCATACCATGCTCCATATCGCGGCTCGTGGATCTTCCTTGTCCACTTGCGACAGCTCGCGCAACAGTTCCTTGGTGCGCTCGTCATGCACCTTGGGCGCCTGGATGACAACTTCTACAATCTCGTCGCCGCGTTTGTTCTTGCGGGTATTCATGACGCCCTTCTCCCGCAGACGGAATTTCTGGCCATTCTGGGTTCCCTGCGGCACCTTGAGAAGCGCGCGGCCGTCGATGGTTGGCACTTCGATCTTGGCGCCGAGGCCGGCTTCGGAAACAGTGATGGGGACGTGGATCAGAATATCGTCGCCTTCGCGGCCGAAAAAAGCGTGCGGTTCCACTCGAACCGTGATGTACAGATCGCCGGCGGGCCCGCCATTTCTGCCCGCGTTACCTTTTCCAGCGACGCGCAATCGCGAACCAGCCTGAGCGCCGGGCGGAATCCGCACGTCCACTACTTCCGTCTTCGAAAGGCGGCCATCGCCATGGCAAGTGGGACAAACATTGCGCAATCGGCCCTTGCCGTCGCAGCGCGGGCAAGTCAAACTGAACTTCATCGCTCCGGCCATCTGCGTCACCTGGCCAGTGCCATCGCACTCCGGGCAAACGGTTGATGCGCCGCCCACCGAGCCTGATCCGCCGCAAGTTTCGCAAATCTCCTGGCGCACTACATTTAGGCGCACCTGAGTTCCGCGGATGGATTCCCAGAAATCGATGTTCAGGCCGTATTCGAGATCGGAGCCTTTCTCGGAGACCGACGGCCCGTGTTCGCCGCGCTTGCCGCCGAAGAACTGGCTGAAAATGTCCCGAAACGCCCCGCTTCCAGCGCCAGCACCAGAGTGTTCGGCGCCGCCCTGCTGATTCATGTATTCAGAGAAATCGAACCCACCGAATCCCATGCCGGGCTCGGATTGCCCCGCTCCGCCGCCAGGCCCGCCGGGTGGAATGTGATCCGAATAAAATCCGTGCTGGTCGTAGATCTGGCGTTTTTTGACGTCGCTCAGGACGTCGTAAGCTTCCTGTACCTTCTTGAAGCGCTCCTCGGAGGATTTATCGCCGGGATTCAGATCGGGATGATACTTGCGCGCCAGCTTGCGATAAGTCTTGCGAATCTCGTCCTCTTTGGCGTCCCGAGATACGCCGAGGACTTCGTAGTAATCCTGTTTGGTTGAGGCGGGCATTGCTGGTTTCTAGTTTCTGGTTCCTGGTTTCTCGTTGGGTGCTCAGGCGATGAACCAGAAACCAGAAACGAGAAACCAGAAACCGAAAGCGCGTTACTTCTTGTCTTCTACATCTACAAACTCAGCATCGACGACATCGTCTTTCTTGCCGTCGTTGGGCTTGGCGTTACCGTCTGCCTGCGCACCACCGCCGGGTGCTCCACCTGGAGGGGTCCCGGCGCTTTGGCTGGCGGATTTGTACATCGCTTCCGCCAACTTGTGGCTGGCAGTCTCCAGCTTCGACGTGGCTTGATTGATCTTGTCGATGCCGCCTTCTGACATCGCCTTCTTGGTCTCTTCGAGCGCGTCTTCCACCGCCTTGGCGTCGGAAGCGGCAACCTTGTCGCGATGTTCCTTCAGCATCTTCTCGATGTTGTAAACCATCGCGTCCGCGCGATTGCGCGATTCGATTTCCTCCTTCTTCTTGCGATCGTCGGAGGAATGCGATTCGGCATCGTGGGCCATTTTCTCCACTTCGTCCTTGCTCAGGCCCGAAGAAGAAGTAATGGTGATCTTCTGCTCATTATTGGTAGCCTTATCCTTCGCGGTGACGTTCAGGATTCCGTTGGCGTCAATGTCAAATGTTACTTCTACCTGTGGAAGCCCGCGCGGAGCCGGAGGAATACCCACCAGTTGGAACACGCCCAGCAGCTTATTGTCAGCCGCCATGGCACGCTCGCCCTGGAAGACCTTGATTTCGACCGACGTTTGATTGTCCGCAGCCGTCGAGAAGATCTCGCTCTTGCGGGTCGGAATAGTGGTGTTGCGCTCAATCAGGCGCGTGAACACGCCGCCCAGCGTTTCGATTCCGAGCGACAACGGAGTGACGTCCAAAAGCAGCACGTCCTTCACTTCGCCGCCCAGCACGCCGCCCTGCACGGCCGCGCCCACCGCAACAACTTCATCCGGATTCACGCTCTTGTTGGGTTCCTTGGCGAACAGATCGCGCACCTGTTGCTGCACCTTCGGCATGCGCGTGGAACCGCCCACCAGAACCACTTCATCGATCTGCGCCGGTGTGGTCCCGGCATCCGACAGAGCCTGCCGGCAGGGACCGCTGGCGCGATCCAGAATATCCGCCGTCATTTGCTCCAGGCGAGCGCGGGTTAGCTTCACGTTCATGTGCTTGGGACCGCTCGCATCCGCCGTCAGGAACGGCAGATTGATTTCCGTTTCCAGCACCGTGGACAACTCGATCTTGGCCTTCTCGGCCGCTTCCTTCAGACGCTGCAGCGCCATCTGATCCTTCGAGACATCGACGCCGGTTTCTTTCTTGAACTCCTGCACCAGCCAGTCGATAATCCGCTGATCCAGGTTGTCGCCGCCCAGGTGCGTGTCGCCGTTGGTGGATTTCACTTCCACCACTCCATCGCCTACTTCCAGAATGGAAATGTCGAACGTGCCACCACCGAAATCGTAGACCGCGATGGTTTCGTTCTTCTTCTTGTCGAGTCCGTAGGCCAGCGCGGCAGCCGTCGGCTCATTGATGATTCGCATTACTTCGAGGCCGGCAATTTGTCCTGCGTCCTTGGTGGCCTGGCGCTGCGAGTCGTTGAAATAGGCCGGCACGGTGATCACGGCCTTGGTTACTTTTTCGCCCAGGTAAGCTTCCGCAGCTTCTTTCAGCTTGGTCAAAATCATGGCGGAGATCTCAGGCGGCGAATAGCGCTTGCCCATGATCTCGACGCGCGCGTCGCCATTTTCGCCGGCGACAACCTTGTACGGCACCAATTTCATTTCTTCCGAGACTTCATTGAACCGGCGGCCCATGAAGCGCTTGATCGAATAAACGGTATTTTCCGGATTCGTAACGGATTGCCGCTTGGCAACCGTGCCCACCAGCCGTTCACCGCTCTTGGTGAATCCGACCACGGACGGCGTGGTCCGGCCGCCCTCCTGGTTGGGGATAACCACAGCCTGCCCACCCTCCATCACGGATACGACCGAATTCGTCGTCCCTAAGTCTATCCCAATGATTTTACTCATCTTTCCTCAATCCTCCAGAGTCAGATTCCGGGTTGTTTAGTTTAGCCTGTTCCTATTATCAAACTTTAGTGTGTTGTTGTCAAGAGTGAGTCGCCGCCGTGCCAAAAGACAACGGCCCGGGCGCTCGAGGCGTCCGGGCCGGAAAATTTCAATTTGCTTTCTTTTAGAGCGTTACTGCCCCGCTGGGATGGTCCAGATCAGCAGTGAAGATGTATTGTCGTCTACCGCTGCCAGAGTGATCACGCCATCGTGATACATGGTGGCCAATCCGAAGGAGCCGCCCGCGGCAGGATCCACCGAGTATTCGGAAACGAACTGGCCATCGACGGTGAATTCCACCAGTTCGCTGTTCTGAGTCGGGTCGGCGTTGATCACGTCGCTATTCGAGACAATCAGATGGCCGTTGGGCGCCAGCGTCATCGCCAGTGCGCCGTGCAGATGCTTCTGGTCTTGGTAGATGCGGTATCCCATGCCGCCGTCGGCGCCGATTTGTGAGGCATTCGGGACGGCGTAGATGGCGTTTTCAAAACTGGCGGAGACGTACAGAATGTCTCGAGCCGCATCGAAAGCGAGACCGGTTGGTCCAACTTCAAGAGCTGCTGGATCGCCACGGTGGCCGTAGCCGGACGAAATGATCAGCGCCTTTTCGACCGAAACCTTGGTCTCGCTGACTGCCAGATCCAAGCGGCTGATGGTGCCGTTCAGAACGTTGGAGATGAACACCTGCACGAAATCGCCGCGGTCATTCACCGTGAAATCCCAGGGTCCGTTGATGTTGTTCGAATCCGGATGCGTCCAGATCACGTTCGCGTTCCTGTCGAGCGCGATTAAAGAGCCGGCTTGCGCGGTGGCCGAGGTTCCATCGCTGGTTGGAAAATTAGCCACCAGAACCACGCCTGCCTTCAAAACGGCCAGACCGGTGGAAAGACCCAGCGAGCCTTTTCCCTGGTAGAACAGGGACGGCGTGGAACCCTCGATCCTGGTGATGGTGGTGCCGGTTCCCTGCAGGTTCTTGCTGTTGTTGAAATTGGAAACCAGAATATCGCCCGGGTTCAACATGCCGCCGGTGGGAAACTGGCGGGGAACGAACGCCACGCCATAAGGGTTCACGTCGCCATTGGAGGGGACGGTGGAAACTGTCACCGGCGCGCCCAGACTCCCCAGAATGTCGCCCTGAATGCTATTCAGTTGTTGGCCGTTCGCGGCCGAAGCCAGAAGGACCGCGGCGCCCAGAAAAGCGGCCGTCTTGTTGATGAGTTGGTTGTTCATTTTCTTTCTCCTCTTTTTTTTGAATGTCTGTCTGACGAATCGAGATTAACCGGGAAGGCGGTGCGATGTCGTAAATCAGAAGTTAAACTGCGGTTATTCGTGGCCAGGAAAGCCAGCAGCTCTTCGACGCTATGAAACTGCGCTGACCGGCCCGAATCAATGTGTTCCACACGTCCTTCGAATTGGCCGACGGCCAGATCCATGGTGGGGCGAAGTTGAATTACGAAATCTCCCTGCATGACGCCAGAGTATCCGGCACTTAGAGGCGAGTCGTTAGGGAGTTGTTAGAAAGCGGTTAAATAGCCGCGCGCGCAGCTGGAGGGCCAAGGCGCTGGAGCAGGAAAACCCGGAGAGGTTCGGTTTCGCTCATTGATCCGGCCAGCCGTTGGAGCGCCGAACCAGCTCGCGCCCGGTACGACGCGGCATCCTCCGGCGACCCGCGCCGCTCTGCGATTTCCGCCGCCAGAGTGAAAACGGGCCATGCCGCCAGAGGCACATCCGCAGCATTCATGGTATCGAGAGCCAGCCGGATTTGGATCTCGGCTTCCGCTAAGTCTTCCTGAGCCAGGGCAATCGCGGCCATCTGGCGCCGGCCGAGCGCCAAATAAGTGCACTGGCCAGGTTTCGCCGCAAGGTCGCACAAATGAATGGCCTCGTCACGGGCACGATCGAATTCACCGCGCTGGATCCACAGCTCGCTTAACCCGCGATACAGGGGCAGATGAAAGATCCAATCCAGGCGGAAAGGTCCGGCTTTGGAACGCGCCACCACTTCCTCAAAACAATCCGACGCGCGATCCAATTCACCCAAACCCAGATGCGCCTCACCCAGGGCGATCAGTGTAATGAAGCGCGGGAAACCCTCTCGAGCACGAACCAGGGTCTCGCGAGCCAGCTCACGCGCGCCAGCGAAATCGAACCCTTGCGCCAGCAACCGCGCTTCCACCATCCGCAAGACCGTCCTCGCTGTCCCGTGGCCATTCTTTTCGGCTAACAGTGTGCCATCGCGTATGAAACTAAGAGCCGCGCCCCATTCGCCGAGATGCAGAAGGGCCCACGCTTTGAAGTACTGGCACGAGATATAGAGATAAGAATCGCCCAGCTCCAGTGCGATCCCCAGGCCCTCATCGGCCGCGCGGACGGCCTCACGCTCCCGGGAGCGGAAGGATTCGAAGAACGAGCGATACATGGTGGCTAAGCCGAGAAAAGGGGCATGGCCAGCGTGGCGGGCGGCTTCCACCGCGGCCAGGCAATCCTCGAAATCTTCCGCGCGCCAACCATGCAGGCGGATTCTCCGGCTGGCACAGTAGCCGCGTGCATGAATCTGTAGCAACTCATCGGGGAGCTTTCGGCTGAGCTCGACGGCGCGCTCGGCTATTTTGAGGCTCCGGTCGTGCTCGGTCCAGAACAGAACAGCGCTGAGCTTCAGCAGAGCCTTCACCTCGCCTTCGAGATCATTCGCTTGGCGCGTGCAGCCTAGCGCGCGCTCGAAATCGATGGCCGCGGTTTCGTTCAGGTCCGTGGCTTGATAGGCCGAGCCTCGCTCCATCAGGATGGCCGCTTCCAACTCCGCGCCGTCCCGCTCGGGGATCTGCGGGACCAGCGCCAGCGCCTTGCCCAGATGTTCCAGCGCTTCGCGATTCGCGTACCGCTTCGCTGCGTTTCCCGCCGAGAGACGCCGGTAGCGGATCGCCTTGGCATAATCCCGGCCTTCCTCGAAGTGGACGGCCAACTCCGCGGCGATCTCTTCCAAATGGTCGGAATAAGCAGACTCCTGGAACTCGCCGATACGGCGGTGCAGGACCACGCGCCGGGGCTGCGGCACGCTGTGATAGAACACATGCTGGTAAAGCCCGTGGATGAATCCGTAGCGTTCGAGCAGCGACCGGTCCGAGAGCTGGATCATTTTCGCCGGGCGCAAAAACTGCCGGCGCCGTACCAGATCCTCGCAGCAAGTCTCAATTTCCGCGATGCTGGAATCTATCCCGCCCGATAGCGTGCGCGTGGAAAACTCCTGCCCCGCGATGCTGGCCACCGATAGCAAGCGGCGCTCCTGATCCGTGAGCCGCTGGATTTGTTGCTCAATGAGCTGCTGCAAATTGTCGGGTATTCCGCGGCTGACTTCTTCCAGCGGCACGGCCAGCTGCCACGTCTGTTCATGCCGAACCAGTTGCTGTTGCAGGATCAGATATTCGACGACGTTCACCAGGAACAACGGATTGCCGTCGGTACGCTCATGGATCAGCCTCGCCAGGCCTTCCGGCAGATCGCTCGGGCCAAAACGCAGCTCCAGGAATCGCGCTATGCCGCGCTCGCTCAGATATTCCAGCGCCAGCTCGGAACAGCGTCGATGCACCTGCAGTTCGCGCTTGATCTCTCCGAGCGGGTGCTGTTTGACGATGACTTCGGCGGGTCGGAATGTGCCGACGATCATCAAGCGCGCCGGCCCGCGGCGCCGCGCCAGATGGCCGATCAAATCCACGGTGGAATAGTCGCTCCAATGGAGATCTTCGAGAATGAGAACCAACAACGCCGTGGAAGTCAGCGCTTCGATGGCTTCGGCGATCTCGCGCAGCATACGATCCTTCGCGGCGCCTAGCGTCTCACGTTTCAGACGCTCGCGGTCGGTGTCGTTCAACAAGGAAGGCATTTGCGCCAGCCAGGTGGGCGCGTATTGGCGAAGAATCTCGATCAGGCGCTCGCGGCCCGGCTGGCGCGAGAGGCTAGTCAAGGCTTCCAGCACCGGAAAATAAGCTTCCCCCTCCGCGAAGTGCTCCAAGCAGTGACCGTATGCGATCCAGGTTTCTTTCTCTGAGCCGGCGCGCTCGGCGAAAGCTTCCACCAGCGTGGTCTTCCCCATGCCGGTCTCACCAGTCACGAAAACAACTTGGCGCTCGCCTTCGAGCGCCTTTGCCATCCAAGAGTCTAACTGCGCGAGACTCTGTTCCCGCTCAATTTCACGTGAGGAAGGCGGAGCCGTTTCTCGATCCTCGCTCTCGATGTTTCCAATGAAGCGATATCCGCGGCGGTGAACCGTCTCAATGAAACGGGGAGAACGGCTAACGTCGTTGAGCGCTTTGCGGATCTCAGCGACAGCTACCTTGAGAACGCCTTCGGCAACGTGCGTCTCGGGCCAAACTCCATCCAGCAGTTCGTCTTTGGTAACCAGGCGCCCCGGCCGTTGCGCGAGAAAATGCAGCACAGCGTACGCTTTGTGGTTGAGCGGAATCGAATCCGGACCCATCCACAGCTGCTCATCGGCAGGGTCCAGCCAGAAGGGTGGAAAAACAATCTTCTTCTCTTTTGGCAAAGAGGAGTACCAGGTATTATTCTACGACGCGGGTGTTGGAGGGCTGGCCGCACTCTGAAATTCTTCAGGGTTTAGGCCCTGCGCTATGATCGTGGGTGGAGACGCATTATGATAATGCCGGCTGCGACCAGGCAGCAAGCCAAGATTGAGACGGAAGTGCGAGCGGTGGAGACTGCCCTCCGACGCGACGTTGTCCGCATCCGGTATGAAATCAGTGAGGACTGGAGTGGCCAGTGGGCAATCTTTTTCCGGGTGGTGCTCTCTGACGATGCTGCCAAACATCGCTTGAGAGAGACGGCCAGGAAGGTCGAATCGCGACTCGCTGAGCGGTTGGACTTTCAGGAACTCGGCGTTTTTGCCTACCACAATTTCCGGAGCGAGTCCGAACAAGCCGCGTTGCGGGAAGAAGCTTGGGCCTAAGGCATGCGGCATGGCGTTCGCCGATGACTTGCTGAAAGACGCCTATCATCTTGCCGGCCGTGGTGGGAAGAATCCGAAGCAATCCAGCTTGCGGCGCGCGGTTTCGACAGCCTACTATGCAGCGTTCCACTTACTCATAGCCGATTTCGTGGCGAATTGGGCGTTGCCGGAACAACGGGCACGGCTTGGCCGGATGTTTGAGCATCGCAGGATGAGTGGAGCGGCGTTGAGTTTTCGCGATAAGCGGAATCCAACACCGGCGGAAAGCGAACTCCAGAGGCTCATCAGCCAGTTCACTAAGTTGCAAAATGATCGCTACGAAGCGGACTATGATGTTGGTAGAAAATGGTCACGCTCCGACGTGGAGAATACCTTGGCCTTGGCAACCGAAATATTCAATACTTGGCGAGGCGTTCGCAACGAAAAAGTTGCCCAGCATCATCTCATGTCGATGTTCGGAGCGCGGCGGGATTAGATTCTCCAGGAGTCTTGGGCGACTCAGCCGCAGTGCTGAACTCCTCCAGCACCCGCTCGATCAAACGCTCCATCACTTCGGGGCCGAGGCCTGCGCCTGGTGAACCTAGTTCGGGATTTGCCCACTGGGCCAGGATGCGGTCTACCACTCCGTCGATGACGCGGCTGCGCAGTTCATCCAGAATCTTGCCTCGCGGAGCGGCGGGTGCGGCGCGCTCGAAATACGCTTGGAGCTGTTGCTCGAGATCGTCGACCGATTCCTCGACGGGCGGCGGCTCAGGAGTCCTCGTCAACCGGGCTTGCAAGCCTTCAATTACCGAACGCGTCTTGGCAGTCGCGTTGATAATTGTCGCTGCTGGCTTGGCCGCTGGTTGCCTGGCTGACGGCATCCCCATCTCCAAGAAGCCCCCGTCAAATTATAGCGCAAGTGCGCCCCGACCTCAAGATATTGAGCCGCTATTGACAACCACCCATCATATTGTGTATAAGTTGTCCAAGTACAGGCTCCCGGCGCGGCCTAAGCCCGGTCATCTTAGCAAGCTGCGCCGGGCAGGTCACACATGTTGGATTCACCGGCAAGAATCGTCGAATCTTCGCGGCGCATCGGATTCACCACGAGCGACGCAGGCGATGCCGAGCGTGCCGTGAGCTTCCCGTTTCGCGTAGGCTGGTCCACGTTGTTCGTGGCGCTGGAATCCGCCCAATCGTCAATCCCGGCCATTGCGATTCACGAATCTCCGGCCACGGCTCGGCGCGATGAACCCGCCAACCGTAGGGTAGACGACGATAAGGCCCCGCGCGTAAGTGAGGGGACCGCGCAATGGGAGATGGTGATTCCCAAAATGGCTCGTCCCAGTTCAGCCGTCCCGCGCCCAGCGCCTCTCGCGATGCGCGCCGGCGACCTTCCCGCCAGTGCTGGTGTCGAAACTTCGCCCGATCCCGTTCTCGAACTCCATAGACAGCGCCGTTCGAAATCACGATTGCGGCCCGGCGGGCTCTCGCTTACGGGCAAGTTGCTCATCGGCGGCGTGCTGGCGGCCGGCATCGCGACGCCCATTCTGTTGCGAGTCTATCGCGCGCCCGCGCAGGCATCTGTCGAATCGGCAACGCGAAGCGGAAGTTGGATGCGTGAATCCTCCGCGCCCGCGGGAGCCAGGCAGCCGCGCCAACTGGTGCTATACCGTCCCTCGCTCGGCGCTACCGATGGCCGGCTGGAATTTACCTGGAAGGTCAGCGACCGGCCATTGGCCTGGACTTTTCGCGCTAAGGACACAGATAATTACTACGCGATGGCGATCAAGGCTCTCCGGCCAGGGCCATCGCCGGCGGTTTCCGTCGAACACTTCACGGTGTACCAGGGCATCGAGAGTCCGCACTCGAGCAAAGTGCTGATTCTTGGGGAGGGCAATCCAGCCCTGCAGATCAGGATGGACGTGAGCGGCGCGACGTTCAAGCTTTACCTCGAAGGCAATGCGGCCGACTACTGGACCGACAATCGGCTGGCAGCCGGCGGCCTCGGTTTCCTGGAACAGCCCGATCAGCCGGCAGACGTACAATCCGTGCGGATGTCGTTCTCGCAAACGGGAGGCGCCTGAAATGTCCAGCGCAGCCAGACCCGCCATCCGAAATCAAATTGAAGCTGCTTTGGCTTTGCATTCGGCGGGGCGCGATCAGGAAGCGCTGGATGCACTCACAACACCGAACGAGAATTTGCCGGATTTCTACACACTGCGCGGCGATATCCAGTTTGCCCTTGCGCGTTATGAAGAAGCGGCCGGCAGCTATTTCACATCCGCTACTTTGGAACCACCTCCCGAGAATGCCTACGCGCAGTTCCGGCTGGGCATTTGCTTGCATCACCTGGGCCGTTGGGCAGAGGCCGGTCAGGCTTTTCAGCGGGTACTGGAAGTCGATCCGCATCGCGATGAAGTGCGGCTCGGCTTGGGCGCCTGTTTGCTGCATCTGAATCGTCCCGAAGAAGCGCTGGCCAACTTTGACCGTTGTTGGTCGGACGCGGCGCGCTTGCGGGTTCTTTTTGGCAAAGCCGTGGCGCTGCAACTGCTGGGCCGTCATCATGAGGCCGAGGGCGCTTACCAACGGCTGCTGGTCTCCGATCCGAAATCCGAGGAAGCCCTCTCAAACTTAATCGCCTTGTGTTTGGAGGCGCACGACCTGGAAAATGCCAGGCGCTATTCTTCGCGGCTGCTGGAGTTCGTCCCCGAATCTCCCGTAGCACTGCAAGGACTGGCCGCCGTGGCGCTCGAGAATCGTGAATACGAGGCTGCTTTTCGATACTGTAGCCGCATCGTGGAGCGGGCGCCTGAATGCGTGGAGGCCTGGCACAATTTGCGTTTTGCCAGTGGCCGGATCATGTCCGCGCTTCAAACGCCCGCCGCGGCCGCATCCACGGCAGGGAGGAAGTAAATGGCGCGATTGCGTGTTCGAGTGGAGCTGAATCGCGGCGGGGTGGGCATCCCGCTGCATAAACTTTCCAGCGTTGTTCAAGAAGCCGAAAAATTCTTCCAGATGCTGGCCGAAGACGTCCGCATCGAAAAGGACCGGGGCGAGTGGCTGGCTTTCGATTTCGACAATGAATCTCTCAACTTCACCGCCGAGTACGTGGGTCCAGCTTCGGCGGATCAGGTGCAGGCTTTCGCCGCGGCCTTCGACGGAACCACGTCGCTGCGGCGCGCCACCATTGCGCAATTCACGCGTATCACGGGAGCCATTGGCGAAGATGAACTGATCGGCTTCGGTTTATATCATGCCGACCATGAAACCGAACCCAGCGAATGGCGCTGCCTGTCTCGCCGCGACGCTTTGCGGATCGCCGATGAAATCGACATCCTGCTGGGAGCTTCCGGAGAGCGCGATCCAGCCAAACTGGATCAAGCCAGCCCGGATCAAACCACGCATCTTCCCGCGGTCATTGATCCGAGCATGGGCGCCCGGATGTTCAAGGACCGGCACGATCGCGGGGCGCTGGCCGACCCCAGGTGGCCCGTTCTGGTGCGCGAGGTGGAAGCGAATCTATCGAAGCGAATCTCCCGGTTGGAGAGCGCCGTGGAAGACCATTCGCATTCCATCGGAGAGCTACGCGATACTTCCGGCGCCACAGAAGAGAGCTTCCGCAATCTGCTGGGATCGGTAGAGACTTTCTGCGCTCAGGCCACGCGCCAGTTGGAACGGATTACGCCTCCGGCTCAGTTACCGGCGCCAGCGCCCGCGGATGCGCCTGTGTCAGCGCCTACGCCTGCGCCGGTGGCCCCGCCGAAGATCAGCTCGGGCCGCGGCTGGAGAAGCTACGCAATTGCTGCCGTTCTGATCATAGGAGTTGTTTCCGCAGTAGTACTCTGGTGGTCGCCGAAGCAAGGCGAGCCGGTGGAAAGTAGCGTCTCAGCCGCAAGTGTAGTTCCTCCGCCGGCCGCAGTCGTGCCCGTACCCCAACCGAAAGCGTCAAGGTCAAACCCCTCAGTCATGCATGTTGACATCGAAGCGCGCCAACCCGCCTGGGTTGCCATTACTGACGCCAGCGGTAAACGGCTGTTGGCCAAGACCATGGAAGCCAACGAAACTCACACGCTGGAGCTTACGGCAGGCGCAACCTTGCGCACCGGCAACGCCGGCGGTCTGGTTGTGCGCTTCAACGGAAAAGAGATCGGGCCGCTCGGTCCCGTCGGCAAGATTCGCGATATTTCATTCAAGGACGGTGCGTATAAGGTTCACGCGCCTGATGCGGGATAATGCCGTTTCTCGTTTCTCGTTTCTCGTTGGGTGCGCGGGCCTATTGGTCTATTGGATGATGCGCTTGCGCACGGCGTAGAGCACGATGTCGGCGGTGCTGTGCAGATTCAGCTTTGCCATCAGCCGGCTGCGGTGTGTTTCCACCGTGTAGAGGCTGACATTGAGCAAATTGGCGGCTTCCTTGTTGGATTTGCCTTCCGCGAGCAGTTGCAGAACTTCCTTCTCGCGTTCGGTCAGCAGATCGTAGGAATCCGACAGCCCCTCGTTTTGCATCTGCCGCATGTAATCCTCGAGCAGCGTCTGCGTGATGGTGGGGCTGAAAAACAACTTCTTGTTGGCCACCGAGCGGACCGCCTGAAGCAGATCGGCCTCGGCGCAATCCTTTAGCAAATAGCCTTGGGCGCCTGCGGCGAGAGCGCGGACCAGGAACGTCTCGTCGCAGTGCATGCTCAGCATGATGATGCCGATTTCGGGATCGCGCTTGACGATTTGTGATGCAGCATCGATGCCGTTGAGCTGCGGCATGGTGATATCCATCACCACCACATCAGGAGATAGCTGTTCCGTCATCCGGACCGCCTCCCGTCCATCGGAAGCCTCGCCCACCACTTCGATAGTGGGATCGGTCTGCAGCAGAAAGCGTAGACCTTTTCGAACGACTCCGTGATCGTCGGCCACGAGTACTCGGGTGGTGGTTCCGGCGGGATTAGCCGTTGTCGATGTCATCCCTCTGCTATCGGCAGATCGTGAGTATACCTATAGTCCTACGCAGGGGCAACCGATTCAACAAGCATAGGGGCTTAGATGAATCGCTTGAATTGGGTCGCATGCCTCCTGTCGCTGGCGTGGCCGGCCTGCGCGGGCGAGGTCCAGGGACACGCCATAGTCACTAAACGGCTGACAAAAAAGGCCTTATCGCCGATTGTCTACAACCTCCGCGGCGCCGTGTCCGGGCCGTCCGCCGCAGCTAAATCGGACGCTGCATCCGAATTCGACAGATTAGTTGTGGTGCTGGAGGGTGGCGCGTCGCACGCGAAACCGCCCGAGACGGTGGTAATCGATCAACGCAATATGCGACCGGTGCTTTTGATTCAATTGGCTACTCCTGCCGCAATGCCTGCATGGGATCAATGCGAGTTGCCCGCCGGGCGGGCACTAACGTGGCGGCCGCGCCAACGCCCAGCATGATTGCGAATACAATTGCGAAGGTCACTGGATCGCTGGGCGTCACGCCATAAAGAATTCGCTCGAACAACCCTCCGGCGAATAATGCCATTCCCAAGCCGAGCACCAACCCCGTCCCGATCAAAATCGAAGCGCCGCGGGCAACGGAGCCTAGCACCTGCGCCTGCGTCGCGCCGATCGCCATGCGGATGCCGATTTCCTGGGTCCGGCGCGAAACGGCGTAGGCCATCACGCCATAAATTCCCGTGGCGGCAAGCACCAGCGCCAACATTCCAAACGCACTAAGCGCAATGGCGGCGATGCGGGCCGGGAAGAGCGTCAGGGATAGTTGATCCTGCATACTGCCGGCGGAGAACAGCGCGATGGACGGATCGATTTCGCGTAACGCTGCTCGGATGGACGGCAACAGAGACTCCGGAGGAATCATTCGTGTACGGGCCATCAAAGAAGCCTTCGGTCTATACGAGACAACCAACGGCGTCCAAAAGGCCGTGGGCGCCTGATCCGTCAGGCTGTAGTATTTCCCAGTCTCCACAACGCCCACAATCTCGATCGGTTTATCTGACGGCCCGGTGGAGAAGCGGCGTCCAATAGGATTGCTCCCATCCAACAGTTCTGACGCAAATGAGCTGCTGACAATCGCCACGAGCTTGCCGCCATCTTTGTCTCTGCCGTCGAAGTCGCGCCCCGAAATCAAGCGCGTTCGCATAGTGCGGAAATAATCGGCAGTGACGGAAAAGCCGTAAGCGCTTGGCGCGTCGGCGGGGCGTTTGGGCAAAGGCTTGCCTTCGATATAGACGGGACCCCGCTGGACGCTCATATTTAACGGCAGACGATCCACCAGTGCAGCCGACTCCACGCCCGGCAGTTGGCGAATCTTATCCAGCACGCGCCGCTGGAACTCACGGCCGCGCGGCTCGTCATAGCCTTGCATCTCCAGATCGAAGGAGACCGTGGCGAGACCCCGAGGTTCGAAGCCGATCGGCGCATCGAGCGACCTTTGCAAACTTTTGACTACCAGCACCGAACAAAAAAGCAACAGCACCGACATCGCCACCTGCGCTGCCACCATGTAGTCGCGCAAATGCCAATAGCGAAATCGTCCTGTGGCGGCTTCATTCTTCAATGCCGGGATCAGGTCCGCCTTCGTCGACTGAATCGCCGGTAGCAGACCAAACAACAGCGCCGTCACGGTGGAAACAACCAAGGCGAACAGGAACACGCGGAAGTCTACAGGTACGTTGACGATCACCGGCATATCCCCGGGAGGGCGCCAGGCCGCCAGCGCGCTCATAATCCAGACAGCCAACAGCGCGCCCACTGCGCCTCCCGCCAGAGCTACCATGAGATTCTCAGTCAGCAGTTGCCGGATCAACACACCGCGTCCAGCGCCCAAAGCCAGCCGGATAGCGGTTTCCTTGCGTTTGTCGCCGGCGCGTGCAAGCAACATGCTGGCCAGGTTTACGCAGGCGACCAATAACACGAGACAGGAAACGCCGAACAAAGCTGCGGCGAATCCAATGATGGGACCTCGCAGCCAAGCTCCGGCCAATCCCGGCGGACTCAGCTTGACTCGCATCCCGCCGTCCACCTGTGGATACTCCTGCGCCAATTGCCGTCCGACGGCGTCGAGTGCCGACTCTGCCTGCGCCATAGTGACTCCATGCTTCAAACGCCCTACCGCGAAGAATCCGCTGCCGGAGCGGCTGTCCAGATCGGCATTCTCAGTGCCTAAAGCTTGATGCATGGCGATGGAGAAGAAAGCGTCCGGCGCGAAGAAAAGCTCCGTACCGATGAATCCTTTCGGAGTTACGCCCAACACCGAATACTCCCGGCCGTTGACCTGCAGCTTCGTGCCGACAATATTGGGATCTCCTCCAAACTTTTGCCAACCCGTGTAGCTCAGAACTATCACCGGATGGCCGCCGCGAACTTTGTCGTCCCCCGGTTGGATCAGGCGGCCGGCCAACGGTTTTACTCCCAGCAGATCGAAATAGTTCCCGCTCACCGTATAGCCGAAGATGCGCTCGCAGTTTCCCTTTGGACCAACACTCGCTGGCACAAAACCGATTGCGGCCAGCCCGGTCAGCACGGAATTGCGGTCGCGAAAATCGCGGTAGTCCGGATAGGAGACCATGGGAGGGCCGTTACCGGCGCCGAACTTCTCGTTGATAGTGACCAATTCGGAGGCGCGCTCCACGCCCGGCAGCGGCCGCAGGAGAATTGCGTTGATCACGCTGAAGATCGCAGCATTCGCGCCTATTCCGAGTGCTAGCGAAAGCACAGCCATCGTCGCGAATAGCGGGCTATGGCGCAATCCGCGCCATGCATAGCGAAAATCCCGGCCGATGCGTTCGAGCGATGCCCAACCCCACATTTCGCGAATGCCCTCCTTGAGTAATCCAACGTTCCCGAAATCACGGCGGCTGGCCAGTTCGGCTTCTTGGCGCACAACGCCGGAGCGGATTCGCTCCTCGGCGTCAAGCGCGAGATCGTGGGCGATCTCGTCATCGAGATCAGTGTTGTGCCGTTTGCGCCGCCAAAAGTCCCAAAGCATCACGGTACTCCTGGCTATTCTTGCCGCAACGCCTGCGTAGGATCGATGCGCGTAGCTCTCAGGGCCGGCGCAAACGTCGCGGCTCCGCCGATCCCGAGCATGAGAGCGAATACAATTGCGAAGGACAGCGGATCGCTGGGCTTCACGCCATACAGGATGCTCTCCAAAAATCGCCCGGCGAGCAACGCAATTCCCAGGCCGAGAACCAGCCCTGTGCCAATCAAAGTGCCCGCGCGGCGCGCCACCGAGGCGAGCACCTGCGCCTGCGTTGCGCCGATCGCCATGCGGATGCCAATTTCGCGCGTCCGGCGCGAGACCGCGTAAGCCATCACGCCGTAAATTCCTGTAGCAGCCAGCACCAGCGCCAGCACGCCAAACGCACTCAGTGCAATGGCGGCGATGCGGGGCGGGAAGAAAGTCCAAGCGAGTTGATCCTGCATGCTGCCGGTAGAGAACAGCGCGATAGAGGGATCAATTTCGTTAACCGCGGCCCGGATGGCCGGCAACACCGACTCGGGGGGAAGCACGCGCGTGCGAACTACTAAGGAAGCCTTGGACCTATACGCGTCTTCCAGAGGCGTCCAGAAGGCCCGGCCCTTTTCGTTCAGAGTGTAATATTTCCCCGTCTCCACAACGCCTACAATCTCCATCGGCTTCTCAGCCGGGCCGGTGGAAAAGCGGCGCCCCAGCGGATTTGCGCCATCCATCAATTCGGTGGCAAATGAGCTGCTCACAATAGCTACGCGCTGACCGCCCTGCCGGTCCCGGTCGTCGAACTCGCGGCCGGAAATCAAATGTGTTCGCATAGTTTGGAAATAGCCAGGGCTGACCGCAAAGAAGTAAGCGTTCGGCAAGTCGGCGGCACGCTTGGGAACGGGCTTGCCTTCGACATACACTGCGCTCCAGGGGACTGTCAGAGTTAGCGGGAAATTATCCGCGAGCGCGGCGGACTCCACTCCCGGAAGTTGCCGGATCTTATCCAATACGCGCCGCTCGAAATCACGGCCGCGAGGCTCCTCATAGCCTTGCATGTTCAGATCGAAGGAGACCGTAGCGAGACCGTGGACTTCAAAACCGATGGGTGCATTGAGCGATCGCTCGAGACTTTTGACCACCAGCACCGAACAAAAAAGCAGCAGTACCGACATCGACACCTGGACTGCCACCATGTAATCGCGCAAATGCCAATAGCGGAGTCGCCCCGCCGCGGCTTCGTTCTTCAATGCCGGGACCAGGTCCGTTTTAGTCGCCTGAAAAGCCGGTAGCAGACCGAACAGGAGTGCCGTCATAGTTGCGACAAGGAGCGCGAACAGGAACACGCGGATATCTACAGGAGCGCTAACAACCATCGGAATATCCACGGGAGGATGCCAGGCAGCGAGCGCGCTGGTGGTCCAGAGAGCCAGCAGTGCGCCTGCCGCGCCACCCGCGAGAGCAACCATGAGGTTCTCGGTGAGCAGTTGCCGGATCAACACGCCACGTCCAGCGCCCAGCGCCAGCCGGATCGCGGTTTCCTTGCGTTTATCGCCGGCGCGCGCAAGCAACATGCTGGCCAGATTCACGCAGGCTACCAATAGCACCAGGCAGGAAACGCCGAACATCGCCGTGACGAAATAAAGGATGGGATTCCGCAGGAACGCCCCCGCCAAACCCGGCGGAGCCAGCTTGATTTGCATACCGCCATCTTCCCGCGGGTTTTCCTGAGCCATTTGCCGTCCGATGGCGTCGAGAGCCGATTCAGCCTGCGCCATGCTGACTCCTGGCTTCAAACGCCCCACCGAAAAGAAGCCGCGCGCGGACCGGCGGTCCAGATCGTTCAGGCCGCCTCCGCCCTCCAACTCTCTCTGCATGGAAATGGAAAAGAAAACGTCCGGAGCGAAGAAAAGCTCGGTACCGAAGAACCCTTGGGGAGTTATCCCCAACACGGTGAATTCCCGGCCGTTTACCTGAACTTTCGTGCCAATAATATTGGGGTCTCCTCCGAAGTGCTTTTGCCATCCTGTGTAGCTCAGGACAACCAACGGATGGCCGCCGCGAACTTTGTCGTCTTCCGGTTGGATCAGGCGGCCGGCCAGCGGTTTGATTCCCAGTACCTCGAAGTAGTTCCCGCTCACCGTATAGCCGAACAGCCGCTGGCAGTTGCCCTTTTTGCCGACACTGGCCGGGACAAAACCCATCGCGGCCAATCCCGTCAGCACGGAGTTGCGGTCGCGAAAATCGCGGTAGTCCGGGTATGAGATCAGAGGGAGGGGAGTGCTGCTGGTCACCTTCTCGTTCAGAGAGAACACCTCCGAGGCGCGCTCCACGCCCGGTAAGGGCCGTAAGAGAATCGCGTTGATCACGCTGAAGATGGTTGCGTTCGCACCGATACCAAGCGCGAGCGACAGCACGGCCATCGTGGCGAACAGCGGGCTCTTGCGTAAGCTGCGCCATGAATATCGAATATCCCGGCCCAGGCGTTCGAGGGATGACCAGCCCCACGTTTCGCGAATGCCTTCTTTCAGCAGCCCCACGTTCCCGAAATCGCGGCGGCTGGCCTGTTCGGCTTCTCCTGGCGCGGCACCGGAGCGAACTCGCTCATCGGCCTCCAGCGCCAGGTCGTGGGCGATCTCATCTTCGAGATCCGTCTCGCGTCTTTGTTTTCGCCAAAAGTCCCAACGCATATTGCTCTCCTCTTCACGCCGGACGCATCACGCGAGTGATTGCCTTCACAAGCGTTTTCCATTTGGACTGCTCCGCCACCAGTTGCTCTTTACCCGCCGCCGTGAGCCGGTAATACTTGGCTCGCCGGTTCATATCCGAAGCCTTCCATTCCGACTCAATGAGACCGCGTTCCTCAAGCCGATGCAGCGCGGGATACAAGGACCCGCGCTCGATCAGCAGCAGATCCGCCGAACTCTGCCGGATTGCCTGGCCGATCCCGTGCCCATGCTGAGCGCCCCACTGCAGAGTCCGCAAAATCAGCATGTCGAGCGTGCCCTGCAGCAGCTCAATATGATTCTCGTTGGAAGTATTCTTCGGCATCGTTACTAGAAGACATTCTACTAGAACATTCGCCGTTTGTCTACTAGAATGTCTTCTAGTACGCTGGGCTCTCGGCTACACCCCGAAACGCGCCTCGCGCATCGCGGTCTGCTGAGGGGAGTATGCTTAGGAAGGAAGCAGTATCGCTGTGCCCTTCCAACGCATCCTACCCATTTTCTTACCTGTTCTGATCGCGGGCATCGCTTTCTATGCTTTCTTTCACCGCCACCGCTGTGTTCACAAAGACCCGCTGTGCCGCCGGGCGCGGCCCTGTATCGCCTGCTACCGCGAGATTTATTATGGCCGGAAGGCAGGCCGTTAGAGAGCAGCCAGCCAGACTCCACGCTTCGACCGCCGCATCCGTCATAGCCACAAGAGCTACATGCTGCGTGCCCTCATCCTGCTAACTGTCACTGGCTGCGTCCACGCCGGCACTATTCAGGGCATCGTACTGGAACACGCCTCCGGACGTCCTCTCGCCCGCAGCATGGTTCGCCTCGATCCTGTTCCGCAATCCACCGGCGAAAAAGGTCACCCACTAATAATGCGAGTTGGACTCAGCGGCAACTTCGTATTTCCCACCGTCGAGCCGGGAGTTTATCTATTGACCGCGACCCACTCCGGATATTTCCCCGGCGCATTTGGCCAGAGGCTCCCGCTCGGCCATCCAGCGCCAATCGAAGTCACTCGGGATTCCACGCTCTTCGCCGAGCTGCGATTGCGCCATCAAGGAGCAGTCACGGGCCGCGTTCTGGATGAGAACGGCGTCGGCGCGTCGGGAATTCCGGTGGTTGCCTATCGCGCGCGGCTTCCATTGCGTTCGGCGGGAAGCGCACTTTCCGACGATCGCGGCGTGTTTCGCATTCCCGGCCTCGAAGCCGGTAAATACTGGGTGCGGTCGACAGCTTACACGCTAGTGGACGGCACCGGATGGCTGCCAACATTCGGATTAGTTGCCCGCGAGACTCGCGAAGCGCGCGTCCATCAGGTGACATTTGACAGCGATACGTCGGACGCCGACATCAGCCCCGAGACAGGCGCTTTGTTCCACATGGGCGGCATCATCACGTGCAGCGCCGCCGGTCCGCTCGTCGTGACGCTCTCCTCAGAAACGGGCCGCCGCCGCATGCAGAGCGAATGTCCACTCCTCACATTTCAGGCCCCGTATCATTTCGAGGGTCTCGCGCCGGCAGTCTACGAAGTGTTTGCTGCGCTAGAAAACGGCGCCGCATCGGGATTCACGGAGCTGTATCTCGATCACGACATGAACGGTGTGAATTTTCAAGCCGCGCCCGCGCCCACCGTTGAATTCGACATGCGCGGCGCTAGTTCGAACGCCAGGTCGGATATTCCCATCACGCTCGTGGGCCGCCGTCAGGACTTGGCGGAAGTAGAAACCGAACAGGAAATCCCTATGCCGCGAACCGCGCTGAGTCCTGGGCACTGGGAGATGCGGGCTCGCGTTCCCTCCGGATATTATGTCGAGTCCATCGTGGCCCAGCGAGGATCTCCCCGGCGAACGTGGAGCGTCGAGCACCCTACCGATTGGTTCGAAGTCTACATCGAACCACGATATGCGAGGGTCCTGATTTCAGTCTCCGATCGTGCTGGCCAGATCACGGGCAAAGTGACGTCGGACGGCAAGCCCTCGCCTGGCGCGCCGGTATTTCTCTGGCCCGTTGCCGAATCCGCGCGCCGCTCCTTGAGTGGCGCCCCACAGACGCTAACGGATACCGAGGGACACTTTCGATTCGACAGCCTTCCGCCCGGCGACTATCGCGTGCTGGCCAGCTTCGACGTAAATGAAATAGATGCGGACTTGATTGAGCTGAGCCAAGCGCGGGTGATTCACGCGGACGCTTCGCAAACAGCGACGCTCGACCTGACCGTGTGGGTCGCGCCCTGGTAGAGCTGTCCCACGGCTGGTGATAAACTGATCGCTGCCGGGAAGTCTAAAATTTGAGTCAAGGAGAACTCCATGAAAACATCCACGGGCCTCACTCGACTAGCGCTACTGGCCCTTTTCACCATCCCTCTTCAGCTCGCCGCGCAGGACGGCAACTTCGGGGATAAATTCCAGCTCAGCAGCACGACATTTCAGAACAACAGCACGCTGCCTCTCAGCGTGATTAACAACATCACGGTGAACAACGTCAACTCGTGTTCAGCGAATGGCAGCCCCGGAGGAAATCAATCTCCCGAGCTATCCTGGACCCGCGCCGATCCCCGCACGCGGAGTTTCGCCGTGGTTTTATACGATGTGACGGCAGCATTTACTCACTGGGGAATGTACAACATCGCTCCCTTCGCAGCCGGGCTGCCCGAGAACGCGGGAGTTTCGGGCAGCCAGTTCGGAGCTCAAATCGTCAACGACTTTTTTGTCGGCGCTGAATACGACGGTCCGTGCCCGCCACCCAATGTGAGCCCGGTTAATCACCAGTACGTCTTTACGGTCTATGCTCTCGACATAAAACTGAATCTGCCGTCGTCGGCGAATTTTCCGGCGACCGCCGAGACGCTATACCAGGCGTTGATCGCGGCGGGAACGTCCGGCCATATCCTCGAAAGCGCCAGCATCACGGGCTTCTACTCCACCGCTCCGACCCAGTAAGAGAGGATAAGTCCTTACGACGCACGGCGATGGACAGCGATCGGCTGGGCTCGAAACTTTTTTGCGAAAGCCCCTTGCCAATCCGGAAAGTGCCTGGTATTCTGGTTGAGGTCGTCTTTCGCAGGTTAGCGAAGAAAAAAGTTCGGATGGCGCTTGCCATTTGACTTGTGACTTTGCTAGGCTGAGATAGGCATAATTTCGGCAGGCAGCAAGAAGCAGTAAAGCCTCAACTCCTGTCAGGCAGTTCTTTAAGTTCCCAAGAATTCTGGTTCAAGCGGAATTTGCGATTGTGAGTATCGCTTGCGCCAAAACGGCTTTCGAGGCCGGTGGCCGGTTGGGTCTTCCTTGTTTGAAAGAGCAGGGATCGCTGGATCGGTTACGCAGATCTTTGACAATCTGGTTGGATGCAGAAGTAATGTTCGTCAGAACTTTTGAGTTAAACCGGGGCGATAGTTTAGCCGCTTTTATAGGGTTAGGCTAGTAGTCTCAACAAGATCAAACGAGAGTTTGATCCCGGCTCAGAATCAACGCTGGCGGCGCGCTTAACACATGCAAGTCGCACGAGAAAGTGGAGCAATCCATGAGTAAAGTGGCGTACGGGTGAGTAACACGTGGATTGGATCATCTACCTCTTGATGGGGAATAACCCTGGGAAACCGGGGCTAATACCGCATAAGCCTGAAAAGGGAAAGCAGCAATGCGTCGAGAGAGGAGTCCGCGGCCGATTAGCTAGTTGGTAGGGTAAAGGCCTACCAAGGCAATGATCGGTAGCCGGCCTGAGAGGGCACACGGCCACACTGGCACTGAAACACGGGCCAGACTCCTACGGGAGGCAGCAGTGGGGAATCTTGCACAATGGAGGAAACTCTGATGCAGCGACGCCG